>DASTQL010000065.1:0-27179 GCA_035761805.1 Jiangellales bacterium | reverse complement strand
ACCGCGCCGATCCGTTCCTACCGGCCCACCGCGGCGGTGCGCGCCTTCGTGCTGGCCCGGGCCGGCGGGGTGTGCGCCGCCCGCGGCTGCACCGCCCGGCACGGCCTGCAGCTCGACCACGACACCCCGTGGCCGGCCGGGCCCACCGGGGCCGGCAACACCGTGCCCCTGCACCAGCCGCACCACGACGCGAAGACCTGCGGCGCCCGGTGCCACCGGCTGCACCCCGACAGCGGGGCGCTGACCCAGACCAGCCCACTGGGCCGGTCCTACACCACCACCCCGCTGCCCCCACTGGGCGAGCACCCGGTGCCCGACCCGGACCTCACCGCCCTGGTCCGGGCCCGGCTGCACCGGCTGGTCCAACACACCCGCCGACGAGCAGCAGGCCGACCGCACACCACCGGACCCCCCGAACACGCCCACCACCCCGCCGGCTGACCTCCGGCGGGCCATCGCCGTGACCGGGCCGGGCCGAGCCGATCCATCGCCGGTGACCCGGCGACGGGCATGGGATGCTCGGCCGGTGCCCGACACCACGCGTCGTCTGTTGCTCCTCCGGCACGCCAAGTCCGCCTGGCCGGACGGCGTGGCCGACCACGACCGGCCGCTGGCCGACCGGGGCCGCCGTGACGCCGCCGCCGTGGGCCGGTGGCTCGCCGCCAACGGCATGGCGCCGGACCTGGTGCTCGTCTCCACTGCGCAGCGGGCCAGGCAGACCTGGGACGCCGTTGCGGCGGAGCTCGGGTCGACGGGTGAGGTCCGGGTGACCGACGAGGTCTACGACGCGGGAGCCGGCGATCTCCTCGACGTCCTCCGAGACATCCCGGCGGCAACACCCAACGTGCTGGTCGTCGGCCACAACCCGGGCATCGAACGCCTCGCGGGGCTGCTCGACGACGGGGCGGGCACGAGCGAGGGCCGATCCCGGCTGCAAGCGAAGTTCCCGACGTCCGGTCTCGCCGTCCTGGAGGTCCCCGGCCGCTGGTCGGCGTTGGACCCGGAGACCTGCCGCCTGACGACGTTCGTCGTCCCGCGAGGTTGATCGGTCGAAGGAGCGGCGTCAGCCGAGTGCGGGGGCCGGAGTCACCAGACCGTCTGCCGCATCGGCCGCCTCGATCTCCTCACGGCTGATTCCGAGGAGGTACAGCACGGCGTCGAGGTACGGAACGCTGACGGCGGTGTCGGCAGCCTCCCGGACGACCGGCTTGGCGTTGAACGCGATACCCAGACCCGCCGCGGCGATCATGTCCAGGTCGTTGGCACCGTCCCCCACGGCCACCGTCTGAGACAACGGGACCCCGGCCTCGGCCGCGAACCTGCGCAGTGCCTCCGCCTTGCCGGCTCGGTCGACCACCGGACCGACCAGGCGCCCGGTGAGCCGACCGTCGACGACCTCGAGGGTGTTGGCGGCAGCGAAGTCGAGCCCCAGCTCGTCGCGGAGCGGGTCGATGACCTGGGTGAACCCGCCGCTCACGACCGCCAACAGGTAGCCCACCCGCCTCAGCGTCCGGACGAGGGTCCGGGCACCTGGGGTGAGCACGACCTCCCGGCGGACCTGTTCGAGGGCGGCGGCGTCGAGCCCGGCGAGCGCAGCCACGCGGGAGCGCAGCGACTCCTCGAAGTCGATCTCGCCGCGCATCGCCGACTGGGTGACCCGCGCGACCTGCTCGAGGACGCCGCCCCTCGCCGCCAGCATCTCGATCACCTCACCCTGCACGAGGGTGGAGTCGACGTCCATCACGAGCAACCGCTTGGCCCGCCGGTACAACCCTGACGCCTCGACGGCCACGTCCACCTGCTGCCGCGCTGCCTCTGCAGCCAGCGCCTCCCGCAGGGCATGCGGATCGGCCCCGGACACCTCGAACTGCACGGAGGTCACCGGGTAGGCGGCGAGGCGAACGATCCGGTCGATGTTGGCGCCGGCCTCGGCGATGCGGCCCGCGACCCCTGCGACCGCCGCGGGAAGCAGCGGGTGCCCCAGCACGATGACGTGGACCCGGCCCTGGCGGGCCGGAGTGCCGTCCCCTGTGCCAGCACTGACCTCGACGTCCAGGTCGAGCTGCGCAGCCGCCGTCTCGGCGGCCCGGCGGACCGCGTCCTCGTCACGGCCGGACGTGACCAGGACGCCCAGTACCAGGCGCCCACGGACGACGACCTGCTCGACGTCGAGGACCTGGACGTCGTGCCGGGCGAGCGCCGAGAACAGCCGTGAGGTCACGCCCGGCCGGTCGCGACCGGTCATCGTGATGAGCAGCGAGCGAGGCGCCGTCACCGCCGGCCCCCGACTGATGCGCAGGCCGCCACCAGGGCACGGCGCGCGGCGGACTCGAGGGGGAGGAGCGCGGCCCTGCGGGATCCCGCCGCTGTCGTCGTCAGCGCCCCCCCGTCGTCGTCCAGGGCGAAGTCGACCACGGCCCACAGCCGGGCCGCCTGCGCGGCCAGGGCCTGGGCCCGCGGCGGGTACGGCCGGGGAAGGGGCTCGGCCGGAGCGGCCCCGCGGACGTCCTCCAGCAGCTGGGCCACCTCGGGACGCCACGTGGCGACGTCCAGGTCGGTGAGGGTCGCGGCGGCCTCCAGCAGGCTCTCCCGGAGGACCCGGTCGGCTTCGGCAATGCCTGGCAGGTCGCCTCGCTCTCCGGCCGGGAACCAGCCCCACGACACCAGATGGCCGACGTCCCCGGGCGGGCCGAAGGCCTCCACCCGGGGAACGAGTGCCACACCGGTGCCGTGTGCGACCGCTGCCTCCCCGGCGAGTACGGCGGCACCTGTGACCTCCGGTCCCCCCGCGAGTCCGAGGAGGTCTCCGGGCCGTGGCAGCGCCAGCAGGAGCGCCCTCGCCCCGCGCGCCCTGAGGGCACCGAGCGCCGTCGCCAGGCTGGTGGGGCCGGGGGAACCCGGGACTCCTTCGACGGTGTGCGGTTCGTCGCCGCCCTGGACGCGGTCGACCACGTCGTCGAGCGAGGCCTCGCCGGCCAGCCAGGCGGTCGCCCAGGTGGCGAGCCGCGCGGAGCGGGGGAGCGCCAGCATGGCGACCAGCCTAGGCATCGGTGTTGCCCTAGGGTCGTGATGCCGCGTCGACCACGCCGGGAGGACCGTGTTGCGATGACCGCCGTGCTCGAGCTCGCCGACGTCTCGGTGGTCCGCTCCGGCCAGCGCCTGCTGGACGAGGTGACCTGGACGGTCGACGAGGCCGACCGGTGGGTCGTGCTCGGCCCGAACGGCGCCGGCAAGACCACCTTGCTCCAGGTCGCCGCCGCCCAGATGCATCCCTCGACCGGATATGCAGCGGTGCTGGGAGAGCTGCTGGGAGCTGTCGACGTGTTCGAGCTCCGGCCCCGGATCGGCCTCACCAGCGCCGCGCTCGCCGACCGCGTGCCCCGTACGGAACGAGTCCGCGACGTCGTGCTCACTGCCTCGTACGCCGTGCTCGGGCGGTGGCGAGAGCCGTACGAGGACTACGACGACCAGCGGGCACGGGACCTGCTCGGCCGGCTGGGCGTCGCCCACCTCGCTGACCGCACCTTCGGCACCCTGTCCGAGGGGGAGCGCAAGCGGGTCCAGATCGCGCGGGCGCTGATGACCGACCCCGAGCTGCTCCTGCTCGACGAGCCGGCGGCCGGGCTCGACCTCGGCGGGCGCGAGGCGCTGGTCTCCACCCTCGCCGACCTGGCCGCCGATCCTACTTCGCCCGCCACCGTCCTCGTCACGCACCACGTCGAAGAGGTCCCGCCCGGGTTCACACACGCCCTGCTGCTCCGCGAGGGCCGGGTCGTGGCCGCCGGGCCGGTGCAGACCACGCTGACGCCCGCGTCGCTGTCGGAGTGCTTCGGCCTTCCGCTCAAGCTCCAGCACGCCGACGGCCGGTGGGCGGCCCGAGCACGGCGCTCCTGAATCGCCTAGGTTGGTACCCGTGGGAGAGCTGATCGACTGGCTCGCGGACAACCAGTGGTCCGCCTGGCTCGCCCTTGCCCTCCTGCTCGGCATCGCCGAGACCACGACCCTCGACCTCACGTTCCTCATGCTGGCCGGCGGCGCGGCGGCCGGCGCGGTCGCGGCTGCACTGGGTGCCCCGTTTCTGGTCGCCGCTCTCGTGGCGATCGGCAGCAGCGCAGCACTGCTGGGTGTGGTGCGGCCGATCGCCAAGAGCCACCTACGCCAGCCGGTCGCGGCACGGACGGGGATCGCCGCGCTGGTCGGCACCAAGGCCCTGGTCATCGAGACGGTGCACGCGCACGGGGGGCTGGTGAAGCTCGGCGGCGAGGTCTGGACCGCGCGGCCCTTCGACGAGCACGCCACCATCGAGGTCGGCAGGACCGTGGACGTCATCGAGATCAAGGGCGCCACCGCACTGGTCTACGAATCGGAGGCTGTCTAGGCATGGAGATCGGGCTACTCGTCTTCGTCGGGGTCCTGGCCCTGTTCGTCCTCGTGGTGATCGCGAAGTCCGTACGGATCGTGCCCCAGGCGCGGGCCGGCATCGTCGAGCGGCTCGGGCGCTACAACCGGACGCTCGAACCCGGCCTGACCGTCGTCGTCCCCTTCGTCGACCGTGTCCTGCCGCTGCTCGACCTGCGCGAGCAGGTCGTTTCCTTCCCGCCGCAGCCGGTGATCACCCAGGACAACCTCGTCGTGTCGATCGACACGGTCATCTACTACCAGGTGAACGACCCGAAGGCCGCGACGTACGAGATCGCCAACTACATCGCCGGTATCGAGCAGCTCACGGTGACCACGCTGCGCAACGTCATCGGCGGCATGGACCTCGAGCGCACACTCACCAGCCGCGAGGAGATCAACAATGCCCTGCGCGGCGTCCTCGACGAGGCCACCGGCAAGTGGGGCATCCGGGTCAACCGCGTGGAGCTCAAGGCCATCGACCCGCCGCACTCGATCCAGGACTCGATGGAGAAGCAGATGCGCGCCGACCGCGACAAGCGCGCTGTCATCCTCACCGCCGAGGGGCACCGGCAGAGCCAGATCCTCACCGCCGAGGGCGAGAAGCAGGCGGCGATCCTGCGGGCCGAGGGCGCGAAGCAGTCGACCATCCTCACCGCCGAGGCGGAGAAGCAGGCCGCCGTGCTCCGCGCCGACGGCGAGGCGCAGGCGATCCAGACCGTCTTCCACGCCATCCACCGCGGCAAGCCGGACCAGAAGCTGCTCTCCTACCAGTACCTGCAGATGCTCCCGCAGATCGCCCAGGGGGACGCCAACAAGGTGTGGATCGTGCCGAGCGAGCTCGGCCAGGCGCTCGAGGGTCTCGGGAACCTGGCCGGCCAGGTCGGGGGTCGGTCCGGCCTGGCTGCAGCAGCCGAGTCCACGCCCGCGGTCGAGGTCGGCGAGCTGCCGGAGGACGTCCGGCGCGCCCAGGAGGAGGCGACCCGGCTGGCGGAGGAGGCCTCCGCGGCTGCGGTGGGCGCCGCGGAACAGGAAGTCCAGGATGCCCTCGCCGAGGCGCAGGACTCGGCGATCGACGACCGTCCGATGAGGTGACCCTTCCGTAGGCTGCGGCCCGGGTGACCCCCCTGGAGGCCGCGGCAGTCGTCCTGGCGGGCCTCGCCGCGGGCACGATCAACGCCGTCGTCGGGTCCGGGAGCCTCATCACGTTCCCGACGCTGCTGGCCGTGGGCCTGCCGCCGGTGACCGCGAACGTGTCCAACACCGTCGGCCTCGTCCCCGGCGCCGTCACAGGCGCCCTCGGGTACCGCGCCGAGCTGGTCGGGCAGCGGGAGAGGCTCGTGCGTCTGGGGTCCGCGACCGTCCTGGGTGCCCTGGCCGGCGCCGCCGTCCTCCTGGTGCTGCCGCCGGCGGTCTTCGCGACGGTGGTCCCGGTGCTCGTGGTCCTGGCCTGCACGCTGGTCGTCGTCCAGCCGTGGCTGGTGGACCGGCTGCGCGACCGACCCCGCCGTGCGCACGGTGGACCGGTGGCCTGGCTCTTCGTGCTCGCCACCGGGATGTACGGGGGCTACTTCGGCGCCGCCCAGGGGATCATGCTGATCGCCGCCCTCGGGCTCACCCTCGACGAGGGGCTGCAGCGGGTCAACGCCGCCAAGAACGTGCTCGCGGGACTCGCCAACCTGGTGTCCGGAGCGGTGTTCGTCGTGGTGGCGCCCGTCGACTGGGGTGCGGCGCTCCTGGTCGCCGTCGGCGCCACTCTGGGGGGCTGGCTCGGTGCCCGGGTGGGTCGGCGCCTGCCACCAGCTGTGCTTCGTGCCGTCGTCGTCGTCGTCGGTCTCGCAGCCCTCCTGGCTCTGCCCTGACTTCGCAGCTGCCGCTAGGTTGGCCGGCCGGAGGTCGCATGAGGCTGATCGGGAACCGCGACTGGTGGCGCTCGCGCTGTGTGAGCGCCACCGACGCCGTGGAGCGCATCCCACCGGGCGCGACAGTGTTCCTCGGCACGGCGTGCGGCGCCCCCCGACGCTTGGTGGAGGCGCTCGAGGCAGCGGCGGTCGACCACCCGGGGGTCCGGCTCGTCCAGCTCTTCGGCACCGACCCGATGCCTACGACCAGCCTGCTGCACCGCCGCACCTTCCACGTGAGCCCCGCCAGCAGCGGGTTGCTCGAGTCGGGGCGGCTGGACTACGTCCCGCTCCCCCCACCCGCGGTCCCGCGCCTGATGCGGCAGGGACGCCTCCGGGTCGACGTCGCCATGGTCCAGGTCCGTCCGCCCGACGCGCTCGGTCGCTGCAGCCTGGGCGTGTCGGTCGACGTGACGCTGCAGGCGGTCCGCTCCGCGGACCTGGTGCTGGCCGAGCTCAACCCCGCGATGCCGCACACCGGTCCGCACAGCCTGGTCAGCATCGAGGAGCTGGACGTGCTGGTCGAGGTCGAGCCGGGCGTGTCGGAGCACGAGCCGCCGGAGGCCGGCCCCGCCGCCGAGCAGATCGCGCGGTACGTGGCGCGGCTGGTCGACGACGGCAGCACCCTGCAGGTCGGCCTGGGGCGGGTGCCCTCGCAGGTGCTGAGCTACCTGGGCACGCGCCGCGACCTCGGGATCCACTCGGACCTGGTCACCGACGCGATGGTCGACCTGCTGGAGACAGGCGCCGTCACGGGCCGGCGCAAGACGATGAGCCGCGGCAAGGTCGTGGCGAGCACCGCCGTGGGCACCCGCCGCCTCTACGACCTCCTCGACGGCAACCCCGACGTCGTGCTGCGCCCGCTCGACTCCGTCAGCGATCCCGACGTCGTCGCCGCGCAGGAACGGATGGTCTCGATCACGCAGGCGTACTCCGTCGACCTGACCGGCCAGGTGTGCGCGGAGGCGAGGGACGGCGTCCCGTACGGAGGCGTGGCCGCCCAGGCCCTGTTCCACGCCGGCGCGGTCCGTTCGCAGGGCGGCCGTGCGATCGTCTGTCTCGCCTCGCTGGACGACCGCGGGGAGTCGGCGGTACGCGCGGGGCTGGGCCCCGGCGAGCCGGTCACCGTCCCGCGCTGGGACGTGCACTGGGTGGTCACCGAGTGGGGTTCGGCGTACGTGTACGGCAGCTCGTTGCGCGAGCGCGCGGTGTCACTGATCGAGATCGCCCACCCCGACCACCGAACACGGCTCCTGCAGGAGGCGCACCGGCAGGGGCTCGTACCGGCAGACCAACGACTGCGCACGGCGGGCGCCTACCCGGTCGACGAGGAGCGGGCGGTGCAGCTGCGCGACGGCTCCACGGTGGTCGTCCGGCCGACCCGGACGACCGATGCGGCGCTGCTCCAGGACCTGTTCTACCGCCTTCGTCCGGAGGACGTGCTGACCCGGTTCTTCCGGCGGCTCTCCTCCTTGACCCGCCAGATGGCCGAACACCTGTGCAGCGTCGGCTACGAGGACGAGATGGCCTTCGCCGCCGTCGTGGGGGACTCCGAGACCGAGCGTGTGGTCGGCACCAGCAGCTACTTCCGCGATCCCGAGACCGGCCTGGCCGACGTGGCGTACATGGTGGACCCGGAATGGCAGGGACGCGGCCTGGGAAGGGCCCTGCACGAACGGACGGCGGACTACGCCCGCCGCCACGGGGTGGTCGGCTTCACGGCCGACGTGCTGTCGGGCAACGACGCCATGCTCGCGATCTTCCGTGCCTCCGAGGGTGACCTCGAGGCGGTCGAGGAGCAGGGCATCTTCGAGGTGGTGCTCCGGTTCGATCCGGCGGACTCGCTCAGGCCGTGACCGGCCGCGGGCGTACCCACCTGGCCCGGAAGCCGAAGCCCTCCTGGTCCGCCGCCTCGTAGTCGAAGAGCACCGCGGCACCCTCCGCCAGGCTCGAGGGCCGCCCGCGGACGGCCCCCGCCTCGGCGAGGACGTCACCTGGCAGGTCGGGAGAGCACAGGACGCCCCGCCCCGCCTCGTCGTCCCATGTCTTCACCGTTCCGCGCAGCATGTGGCCACGATCACAGATGCCCGAGGCGTCCGCACGTCGACAGCACGCGGTGGGCCAGGATCGGGGTGTGGCCCGCGTCGTCCGCATCTCCGACCCCGCCGACCCGCGGCTGGCCGACTACGCCGGCCTCCGCGACGTCGAGCTGCGCCGCCACGTGGAGGCGGCCGAGGGGCTGTTCCTCGCCGAGGGCGTCACTGTGGTGCGCCGCGCGGTGACCGCCGGCTACGAGGTGCGATCGCTCCTGCTCGCCGAGCGGTTCGTCCAACCTCTCGCCGACGTCCTCCGGGCGGCCGGAGAGGCGCCGTGCTACGTCGGCCCCGCCGAGGTGGTCGAGGAGGTGACCGGGTTCCACGTCCACCGGGGCGTGCTGGCCTCGATGCGCCGACGGAGGCTCCCCACGGTCTCGGAGGTGCTCGCCGGCGCCCGACGCGTCCTCGTCCTCGAGGACCTGGTGGACCACACGAACGTGGGCGCCGCCTTCCGCAGCGGCGCGGCACTGGGCATCGACGCGGTGGTGCTGAGCCCCCGGTGCGCCGACCCGCTGTACCGACGGTCCGTCCGGGTCTCCATGGGCGCCGTCCTCACCCTGCCGTACGCCCGGATGACGGGGTGGTACGACGGGCTGGCGGCCCTGCGGGCGTCCGGGTTCCGCATCCTCGCGCTCACGCCGGCCGCGGACGCCACGGACCTCGCGGACGTCCGGCTGGACGGTGGGGTTGCGCTGGTCGTGGGGTCGGAGGGGGACGGTCTGTCCCCGCGCTGGCTGGGCGAGGCGGACCAGCGGGTGAGGATCCCGATGGCCCCCGGCGTGGACTCGCTGAACGTGGCGGCGGCCACCGCGGTGGCCTGCTACGCGCTGTCGCGGGCGGGCCGCTAGGGCACGAGCACCGCCGCCCCGATCACCCGGCCGGCGGCCAGGTCGGCGAGCGCCCGGTCGGCGTCGTCGAGCGGGTAGGGGGTCGCGGCCACCCGCAGCCGGGTGCGTCCGGCGAGTGCGAGCAGGTCCAGGGCGTCCTGCCGCGTGTTGGCGGTCACGCTGCGCAGCCGGCGCTCCTGGAAGAGGTGCCGCTGGTAGCTCAGCACCGGGACGTCGCTGAGGTGGATGCCGGCGATCGCCAGCGTCCCTCCGCGGTCGAGGGCCTCCAGGGCCACCGGGACCAGGTCACCGGCCGGAGCGAACAGGATCGCGGCGTCCAGCGGTTCGGGCGGGGCGTCCCGGGGCCCGCCGGCGGACGCGGCACCGAGTTCGAGGGCCAGGGCGCGCGCCGCCTCCCCCCGGGTGAGCACGTGGACCGTCGCCCCTTCGGCCAGGGCCACCTGAGCGGTGAGGTGCGCCGACGCGCCGAATCCGTAGACGCCGAGCCGACCTCCCCGGGGCAGCTCGGCCAGTCGCAGCGCCCGGAACCCGATGATGCCGGCACACAGCAGGGGAGCCACGTGCACGTCGTCGTAGCCGGCGGGCAGGTCGTACGCCCAGTGCTCGGGGACCACCGCGAACTCGGCGTAGCCGCCGTCGGCGTCCCAGCCGGTGTAGACGGACGAGGGGCACAGGTTCTCTCGTCCGGACCGGCACCAGCGGCAGCGCCCGCAGGTGCCTCGAAGCCACGCGATGCCGACCCGGCGTCCGGCCCGCGTGACCTCCGCTCCGGCACCGATGTCCACGACCTCGCCGACGACCTCGTGCCCCGGGACCACGCCGGGGCGGCGTGGCGCAAGGTCGCCCTCGGCAAGGTGGAGATCGGTCCGGCAGACCCCACAGGCCAGGACCCGGACCAGCAGCTCGCCCGGTCCGGGCCGGGGGCGCGGACGGTCCTCGGCCACGAGCGGAGCGGTCCGGATCGGCCCGGGACCGCGGACGGCCCAGGCGCGCATCGCTGTCGAGCCCCCTCAGGCCACCGCGGCCACCGGCACCTCGGCCGAGGCGGCGTCCCCGCCCAGCAGGACCGCCGCTCCGCAGCCGACGCAGGCCCGGTCGGGACAGTCGAGATGGCCCTCGGTGCACGGGACGGCCTCGAACGATCGTTCGCCGCCACACCGCGAGCACCACAGGACCACGGCCGACGCCTCCGCCGTCATCGCAGGCGCACCTCCCGTCGCCTCCTGTCGACTCCACGGTGCACCACCGCCCGGACGGATCCCCGGAGGCGCGCCGCTGCCGGCAGGACTGGCCCCCGTCGCCACGGGGGAGGATGATCGTCGGTACCGACCACTCGGGCGACGGAGGAGCCGGCATGCCGCAGACGGTCTGGAAGGGGACGATCTCCTTCGGGCTCGTATCGATCCCGGTTCGCCTGTCCACGGCGACCGAGGAGCGCAACATCTCGTTCCGGCAGGTACGAGCGTCCGACGGAGCCCGCGTCCGCTACCGCCGCGTCGCCGAGACGGACGGTGCCGAGGTCGCCTATGCCGACATCGCCAAGGGCTACGAGCTGCCCGACGGCGAGGTCGTCGTCCTCACCGACGACGACCTCGCGGACCTTCCGGTCGCCTCCAGCAAGATCGTGGACGTGCACTCGTTCGTCCCCATGGACCAGATCGACCCCACCGCGCTCTCGCGGGCCTACTATGCCGAGCCCACCGCCGACCCCAAGCCGTACGTGCTGTTGCGTGACGCGCTCGAGAGGTCCGGCCGGGTGGCGGTGGTCAAGGTGTCGTTGCGCAACCGTGAGCGGCTGGCCGTGCTGCGCCCCCGCGACGGGGTGCTGGTGCTGCAGACGATGCTCTGGCCGGACGAGGTGCGCCGCCCCGAGTTCCGGTTCCTCGACGAGGGCGTCGACGTGCGGGCCCAGGAGATGGCCATGGCGGAGTCCTACATCGAGACGTTGTCCGGTGACTTCGACCCGGAGACCTACGTCGACGACTACCGCAGGGCGCTCGAGGAGGTCGTCCAGGCCAAGATCGAGGGCAAGGAGATCACCCCCGCGCCGCTGGCCCCCGAGGGCGGCACCGTCGTCGATCTCATGGAGGCACTCCGTCGGAGCGTGGCCGAGGCGCGTCGCCAGCGGGGGGAGGAGGAGCCGGAGTCCACCACCTCGCGGGACCGGAAGAAGGCGGCACCCACCAAGGCCGCCGCCAAGCGCTCCGCCACGGGCAAGGCCACGTCCTCGTCCAGGTCGACGAAGAAGGCGGCAGCCAAGAAGACCACCGCCGCGAAGGCACCGGCGAAGAAGGCGGCCCCGGCCGCGAAGAAGGGCACCTCGTCGCGCACCCGCCGCAGCGCCTGAGCTCGACAGCCGCCGCTACGGCCCGGCGGGTTCCAGCTGGCGCAGGAGCCACCCCGGCCCCAACGTCGGCACACCGCCCCGGTCCAGGCGCCGGCGCAGGTCCCGGTCCGCGGTGACCGCGACGGTGAGGTCGCCGGGACGCTCTCGCCGGCGGGTCTCCGCGAGGTCGACCAGGGCGTCGTCGCCCGAGCTGGCGGCCGGGAGCACGCCCACGGCACCGGCCGCCGGCACCCGGCGAGCGCCGCCCTCCACGACGAGGACGACGTCGGGCCACCAGTGAGTCGGCCCGCGGTCGCCGGCCCGCCAGACGTCCTCCAGGGCGGGGGAGGGGATCCCCCGGCGGGAGAGCTCGTCCAGCCCCTCCCGGAGCCGTGACGTAGCTGCCGCGCGGTCCCGCCACCACCCGTCCGGACGCGAACCGACGACGTTGGCAGCGTCGACGAGCAGTGCCAACCGGCGATCGCTCAGGTCGACCAGATCGGGCCAGACCGTGGCGAGGGCGGGGTGCAGCGGGCGGCTGTCGACGTCCTCGATCCCCACCCAGGCCACCTCGACGCTCTCGGCGTCACGCGCTACCGGCGGGACCCGGCGGTCGGTCGTCGCCACCACGGTCGTGTACGACCAGGCCCCGTGGTCCTCGGTCCAGGCGCAGCTCGGTCGCACGGCGTCGACCGGGACGCCCGCCTCCTCGTGGGCCTCTCGCAGCGCTCCGGACAGAGCGTCCTCGCCGGAGGTGCGCGCGCCTCCGGGCAGGCCCCACGTACCGCCCTCGTGGCTCCACAGGGCTCGGTGCTGCAGCAGCACCTCCTGACCGTGTCGCAGCAGCAGGCCTGCGGCACCGAATCGCCCCCAGTGCCGTCGACCGCAGGTGCACCGGACCCATCCGTCCCCGTCCGTCACCGCCGCAGGCTCTCACGCCGACCGGGCCGACGCGCCACCATGGGAGCGTGGACATGACAGAGACCCTGCTTCCAGGTGTCGGGATCCGTTACGAGTTCGTCACGAGGAGCGGCGACCGCGTCGGCGTCGTCGCTCGCCGCGACGGTGGCGTCGAGCTGGTGGTCTACGAGCGGGACGACCCCGACGCCTGCCGCGAGCTGCTCCGCCTGACCGAGGAGGAGGCCGACGCGATCGCCGAGCTGCTGGGAGCGCCCCGCATCGCCGAGCGGTTCGCCGATCTCACCCGGGAGATCCCGGGGCTCGTCGCGGCGCAGGTAGACGTGCCGGAGGGGTCGCCGTACGCCGGGCGGACGCTCGGTGACACCCGGGCCAGGAGCCGGACCGGGGCTTCCATCGTGGCGGTGGTCCACGGGGACGACATCATCGCCGCCCCGTCCCCGGCGCAGCCGCTGCAGGCCGGGGACGTCCTGGTGGTGATCGGCACGGCCCAGGGGATCGATGCCGTGCGCGACCTTCTGCGTGGTTGACGATGGATCGCACGGCGGCGCTCCTCATCGAGCTGGGCGTCGTCTTCGTCGCGCTCAGCCTCCTCGGTGGGCTGGCCCGCCGGCTGCGGATCTCCCCGGCCCCGCTGTTCCTGCTGGCGGGGCTCGCGGTGGGCGAGGGCGGCGTCGCCCCCCTGCGGCAGGCGCAGACCTTCGTCGAGATCGGGGCCGAGCTCGGCGTCGTGCTGCTCCTCTTCGCCCTCGGGCTGGAGTTCTCCGTCGCGGAGTTCACCCAGAGCCTGCGGCGGCACGCACCGTCGGGCCTGGCCGACGTCGCCCTCAACGCGACGCCCGGCTTCCTGGCCGGCGTCCTGCTCGGCCTGGGCTGGACGGGGGCGCTCGCGCTGGCTGGGGTGACCTGGGTCTCCTCCTCCGGCATCGTGGCCCGGTTGCTGTCGGACCTGGGCCGGCTCGGCTACCGGGAGAGCCCGGCGATACTCTCGGTGCTGGTCCTCGAGGACATCGCGATGGCCGCCTACCTCCCCGCCCTGGCCGTGCTCCTGGCGGGCGGATCGGTGTGGCAGGCGGCCGCCGGGTCGGTCGCCGCGGTGAGCCTCGTGCTCGTGGCCCTCTGGGCGTCCGGCCGCTGGGGAGAGCACCTTGCGCGTGGCTTCAGCGTCGACGACGACGAGCAGCTGCTCCTGCAGGTGCTCGGGATCACGCTCCTGGTTGCCGGGCTGGCCCAGTGGCTGGGCGCCTCGGCGGCGGTGGGTGCCTTCCTGGTCGGTCTCGCGCTCTCCGGCCGCACCGCCGACCGGGCGCGTGAGGTCCTCAGACCCCTGCGTGATCTCTTCGCGGCCGCCTTCTTCCTGGCGTTCGGGCTGGCCACGGACACCACGGCCGTCCTCCCGGCGCTCCCGGCCGCGCTCCTGCTCGCCCTGGTGACAGGGGTCAGCAAGGTCGGCACGGGGTGGTACGCCGCTCGACGCGACGGCGTGGGACCACGCGGCCGACTGCGTGCGGGCACCGCTCTCGTCGCGCGGGGCGAGTTCTCGGTGGTGATCGCCGGACTCGCCGTGATCGCGGGGGTGCCCGGGATCGGTCCGCTGGTCAGCGCGTACGTGCTCGTGCTGGCGGTCGCCGGGCCACTCCTGACCCGCTACGCCGACGCACTGGGCAATCGGCTGGTGACCCGCCCGGCCTGAGCCGCGGCGTACCGTGCGTCAGGCGCGCCGGTAGGACGCGACGTCGGCGCGCCGCCGCCACCCGCCCCCGTACGACGCGAGGTCGAGGACGAACGCAAAGGCCACGAGGAACCATTCGAAGCCGCCCACGGAACCCGTCCACCACGACAGCAGGACGTACGCCAGCGTGGTGTACGGCAGGAAGAGCCAGCCGATGAACGGGATCACCCAGCTGCCGTCGAAGGCTCGGGTGATCTCGTCGTTGAACAGCGCCATGAGGGCGAGGGCGAGCCGGGGGGCGAAGGCCCCCAGCAGCAGGACGAAGCAACCGCACACGTGGGCCTCCGGGTCCGCTCCGGCGGTCGGCGCCGGACGACGACACGCTAGCGGTCTGCAGCCCGCCCGCGCCGCCGGACCACGACGGGGAGCAGGTACCAGAACACCGTGAACCACACCAGCACGCCCACGACCGTTCCCACCGCCCACGCTCGAGGCATCACGACGTCGAGGGCCACCAGCAGCCCGCCGGCGACGGTGAGCATGAGGAGGAAGAGCCCGCCCCCGGCGAGCCGGCTTGCCGTGGCCACCAGCTCCTGCTTGAGACCCTTGCGGAACACCTGCCGGTGTACCGCCACGGGCGCGATGAGGAGGCCGGTCGCGAGTCCCGCCAGCACGAGCGTGACCGCGTAGACGACGTGGGTGAAGGTGTCGGCCTGCTGGAAGGACCCGGTGAACGCGATGCTCAGGAGGAACGCGAACAGGATCTGGGTACCGGTCTGCGCGACCCGCAGCTCCTGGAGCAGCTCGTTCCAGTTGCGGTCCAGCCGCTCGGCGGGGGTCTCGTCGGCCCGGTCGTACGTCCGCGCCACAACGACGTCGGGCTCCATGTCGGTCGTCCCCCGGCGTCGCCCGGTGGTCGCGCCGTCCTCCACGGGCTGGTCCTTCCCTGGAGATGGTGCTGCGAACCGTCGCGTATCGCCTACGGTGTCCTTCCCGCCACGGGCGCGGCAGATCGCCGAGGAGCGTCAGCGGTGTGAGCCCACCGGGACTGGTGTCCGAGGGGGGACTTGAACCCCCACGCCCGTTGAAGGGCACTAGCACCTCAAGCTAGCGCGTCTGCCATTCCGCCACTCGGACGAGCTCGTCGGCGTGACCGCCGCGGCGCGCTGAACTCTAGCAAATCCACGAGTGCCGCCACGAACGGCCGGCCGCTGCCGGGGTGCCACCGGAGGCGGCAGGATGGGCCGGCATGACCCTGCCCCCAGCACCACGGCCCGGCCCCGAGGCCGAGGTCGTCGACCTGTGCCGCGACCTCCTGCGCATCGACACCTCCAACTACGGCGACGGCTCGGGGCCGGGGGAGCGGCGGGCGGCCGAGCACGTCATGGCGCTCCTGACCGACGTCGGACTGGGCCCGGAGATGGTGGAGAGCCGGCCCGGCCGCTCCAGCGTCGTCGTTCGCGTGGAGGGAGCCGACTCGTCCCGTCCGGCCCTGCTCGTGCACGGCCACCTGGACGTGGTGCCCGCCGACGCGGCGGACTGGGCCGTGCCGCCGTTCTCGGGCGAGGAGCGGGACGGGTGCCTGTGGGGACGCGGTGCGGTCGACATGAAGGGCATGGACGCGATGATGCTCGCGGTGCTCCGCGCGATGGTGCGGGAGGGCCGGCGGCCGCCGCGTGACCTCGTCTTCGCGTTCCTCGCCGACGAGGAGGCCGGTGGCGTGCTCGGCGCCCACTGGCTCGTCGACAACCGGCCGGACCTGATCGAGGGTGTCAGCGAGGCGGTCAGCGAGGTCGGTGGCTTCTCCACGACGGTGGCGGGCCAACGGGTCTACCTGCTCCAGACGGCCGAGAAGGGCATCGCCTGGCTGCGGCTGCTCGCCCGAGGACGGGCCGGACACGGCTCCCAGGTCCACGACGACAACGCCGTCGTCCGGCTCGCCGCGGCGGTCTCGCGGATCGGGACGCACGCCTGGCCCGTCGAGATCACCCCCACGGTCCGTGCGTTCCTCGACGGCGTGACGGAGATCACCGGCGTCGAGTTCGACCCGGACGACCCGGACGTCCTGCTGTCGCGGCTGGGCAGTCTCGCCCGGTTCGTGGGGGCGACGCTGCGTGACACGGCCAACCCGACGATGCTTCGGGCCGGCTACAAGCACAACGTCGTGCCAGGGGTGGCGGAGGCCGTGGTCGACTGCAGGTTCCTGCCGGGGCACGAGGAGCGTCTCGTGTCCACTGTCCGTGACCTGGCCGGTCCCGAGGTGGACGTATCGGTCCACCACCGCGACGTGTCGCTCGAGGTGCCGTTCGTCGGCGACCTGGTCGACGCGATGGTCGCCGCGCTGCACGCGGAGGACGCCGACGCCATCGTGCTGCCGTACTGCCTGTCCGGCGGCACCGACAACAAGGCGTTCAGCATCATGGGGATCCGTGGGTACGGCTTCGCGCCGCTCCGGCTACCGGCCGACCTCGACTTCGCGGGGATGTTCCACGGCGTGGACGAGCGCGTCCCGGTCGAGAGCCTGCGCTTCGGGAGCCGGGTCCTGGACCGGTTCCTGCGGACCTGCTGACGATCAGGCCGTACGCACGGCACGGATGATCCGGCGGCGGAGGGTCACCCGCCGGGTGCCGTCCGGGGACCGCCGCAGGGTCGCCAGCTCCCAGTGGCCGTACTCGGCGTGCTCGGTGAGCAGCCGGCGGGCGGTGCCGCGGGTGACATCGCGCGCGAGGCGCAGGTGCTGGAACTCGTACTCCGCTGCCATCGGGCCATGGTGGCACGGGTCCGGGCGATAGCGTCCTCGTCGTGACCACGCCCCCGCTCGGCCGTCCTGACCCGCGCGCCGCCCTGGAGGTGCTCGTCGCCGCCCTCCGTGATCACCTCGACGCGTGCGAGCACAGCACCGGCGAGGGTGACCTGCAGGTGCAGTCGGCGTACACCGCACTACGCGAGGCCGCGGATCGCTACGACGACGCACTCTTCGAGGCCCACGACGAGGTCACCCCGTGGGAGTTCCCCGTGGACGCCCTCGTCGCCGCCGAGCACGAGGGCGAGGCCGTCGACAGCGGGCGCATCACCGTGCTGGTCCGCCGCGACTACGAGCTCGGCGACATGGCGCGCCTGCTGGCCGCCGGTCGGGCGGCCTACGCCGATGCCTTCCCCTCGGACCCCTCCGAGGCGGCGGACGCGGACGTGACCCACTCCGGCCGGGCGCTCTACCAGATGCTCCACGCGTACGGCGTCGACGGCTTCGACGAGGCCGCGGAGGCGGCGGGGCTCTCCGCCGTCGGTGGCACGGTGTGGGTCCAGTCGCTGGACCCCGACGACGAGCCGGTCGACGACGAGGACCCCTTCGCCGTGGCCGACCCCGACCTGCTGGTCTACCGGCTGGACGACCTCGTGGCCGAGGACCCGCACGCCTGAACCGGCGCCTCACCCTGCACGGAGCAGCGCCGCCAGCCTGGTGGTCCGGTGCCGGACCGGGGTCCGCCGGACGGCGTCGCGCAGCACCGGCCCCGCCGCGGCCACCACGCAGACGTGGCGGTCCGCCAGCGAGCACGCGGTGGCCACCAGGGCTCGGCTGAGGACACCCGTGGCCTCCGCGGGGAGCACGACCACCACCGCCGGCCAGCGGCTCCCCTCCGCATGTGCCTCGTGGACGCACCGGGCGCGAGGCCCCGCCCGAGGGCCGAGGCGTGCCGTCAGGGCGGCGTCCAGGGCGGCTGCACCGGCCACGCCCCTGCGCCGCGGAGCGACGACGACCACGTCGTCGGGGTCGACGCCGTGGACCCGTGGGACGGACTCCGCCACCACGCGGACCACCAGGTCGGCTGCGGCCTGGTCGGTGGTGGGCAGGACCACGACGGCACGATCGGTGTCGTCGACGTCGGGCAGGTGTCCCGCCCGCAGGGCGGTGACCAGGTCGCCCACGGGGGAGCGGGCGGGCTCACGGGTCACGACGGGGAACCGACCGGACGCGATGCCGTCCACGAGCACCCGCCCCGGCCCAGCCGGTGGCAGGAGCCCCGGGTCCCCTGCCAGGACGAGCCGGTCGCCGTCGGCGAGCGACTCGACCAGCGATGCGGCGGCCGGCACGTCCAGGAGCTCGGCCCGATCCACCAGGCGGACCGCGGGCAGGCGCACCAGGACGGACTCCACCGGCCCGAGGCGAGCCTCGTACGGGGACTCGACCAGGACGACCCCATGGGTCGCGACGGTCTCGAGCAACGGGTCCGCGGCCCCGTCCGAGGTGATCTCCAGCGGCTCGGCGGCGGCCGTCAGCCGCAGCAGGCCCTCGGCGACCGCGTCCTCGGCGTAGGCCAGGTCCGCGCCCGCGAGCAGGCCACCCACGGACAGCACCCGACCGTCGTCGCGCGCGGCCCCGACGGCGGCTCCGGGCTCGGTCACCCCCTGACCGGCCAGCGCCGCGTGCACCAGCGGCTCCGGGACGGCGGTGTGCCCGTCCGCGGCCGCTCGCCGCAGGTGCCAGGAGACCAGGGCCGCCCCGCGGCGCGGGTCGCCCGGAGACGCGCCACCCAGGACCTCGCGGGCGAAGGCGTCGGCCTGCTCGGGCCGGACGACGCGCACGTCGAGCAGCCGCCACGGGTCGTTCGTCAACAGCCCGGATGCCTCCGGACCGAGCGTCTCGGCCACAGGGCCGGCCAGGTCGGCGGACGCGCCGGCGGACGCCAGGACCTGCGTGAGGTCGGCGGGGCCGGTGAGGGTCACCGGGTCCGCTCCGGGTAGCCGACGACCGGTGCGGAGACCTCGTCGAGCGCCACCCGG
The DNA here is from genome assembly GCA_035761805.1 of Jiangellales bacterium. Classification (GTDB taxonomy): domain Bacteria; phylum Actinomycetota; class Actinomycetes; order Jiangellales; family Jiangellaceae; genus DASTQL01. The sequence continues at coordinate 8,238 of DASTQL010000065.1, read as the reverse complement.
ATCTCCTCCGGCAGGCTGATCTGCTCGACCGGCAGCGCGCCGCGCAACTGCGCCGCGGTGCGGGCACCCACCACGGGGGACGTCACGCCGGGCCGGTCCCGCACCCAGGCGAGTGCCACCTCCAGCGGCTGCACGCCGAGCCCGTCGGCAGCGGTGCACACGGCCTCCACCACCCGGCGCGACCGCTCGTCGAGGTAGACCTCGATGAAGTCCGCGAAGTGGGGCGACGCGGCGCGGGAGTCCGCCGGCGTCCCGGCGCGGTACTTGCCGGTCAACACCCCCCGGCCCAGCGGTGACCAGGGGAGGACGCCGAGCCCCAGCCGTTCCACCGCCGGCAGCACCTCGCGCTCGACGCCGCGCTGCAGCAGCGAGTACTCGACCTGCGTGGACGTCAGGGGGGCCCGGCCCGGGGAGCCCACCTGCCACGCCGCCGCCCAACCCGTCTGCCAGCCGGAGTAGTTGGACACACCGACGTAGCGCGCACGCCCGCTGGCCACCGCGTGGTCGAGAGCGGCCAAGGTCTCCTCGAGCGGGACCTCGTCGCACCACGCATGGACCTGCCACAGGTCGACATGGTCGGTCCCCAGGCGCCGCAGCGAGCCGTCGAGCTGGTCGAGCAGGACGCCCCTCGAGGTGTCGACCCGGCGCACACCGTCGGCTCGCGAGACGCCCGCCTTCGTCGCCAGCACGACCTCGGCGCGCGCGACGACCCGGCCGAGCAGGCTGCCCACGACGCGCTCGCTGTCTCCCTCGGCGTACGCGGCTGCGGTGTCGACGAGAGTCCCCCCGCAGTCGACGAAGGCCTCGAGCTGCTCGCGCGCCTCGTGCTCGTCGGTGTCGCGTCCCCAGGTCATGGTGCCGAGAGCGAGCCGGGACACGCGCAGGCCGCTGCGGCCGAGCCGTCGCTGCTCCACGGGCGAGACCCTATCCGGGCGGTTCCGGCCCGCACGGCCGCCGGTAGGCTCGCGCGGCGGGCCGGACCGACCAGCGGGAGACCACATGCGCCTCGGGCTCAACCTCGGCTACTGGGGGTCGGGCAACGACAGCGACAACCTGGTCCTCGCCCGCGAGGCCGACCGGCTCGGCTACGCCGTGGTGTGGGCGGCCGAGGCCTACGGCTCGGACTCGCCGACGGTCCTGGCGTGGGTCGCGGCACAGACCGAGCACATCGACGTCGGCAGCGCGGTGATGCAGATCCCGGCGCGGACCCCCGCCTGCACGGCCATGACCGCCGCGACCCTGGACGCGCTCTCAGGCGGCAGGTTCCGGCTGGGCCTGGGCGTGTCCGGTCCCCAGGTGTCCGAGGGCTGGCACGGCGTGCGCTTCGACAGGCCGCTCGGCCGGACCCGGGAGTACGTCGACGTGGTCCGGGCCGCGCTGCGGCGCGAGCGCCTGCGTTACGACGGCGAGCACATCAGGCTGCCCCTGCCGGACGGACCGGGCAAGGCGCTGCAGCTGACGGTCCGACCGGTCCGCGAGCACATCCCGATCTATCTCGCCGCGGTCGGCCCGCGGAACCTCGAGCTCACCGGCGAGATCGCCGACGGTTGGCTGGCGATCTTCTTCGCCCCCGAGCACGCGGCCGAGTCACTGGACCACGTCCGCGCAGGACGGGTCAGGACGTCCCCGCAGGCCACCGACCCGCTCGCCGGCTTCGACGTGGTCCCCACCGTCCCGGTCGTGCTCGGGGACGACCTGGAGGCGTGCGCGGCCCCGGTCCGGGCCTACTCGGCGCTGTACGTGGGAGGGATGGGCAGCCGCACCGCCAACTTCTACAACCGGCTGGCCGTCCGGATGGGGTACGGGGAGGCCGCGGAGCGGATCCAGCAGCTCTACCTCGACCGTCGACACCGGGAGGCCGCCGCCGCGGTCCCGCTGGACTTCGTGGACCGGACGGCGCTGATCGGTCCGCCGGCCCGGGTCCGCGACCGGCTGCACGCCTACGCCGGGTCCGGGGTCACGACCCTGTCCGTGGCCCTGTTCGCGGGAACCGTCGACGAGCGGCTGGCGACACTGCGCGCGATCTCGGAGGCGCTCGACCGGGCCGGGCTCGCGGAGTGAACCTGCTGGACTACGTTCGCGCGACCGTCCTCGGCATCCTCCAGGGCCTCACCGAGTTCCTGCCGATCTCCAGCAGCGCCCACCTGCGGATCTTCCCGGAGCTGTTGGGCTGGGACGACCCCGGCGCGGCGTTCACCGCGGTCGTGCAGATCGGGACCGAGCTGGCGGTGATCATCTTCTTCCGCCACGAGATCCGGCGGATCGGATCGACCTGGCTGATCTCCCTCGTGCGCCCGGGCCTCCGTGGAACGCTCGACGCCCGGATGGGCTGGTTCATCGTGATCGGCTCGCTGCCGATCGTGGTCCTCGGCGTGCTGTTCAAGGACGAGATCGAGACCTCCGCCCGCAACCTCTGGCTGGTGGCGGTCATGCTGGTCGTGCTCGGCATCGTCCTGGGGGTCGCCGACCGGGTGGGTCGCCACACCCGCCCGATCGAGTCACTGACGATGCGGCACGCGGTGCTGTACGGCCTGGCGCAGGCGATGGCGCTCGTCCCGGGCGTCTCGCGGTCGGGCGCCACGATCAGTATGGGGCTCTTCCTGGGCTACCAGCGAGAGGCGGCGGCCCGCTACGCCTTCCTGCTGGCGATCCCCGCCGTCGTCGGTGCGGGGCTCTTCCAGCTCCCGGAGATCCCCGGAGGGGCCAACGCGTACGGCCCGGGGCCGACCGTGGTGGGGACGGTCGTGTCGTTCGTGGTCGGCTACGCCACGATCGCCTGGTTGCTCCGGTACGTCAGCACCCGCTCGTACCTGCCGTTCGTGGTCTACCGGATCACCCTGGGGACGCTCACCTTGGTGCTGCTGTCGGCAGGCGTGCTGACCCCCTGACCGAGAGTTCAGGGCAGCGGCGCGGTCCGGATGGACGGCCAGGGGTCGGTGGGGCGGCCGTCGAGCCGGACCTCGAAGTGCAGATGCGGCCCGGTTGAGTAGCCCGTGGATCCGATCAGCCCGATCCGCTGGCCCTTGCGGACCAGGTCCCCGGGCTCGACGAGGAACGTCGCCTGGTGGGCGTAGACGGTGGTGAGGCCGCGACCGCCCAGCGACCCGTGGTCGATGACCGTCATGTTCCCGTACGCCGCCTGGAAGCGCGCCTGGACGACCACGCCGTCGTCGGCGGCGTAGACCCATCCGTCGCCACGCCCCAGGTCCACCCCGGTGTGCAGCTTGACGTAGCCCAGGATCGGGTGCAGCCGGTAGCCGAACGCGGAGGTCAGCGCCCCCGTGCCCGGTCGCACGAACGACCCGGTCCCCTCGCCGGCGCCCAACGGGACGGAGCCGGCGGAGGCCGCGCGGGCTGCGAGGGCGTCGGCGAGGACCCCGGACTCGTCGACGAAGGCGCCGTAGCGCCCCAGGTCGGCGTCGAGCTCGGCGGTCGCGGCCAGCACGTCGGCGTGAGTGCTGGCGACCAGGGCGGCGAGCTCCTGCTCGACGACCTCGGCCTCCTCCCGGGTGGCCCGTGCCTCGGCCTGGGCCGACTCGGCCGCGTCCCTGGCCTCGGCCTCGGCCGCGATGAGCGCCGTCAGGCGCTGGCCGGTGTCGGCCAGCTCGGCCCGCTCGACGGCGAGGTCGGCCAGCACCGTGCCATCGGCCCGGAGCACGGTCTCCATGCCGACGACGTTGTCCAACAGCTCCTGCGGTGTGCGTGACCCCAGCACGACGTTGAGCGCCTCGAAGCCTCCGGTGCGGTAGGCCGTGCTGGCCACGGTCCCCAGGGAGCGGGTCGTCTCCTCGAGGCGCTCGCCCAACGCCAGCGCCTCCCGGTGAGCCCGGGACAGACGCGCCTCCGCCTGGGCGAGCCGGGTGCCGGCAGCGTCGGCGGCCCGGTCGGCCTCCTCGGCCCTCGCCCGTGCCTCGGCCAGGGCTGCCGACGCCGAGGCGAGGTCGGCGGCCATGGACGCGAGCCCCGAGGACGCGTCGAGCAGTCGCTGGGCGGAGGCGTCGAGCTGCCCGTGCGCCCGCCCGACAAGCTCGGACCGCAGCTCCTCCAGCTCCTGGGTGACCTGCACCTGCTCGGGCGTCGCCCCCGGGGGGGCCACGATCGCACCGACCGGGGGCGGAGCGGACTGGCCGGGCGCGGGGGAAGGAGCCGGTGCCGGCGCGGGCGTGGGTTGGGAGGTGGGTGCCGGCGTCGACCCGCCGTCGTCGGGGGGTGTCGTGGGGTCGGGCGACTCCGTCGGTGTGGGTGTCGGCGTGGGCGTCGGCGTCGGTGTCTCGGTCGTGCCGGAGGTCGGCGTGGGCTCCGGCGCCGGGTCCTCGGTCTGACCCACGGCCGCAACGGGCGCGGCCAGGACCGCCACGACGGTCGTCGCGACGGCGAGGAGGGCACGGCGATGGGTCATCGCGGTCGACTCGCCCAGGGCTCGGTGGCGGCAGACCGGTCGGCCTGTCGGGCCCCAGTCATAGCGGATCCGGCCAGTCGTGTCATCTCGCCCGGCTCCCGGAGCGGGAGATCCACGGCCACGGGTCCACCGCCCGCCCGTCCAGCCGGACCTCGAAGTGCAGGTGCGGCCCGGTGGAGTAGCCGGTCGACCCGATCCGCCCGATCCGCTGCCCGCGCGCGACGACGTCGCCCTCCGCGACGAAGAGCGTCGCCTGGTGGGCGTAGAGCGTGGCCAGCTGCTGGCCGCCGAAGCTGCCGTGGTCGACGACCGTCATGATCCCGTACGCGGGGTTGGACCCGGCGACGACCACGGTGCCGGCATCGGCGGCGTAGACGTAGCCGTCCCCACGTCCGAGGTCGACCCCGGTGTGCAGCTTCACGTAGCCGAGGATGGGGTGCAGCCTCGGTCCGAAGCTCGAGGTGACCGGCCCGTCGCCGGGCGGCGCGAGGTCCCCCGTGCCCTCGATCACGCCGGCTCCGGCCCGCAGGCGCGCCGCCCCGTCGAGGATGCTCGCCCCGACAGCGCTCGACTGCGCCAGGAGGGTCTGGTAGCGCTCCTGGTCGGCCCTGCGGGCCTCCTCGGCGGCGACGAGCGCCTCCTCCCGCTGGGTCACCAGGTCGGCCAGGTGACCCTGGACCTCCCGGGCTACCTGCTCCGCGGCCGCCTTGGCGGCGACTGCCGCCTCGGCCTCCCGTTCGAACCGCTGCTGGAGCTCGCGAGCCGCCTCGAGGCGGGCGTGCTCGTCGGCGAGGTCGGCGGCGTCGGCCGCGAGTGCGCCGAGCGCGCTGTCGTTGGCACGCAGGAGGGCCCGCACGCCGGCGTAGCCCTCGGCGAACTCCGCGGGCGAGCCGGACTCCAGCACGACCGACAGGGTCGCGTACGGGTCCCCTCGGTAGGCCTGCCCGGCGACCACCCCGAGGTCGAGCCGGGTCGCCTCCATCCGGCGCCGGACCCGGTCGATGGCGCGCTCGGCCCGCTCCTCCGCCTGCACGGCCGCGGCCAGGTCGCGACGCAGCTGCTCGCCGCGGGCCTGAGCGGCCTCCACCTCGGTCCGCGCATCGAGCACCGCCGCGCGGGCCGCGGCCAGATCGGCCTGCGCGGCGGCGAGCGCGGCCTGCGCGGCCCCGACGGCCACGGTGGCCTCGGCCAGGTCGTGGTGGTGGCCCGGGTCGGGCGGGCGGGTCCCGTCGGGACCGGACGCCCCAGGCGGCGGGTCGAACGGCGAGAGCACCCCCGGCCCGGCCGGACCCGGCCCGCCCGGCGACCTCGTCGGCTGCGCGGCCGGGCCGGCCGACGTGGGCGGCCGGGAGGAGGGTGCGGACGACCCGGGTGCGGGCTCGGGTGCCGGCTCCGACGGCTTCGACGACGGCTCCGGTGCGGGTTCCGGTGCGGGTTCCGGTGCGGGCTCGGGCGGCGGCTCCGACGGCTCCGGTGCCGGCTCGGGTGCGGGCTCCGACGTCGGCTCCGGCTCCGGTGCCGCGGTCGCGGTCGGCTCCCCGTCCGTGGTCTCCTGGGCCAGGGCCCACGAGGGGGACAGCAGCACCAGGGCGGCCACCGATGCGACCACCCGTACCCGCCGTCCCCGGGACGCCATCGCGGACCGACTCCTTCCCCACCCCACGCACCGTCCGGGCCCCCGACCCGGTGCGCCGTCGCGCCCACCACCATGAGTAGCGGATCCGGCGCCGTCGCGCGAGTCCTTGCGCGAAACTCGTACGCTCGGGACCGTGCCCACCGTCCTGCTCGTCCGGCACGGGCGCACCGCCGCCAACGCGGCGGGAGTGCTGGCGGGGCGGTCCCCGGGGATCGGGTTGGACGAGCAGGGGCAGGCCCAGGCGCGGGCCCTGACGCTCCGGCTGGCCGGGCTGCCGCTGGCCGCGGTCGTGACGAGCCCGCTGCAGCGCTGCCTGGAGACGGTCCGGGAGGTCCTCGCGACACGGGACGGTTCCGTGCACGAGGTCGACGACCGGCTGACCGAGTGCGACTACGGAGACTGGACCGGCCGTTCCCTCAAGGAGCTGGTCCGCGACCCGCTGTGGAAGGTCGTGCAGGCACACCCGTCGGGGGTCCGTTTCCCGGGCGGCGAGTCGCTGCGCGCCGTCCAGGCCCGTGCCGTGGACGCCGTGCGCGACCACGACACCCGGGTCGCCCGGGTGTGCGGGCCGGACGTGCCGTGGGCCGTGGTGTCGCACGCGGACGTCATCAAGGCGGTGCTGGCCGATGCGCTCGGGCTGCACCTCGACCAGTTCCAGCGCCTGGTGGTCGATCCCTGCTCCGTCAGCGTGGTGCGCTACACCGAGGTCCGGCCGTTCGTGCTCCGGCTCAACGACACCGGCGGTGAGCTCGCGGACCTGCGACCTCCTGCTCGGCAGCGGCGTCGCAGCGCCCCTCACGACGCTGCGGTGGGCGGCGGTCCGGGAACGGCCTAGGGTCGTGCCGTGGCCCGTCAGGTGTTCCGTTTCGACCCGCCCGAGCGGTTCGTCGCGGGGACCGTCGGCGAGCCGGGGCACCGCGCGTTCTACCTGCAGGCCCGTGCCGCCGGGCGGGTCGTCAGCGTCGCGCTGGAGAAGGAGCAGGTGTCCGTCCTCGCCGAGCGGCTCGACGCGCTGCTCGACGAGGTCGTCCGCCGGACGGCGGGTGCGGCGGACGTGCCCACCGCCGGACCGGTCGAAGTCGACGACCTCGAGCCCCTCGAGCAGCCGGTCGTGGAGGAGTTCCGGGTCGGGGTGCTGCGACTGGGGTGGGAGGGCGAGGGCGAGCGGGTCCTCGTCGAGGCCTTCGCCGCGGGGGAGGAGCTCGAAGGGGAGGAGGACGTCGACGAGTCGGGGGACCGCGACCTGCTCACCGTCCGCATCACCGGGGTGGCCGCCCGGGCCTTCGTCGCCCGCGCCCGGGCCGTCGTCGCGGCCGGTCGACCGCCGTGCCCGCTGTGCGCCCAGCCGCTCGACCCGGAGGGCCATGTCTGCCCCCGGCAGAACGGCTACCACCGCCGCGGTTGAGGTGCGGTGATGACCCTCCCCCTCCCCGAGGCGCCGCCGCCCGCCGACGAGGCGCAGGCTCGACGCCTCCTGCACGAGGGTGACCTCGTCGTGGAGGGCCGGCTGGTGGCCGCCTCGAACACCACGCTCTACTGCCGGCTGGTCGGCGAGGGGGTCGAGACGGCCTGCGTCTACAAGCCCGTCTCGGGGGAACGACCGCTCTGGGACTTCCCGGAGGGCACGCTCGCCGGCCGGGAGGTCGCGGCCTACGCGCTGTCGGAGGCCAGTGGCTGGGGGGTGGTGCCGCATACGGTGCTCCGGGAGGGACCGTTCGGGCCGGGGATGGTCCAGCTGTGGGTGACGACGGTCGACGAGCCCCTCGTCGACGTGGTCGAGGGCGGGCGTGTGCCGCGCGGCTGGCTGCACGTGCTGGACGCCGCGGACGAGCGGGGACGGCCGGTGTCGCTCGTCCACCGGGACGACGCGAGGCTGCGCCGGACCGCGGTGCTGGACGTCGTGATCAACAACGCCGACCGCAAGGGAGGGCACCTGCTGCCGACCGCAACGGGCCGGCTGCACGGCGTGGACCACGGGGTGTCCTTCCACGTGGAACCCAAGCTGCGGACGGTCCTGTGGGGATGGGCCGGCCGCCGCCTGGAGGGTGAGGAACGCACCGTGCTGGGTCGGCTGGCCGACGACCTGGGTCCGCGCGGGGGGCTGGCAGAGGCGCTCGACCGGCTGCTGCACCCCACCGAGGTCCGCGCGACCCGCCACCGCGCGACCGCGCTGCTCGAGCGCGGTCGCCTGCCCGCACCCGGG
>DASTQL010000064.1:0-29027 GCA_035761805.1 Jiangellales bacterium | reverse complement strand
TTGTCCCGGCCTTGGGCGGCGTGCTGGTAGCGGAGCGCGGCGGCCGGGGTGGAGTGCCCGAGCCGGGCCATCAACTCGGCCAGGGTTGCGCCCGTCGAGGCGGCGAGGACGGCCCCGGTGTGCCGCAGGTCGTGCCAGCGCAGGTCGGGCCGACCAGCGGCCTCCCGGGCCGGGTAGAACACGCGGTACAGGGTGGCCGGGGCGAGGTGGCCGCCGTGCTTCGCGGGGAAGAGCAACCCGTCCCGACCCCCGCCGATGTGGGTATGCAGGTGCTCCCGTACGGCAGGCAACAGGTGCGGCGGTATGGCCACGTCGCGGACCCCGGCCGCGGTCTTCGGGGTGCCGACGATCACCTCACCACGCACACGGACGACGCCGCGTCGGACGTGGAGGACGCCGTTGCGGAGGTCGACGTCGCCGCGGCGCAGCTCGGCCAACTCGCCGAACCGCAGCCCGCACCACGCGGCGAGCAGCGTCATCAGCCGATAGCGGGGTGGCATGGCCTCGACGAGGGCGGCCAGCTCGTCGAGGGTGGCCGGCTCGACCTTGTGCGCCCGGTGGGTGGTGCCGGCGCCGCGCAGGTGGCACGGATTCGCTGGCAACAACCCGTCGACCACGGCCGTACCCAGGATGGTCCGCAGCAGCGCGTACGCATGCGCCCGGATGGTCGGGGTATTCGCGTCGAGCCCGGAGTGCCAGGCGCGTACCCTGGCCGCCGTGATCGCCCGCACGGGCATGTCACCGAACGTGGGGCGGATTCGGGAGTCCAGGAGGGCGCGGTAATGCTGGCGGGTGCGGGGCTTGACGTCGCGGCCGGTGATCCAGGCGTCGGCGTACGCGCCGAAGAGCACGGGCCGGCCCGCCTCGGGCTTCCACGCGTCCCGGACGATCTCCGACCGCTTGACCGCGAGCCACGCCCGGGCGTCGCCCTTGGTGTCGAAGGTCGTCGGCGCGTTGTGGGTGCGGCCGTCCGGTCCGGTGTAGCGCGCCTGCACCCGGCTCGAGGAGAGGACCCGCACGCTCCCGAACGACTCCCGGCGACCCTTGCGGTTGCCCCCGGAGCCGGTCGCCCGGCGCCGGTCAGTCGACGTCATGCCAGTATCTTGCCAGATTCAGAGTCAATCGATGTCCGCTTGCGTCCCTGCGTGTCTTGCGATACTGTGCAACGAAACCGCAGGTCAGAGGGCGTTTCCGCAAGTGGCAACCAGTGACGCCCGAGCCGGTCGGAACTGGTTCGAAACCAGTATCGCCCACCTCACAGCGGCACGCGCACGCCGCCGTCGCCCGGCCCAGCCTCAGGGAGCAGCACCGTGTCCGAACCCATTCGCGTCCTGGTGTCCGGCGGCGAGCGGCGGGTCGACACCGGCACGCCCGCGGGTGAGGCGCTCGAGGCCGGCACCGGCGTGGTCGCGGCGCGCGTCGGCGGTGAGCTCCGGGACCTCGATCACCGGCTGCACGACGGCGACACCGTGGAGCCGGTGACCGCGGACCAGCCCGAGGGGCGTTCCGTCGTCCGGCACTCCGCCGCCCACGTCCTCGCCCAGGCCGTCCAGGAGCTCTTCCCGGAGGCCCGGCTCGGCATCGGGCCGCCGATCGAGAACGGCTTCTACTACGACTTCGACGTGCCCCGGCCGTTCACACCCGAGGACCTGGGCCGGATCGAGTCGACGATGCGGCGGATCGTCAAGGAGCGGCAGCGCTTCTCACGGCGCCCCGTCACCGAGGCCGAGGCGCGCGCGGAGCTGGCCGACGAGCCCTACAAGCTCGAGCTGATCGGCCTCAAGCGCGGGGGGACCGACGAGGACGGCTCGGCGGTCGAGGTGGGCGGCGGGGAGCTGACCATCTACGACAACCTGCGACGGGACGGAACCACCGCCTGGAAGGACCTGTGCCGCGGCCCGCACGTCCCCACCACCCGGGACATCCCGGCCTTCCGGCTGACCCGGGTCGCCGCCGCGTACTGGCGGGGGAGCGAGGACAACCCGCAGCTCCAGCGCATCTACGGCACCGCGTGGGAGTCCAAGGAGGCGCTGCGCGCCCACCTCGACATGCTCGCCGAGGCGGAGAAGCGCGACCACCGGCGGCTGGGCGCCGAGCTCGACCTCTTCTCCTTCCCGGAGGAGATCGGCTCCGGCCTCGCGGTCTGGCACCCCCGCGGCGGCATCGTCCGCCGGGTGATGGAGGAGTACTCCCGCAGGCGGCACGAGGCGGCGGGCTACGAGTTCGTCTACACCCCACACCTGTCCAAGGAGGCGCTGTTCCAGACCTCCGGCCACCTGCAGTGGTACGCCGAGGCGATGTACCCGCCGATGGAGCTCGACCAGGGGCACCGCTACTACCTCAAGCCGATGAACTGCCCCATGCACATGATGATCTTCCGGTCGCGGGGGCGGTCCTACCGTGAGCTGCCGCTGCGGCTGTTCGAGTTCGGCACCGTGTACCGGTACGAGAAGTCCGGCGTGGTACACGGGCTGACCCGGGCCCGGGGGTTCACCCAGGACGACTCGCACATCTTCTGCACGCCCGAGCAGCTGGCCGACGAGCTGGCGTCGCTGCTCGACTTCGTGGTCGGGCTGCTGCGCGACTACGGCCTCACGGAGTTCACCGCCGAGCTCTCGACCCGGCCGGAGAAGTTCGTCGGTGAGGTCGAGGACTGGGACGCCGCCGAGGCCGCGCTCGAGGCGGCGATCGAGCGGGCCGGCCTGCCGTACGAGGTCGCCGAGGGCGAGGGCGCCTTCTACGCGCCAAAGATCGACGTGCACGTGCGCGACGCGATCGGCCGCCGGTGGCAGCTGTCGACCCTGCAGGTGGACCTCCAGTTCCCCGACCGCTTCGACCTGGAGTACCAGGCCGCGGACGGCACACGCCGGCGCCCGTCGGTGATCCACCGCGCGCTGTTCGGCTCGGAGGAACGGTTCTTCGGCATCCTGCTCGAGCACTACGCCGGAGCCTTCCCGGCCTGGCTGGCGCCCGTGCAGGTCGTGGGGATCCCCATCGGCGATGCGCACGTGCCCCACCTGGAGGACGTGGCCGCCCGGCTGCGGGAGCACGGCATCCGGGTGGAGGTCGACGCGTCGCCCGACCGGATGCAGAAGAAGATCCGGACCGCCCAGAAGCAGAAGGTGCCGTACATGCTCATCGCGGGCGACGACGACGTGGCCCGGTCCGCCGTGAGCTTCCGCTACCGCGACGGGTCGCAGAAGAACGGTGTCCCCGTGGACGAGGCGGTGGCCGAGATCGTCGACGCCGTCGAGCGACGCCTACCGGCATGACCGCCGACTCGGGGACCGGCCCCGACCTCGTCCCGCAGGACGGCGTGGCGGTCCCCGACCGGCTGGCTCGGCTGTGGACGCCGCACCGGATGGCCTACATCACCGCCGAGTCCACGGCCGACCGGCCGGCCGAGCAGGGGTGCCCGTTCTGCCGGATCCCGTCGCTGGACGACCGCGAGGGGCTCGTCCTGGCACGCGGCGCGCACGTCTACGCCGTGCTCAACCTCCACCCGTACAATCCGGGTCACCTCATGGTGGTGACCTACCGGCACGTGGGGGACCTGGAGGAGCTGACCGACGCCGAGGCGGTCGAGCTGATGGCGATGACTCGTGACGCGGTGAGTGCGGTGCGTGCCACGTCCTCGCCTCACGGATTCAACGTGGGTCTCAACCTGGGTGCCGTGGCCGGTGGCTCGCTGTCCGGGCACCTCCACGAGCACGTCGTCCCGCGGTGGAGCGGCGACGCCAACTTCATGGCCGTGCTCGCCCAGACCAAGATCATCCCGCAGCTGCTGGCCGAGACCCGCGACCTGCTCGCCGAGAGCTGGCCCCGCCGGTGAGGCGCGTCCTGGCCGTCGCCGCCGCCGGTGGCCTGCTGGCGGTGGGGGTGGCCGTGCCCGGCCCTCGGCACCCGACCCCCCCGCTCCTGCTGCAGGGGTTGGCCGTGGGACCGGCGGGTGAACGCCAGCAGGTGGCCGTCGAGCGTGCCGCAGCCTTCGTCCCGGGGACCAGCGTCCTCGTCCCTGCCGGCGGGCGCGGTGCCTCCGACGTCGTCGCCGAGTCCGCCGAGGTGGTCGCCCGGCACCGTGCCTGGCTGGCCGAGGGAACCGTCCCCGGCGCCGGCCCCCACGACCGCGAGGTAGCCGAGCGCGCCCTGCTGGACCTGCGCGCGTTGACGCTGGAGGACGGGGCGGTGGCCGCCGCCTGGCGGTCGTACTGGCGGTACGTGTGGCCGCGGGACGCCAGCTTCGTCGCGGTCGCCTACGCCGTGACCGGGCACAGTCGCGACGCGTTCCGGGTGCTCCGGCGCCTGGGTGAGCTCCAGGAGAGCGACGGCACCTGGCAGGCGCGCTACACCTTCGACGGCGACGTCCCCGACGACCGCGGCACCCAGCTCGACGCCAACGGCTGGTTCCTCTGGGCCACCTGGACCTGGTACGAGACGGTGCGTGGGCGACCGGGAGCGGACCGCGACCTCGCCTCGCTGTGGCCGACCGTCCGGGCCGCCGCGGAGGCCGCCGCCGAGTCACTCGGTCGGACCGGGCTCCCGCCGGCCGGGCAGGACTACTGGGAGGTCCCCCAGGAGGTGGTCACGCTCGGCCTCGCGGCTCCGCTCCTCGCCGGCCTGCGGTCGGCGGCGGACCTGGCCGGGTCGACGGGGCGGGACGAGACGGCGGCCCGCTGGGCAGGCGTCGCCGACTTCCTCGGCACCGCCGTGCAGCAGGAGTTCGGACCGTCGGGCTACCGTCGGGTCGCGGCGTCGGAGCGGGCGTGGCGGCTCGCCGACCACGGGTACCCCTCCCGGCCGCCCACCGACGGTCTCGACAGCGCCGTCGCCTTCCTGACCCCGCCCTTCGGACCCGAGGTGCCCGAGGTGCGCAGGGCCGTCCACGCGGCCGAGCGCGCGCTCGCCCTCCCGCACGGGGGAGTGCGCCCCGGCGAGGACTGGAACGACCTGGACGAGGCGTGGACGCCGTCGACGGCGATGCTCGCCCTGTCCGCCGCCGCCTCCGGCGACCACCGGCGGGCCCGCGACCACCTCGACTGGCTGGTCGCGCACCGCACCGGCATCGGGTCCTTCCCGGAACGGGTGGCCCCCGACGGGCCGGTGTCGGTCGCCCCGCTGGCCTGGACCTCCGCCCTCGTCCTCCTGACGCTGGCCGCCCTGGACCAGTCGCTACCCCTGCCGCCGTGGGCGTCGATCAGGACGACGCCGCCGCCTCCTTGACCTTGGTCGCCAGGTGGGCGGGCATCGGCTCGTACCGGGCGAACTGCCTGGTGAACGTCCCGGTGCCCTGGCTCAGGGACCGCAGGTCGATGGCGTAGCGGACGATCTCGGTCTGCGGCACCTCGGCGCGCACGAGCGTGCGACCGACACCCACCGGCTCCGTGCCCAGGACGCGGCCACGCCGGGAGGACAGGTCGCCCATGACCGAGCCCACATAGTCGTCGCTCACCAGGACCCCGATCTCGTCGACCGGCTCGAGCAGCTGCACGCCGGACGCGTCCGCCGCGTCGCGCAGCGCCAGGGACCCCGCCGTCTGGAAGGCCATGTCGGACGAGTCCACGCTGTGCGCCTTGCCGTCGACCAGAGTCACCTTGATGTCGACCACCGGGTACCCGGCCGCCACGCCGCGAGCCATCTGCGCCCGCACACCCTTCTCCACCGACGGGATGAACTGCCGCGGGACGGCCCCGCCCACGACCCGGTCGCGGAACTCGAAGCCGGACCCCTCGGGAAGTGGCTCCACCTCGACGTCGCAGACGGCGTACTGGCCGTGGCCGCCGGACTGCTTGACGTGACGGCCGTGCCCCTTCGCGGGACCCGAGAAGGTCTCGCGCAGCGGGACCCGGAGGTCGACCTGGTCCACGGCGACGCCGTAGCGGTTGCGGAGCCGGTCGAGGAGGACGTCGGCGTGCGCCTCGCCCATCGTCCACAGCACGAGCTGGTGCGTCTCGGAGTTGTTCTCCAGGCGGAGGCTGGGGTCCTCGGCCCCGAGCCGCTGCAGAGCCTGCGAGAGCTTGTCCTCGTCGGCCTTGGCGTGGGCGACGATCGCCACCGGGAGCAGCGGCTCCGGCATGGCCCACGGCCGCATGAGCAGCGGGTCGTCCTTGTCGGAGAGCGTGTCTCCGGTCTCGGCGCGGGACAGCTTGGCGACCGCGCAGATGTCGCCCGCCACGCACTGTCCGACCGTGCGCTGGGTACGGCCGAGCGGCGCGCTGAGCGCGCCGATCCGCTCGTCCTCGTCGTGCTCCTCGTGCCCACGGTCGGCCAGGAAGTGGCCCGACACGTGCACCGTCAGATCCGGGCGCAGCGTGCCGGAGAACACCCGGACCAGGCTGATCCTCCCGACGTACGGGTCCGAGGTGGTCTTGACGACCTCGGCCAGCAGGGGCCCGTCCGGGTCGCAGGACAGGCCGGTGCGCGGCTTGCCCTCGAGTGACGTCACCTCCGGCAGCGGGTGCTCGTACGGCGAGGGGAACGCGCTGGTCATGATCTCGAGCAGCTCGGCGGTCCCGAGCGGGTTGGGTGCCGCTGTCGTCAGGACCGGGAAGAAGGTGGCCTTCGCGACGGCCTTCTCGAGGTCGTCGACCAGGACCTCGAGGTCGATCTCCTCCCCGCCGAGGTAGCGGTCCATGAGTGTCTCGTCCTCGGACTCCTCGATCACTGCCTCGATCAGGACACCCCGGGCCTCCGCGATCCGGGCCGCCTCCGCCTCGTCGGGCTCGCGCTCCACGCGGTCGCCGCCGGAGTAGTCCGCCACGCGCTGGCTCAGCAGGGCCAGCAGCCCGCCCGGCGGGGCACCGTCGTCGCGCAACGGCAGGTAGAGCGGGAGCACCCGCTCACCGAACGCCTCCTGGCAGGCGGTCAGCGTGGCGTCCCAGTCCGCTCGCCCGTGGTCCGCCTTGGTCACAACGACGGCCCGCGGCATCGCGACGGCGGCGCACTCCTCCCAGAGCATGCGTGTTGTCCCGTCGATGCCGTCCACCGCGGAGACGACGAAGAGCGCGCAGTCGGCGGCGCGGAGGCCGGCGCGCAGGTCACCGACGAAGTCGGCGTACCCCGGGGTGTCCAGCAGGTTGACCTTCGTGCCCTCGTGCTGGAGCGGCGCGAGGGAGAGACCCACCGAGCGCTGTTGACGGATCTCCGCCTCGTCGTGGTCGCTGACCGTCGTGCCCTCCTCGACGCGGCCGGGCCGCTGGATCGTCCCGGTCGCCGCCAGCAGGGTCTCGACCAGCGTGGTCTTGCCCGAGCCCGTGTGGCCCACCAGCACGACGTTGCGCACCTCGTCGGGCCGGTCGGCCACCGGTGCCCTGCCCGCGGCTCCGGCCTGCCCCGCCTGCTTGTCCGCCATCTGACTTCGCCTCCTTGCCCTGTCCGGTCCAGGGCAGCCTTTACCCCGGACCCTGAACGGCACAAGGGCCTGGGGCTCGCCACGGCTAGCATGGCGCCGCCCCGGACCCCGAGCGAAGGCCCCGTTCGCATGCTCAGCCGCTTCACCCGCGCCGCTGTGACGCGGGTCCTCACGCCGGTGGCCCGAGGGCTCCTCCGCGCCGGGATCAGCCCGGACGTGGTCACCGTGGTGGGCACGGTGGGGGTGTGCGTCGGTGCCCTGGGCTTCTACCCGCGCGGCGAGTTCCTCGCCGGCACCCTGGTCATCACGGCGTTCGTCTTCGCGGACACGCTCGACGGGACCATGGCCCGGCTGTCCGGGCGATCCAGCTC
The DNA here is from genome assembly GCA_035761805.1 of Jiangellales bacterium. GTDB lineage: Bacteria > Actinomycetota > Actinomycetes > Jiangellales > Jiangellaceae > DASTQL01. The sequence goes on along the minus strand of DASTQL010000064.1, from coordinate 21,308 downwards.
GTGGGGTGCCTTCCTCGACTCCGTCCTCGACCGGTTCGGCGACGCCGCGGTGTTCGGGGGCCTGGTGCTGTGGTTCGCCGGGTCGGGCGACGACCTGCGCCTGGCGGCGCTGGCGCTGGCCTGCCTGGCGCTCGGTGCCATCGTCCCGTACACGAAGGCGCGGGCCGAGGGCCTGGGCATGACCGCCGACGTCGGCGTCGCCGAGCGCGCCGACCGGCTCGTCGCCGTCCTGCTCACCGTGGGGCTGGTCGGGCTCCTCGACCTCCCGGTCCAGGTGCTGGAGGTCGTCCTCTGGCTGCTCGCCGCCGCGAGCGCCTGGACCGTCGGCCAGCGGGTCCTCGAGGTGCGCCGCCAGGCGTTGCCCCACCCGTCGTGAGCACACCCGTGGCGGCAGGTGTCCGTGAGCAGCTCGCCGTGCTCGGCTACGGCGGTGGCTGGTCGACCGTGCGGCGGCTCCCGGAGCGGGCCGCCTACGCGTCCTTCGACCGGCTCGCCGACGCCGCCTGGCGGCGGAAGGGCCACGGGGTGCTCCGGCTGGAGGCCAACCTGGCGCGAGCGTTGGACGTACCCGCAGGGTCGACCGAGATCAGGGAGGCGTCGCGTGCTGGCATGCGCTCCTACTTCCGCTACTGGTGCGACGCCTTCCGCCTGCCGGACTGGGACCGGGAGCGGGTCGTCTCACGCGTCCGGGTCGAGGGAGAGCACCGGCTCCGTGACAATCTGGCGAGCGGTCGCGGCGTGGTCGCGGCGCTCCCGCACATGGCCAACTGGGACCACGCGGGTGCGTGGGCCTGTCTCACGGGCGTGCCCGTGACCACCGTCGCGGAGCGGCTGCGTCCGGAGCGGCTGTACGACCGCTTCGTCGCCTACCGGACCGGTCTGGGCATGGAGGTCCTGCCCCTCACCGGAGGTCGCGAGGAGGTCTTCGGCGCGCTCGTCCGGCGGCTCCGGGAGCCCCGTCTGGTGCCCCTGCTCGCCGACCGCGACCTCACCTCCCGAGGCGTGGAGGTGGAGCTCCTGGGGGAGCCCGCCCGGCTGCCTCCCGGTCCCGCCGCGCTGGCCCTACGGACCGGCGCCGCGCTGCTTCCGGTGACGCTCGCGTACGAGGGCGACGCCCCCGACCATCGTCTCGTCATCTGGTTCCACGAGGAGGTCCCGCCACCGGCGGACGGCACCGGTCGCCCCCGGCACACGGCCATGACGCAACGGCTGGCCGACGTGTTCTCGGCGGGCATCCGCTCGACCCCGCAGGACTGGCACATGCTCCAGACCGTGTTCTCGGCCGATCTCGACCAGCGGCGACCCCCGGGCGTCGGGATCCACCGGTGAGGATCGGCATCGTCTGTCCGTACTCCTGGGACGTCCCCGGGGGGGTGCAGGTGCACGTGCGGGACCTGGCCGAGGAGCTGCAACGGCGCGGGCACACGGTGTCGGTCCTGGCACCAGCCGACGACGACACCCCCGTCCCGCCCTACGTCGTCGGCGCCGGCCGCGCGGTGCCCGTTCGTTACAACGGCTCGGTGGCCAGGCTCACCTTCGGGCCCCTGTCGGCGACCCGGGTCCGGCGCTGGCTCGGCGACGGCGGGTTCGACGTCGTGCACGTGCACGAACCGGCAACCCCCAGCCTGTCCCTGCTCGCGGTGTGGTGGGCCACGATGCCGGTGGTCGCAACGTTCCACACCTCGATGTCGCGGTCCCGGGCGCTGAACGCGGCCTACGGGATCCTCCAGCCCGCGATGGAGAAGATCACGGCGCGGGTGGCGGTGAGCGAGGAGGCGCGGACCACCCTGGTCCAGCACTTCGGCGGCGACCCCGTGCTGATCCCCAACGGCCTGTACGTCGACACCTTCGCCACGGCCGAGCCGCGCCCCGAGTGGCGCGGCGCCGAGGGAACGGCGTGCTTCCTCGGACGGCTGGACGAGCCGCGCAAGGGCCTCCCGGTCCTGCTCGAGGCGTGGACGGCGCTCGTACGGGGACGCCCCGGCACCCGGCTTCTCGTCGCCGGCCGGGGTGACGTCCAGGAGCATCGCGCGAGGATGCATGCGGACGTCCGGTCGTCGGTGACGTTCCTGGGCGGGGTGTCCGAGGCGGACAAGGCGGCCATGCTGACGTCCAGTGACGTCTATGTGGCGCCGCACACCGGCGGGGAGTCGTTCGGCATCGTCCTCGCCGAGGCCATGGCCGCGGGCACACCGGTCCTCGCCAGCGACCTGGCCGCCTTCCGTGCCGTCCTCGACGAGGGCCGGCTGGGCGTCCTCGTGCCGTCCGGTGACGCCCCGGCCCTTGCCGCTGGACTGGCCGAGCTGCTCGACGACCCGGCCCGCCGCCGTCGGCTCAGCGAGGTCGCTGCCGTCGCCGTGCGTCGCTACGACTGGTCGACCGTGGCCGACGACGTCCTCGCCGTCTACGAGATGGCGGCTGCGGCCGGCCGCCGGCCGGCCGCAGCCCGCTCCTCCCGGCCCCCTGGCTGAGGAGCGGGAGTGCCGCCGTTCGTGGAGTGGTTGCTCGTCGCGGTCCTGGTGGCGGTCCTCGCGACCGTGTACCTCACCTGGACCGCCAGCCGGGTCGACCGCATGCACAACCGCGTAGAGGCCGCGCGTGCCGTGCTCGACGCACAGCTGCTCCGGCGCTCGGGGGCGGCCCTCGAGCTCGCGACCAGTGGCCTGCTCGACCCGGCGAGCTCGCTGGTCGTGGCCGACGCGGCCCACCACGCCCGGGCGGTCGACGAAGACGGCCGGGAGCAGGCCGAGAGCGACCTCACCGCCGCACTGGGCCTGGCGCTGGGTGACCCCGACCACGTCCGGCGGCTGCGGGACCGGCCTGGCGCGGGGCCGTTGCTGGACGAGCTGGCCGCTGCCTGCCGGAGGGTGGAGCACGCGCGGCGGTTCCACAACGACGCCGTACGGACCACCCGGCGGCTCCGGCGCAAGGTCGTCGTGCGGCGGCTGGGCCTGGCGGGCCGGGCCGGCTGGCCCGAGACCGTCGAGTTGGACGACTCGCCGCCGCCAGGGCTCCGGTGACCTCACGCACGCCTACCATGGAGGAGTCCACGCCGTCAGCGATGCTCGTGAGGTCCTCCGTGCCCGACAACCCGACCACCTCCACCACCAGGCCCCCGGAGGGGGGAGCCACGACAGGCACGGCCCGGGTCAAGCGCGGCATGGCGGAGATGCTCAAGGGTGGTGTGATCATGGACGTGGTCACGCCTGAGCAGGCACGGATCGCCGAGGACGCCGGGGCCGTCGCCGTGATGGCGCTCGAGCGCGTCCCCGCAGACATCCGTGCCCAGGGCGGCGTGTCCCGGATGTCCGACCCGGACATGATCGAGCGGATCATCGAGGCCGTCTCCGTCCCCGTGATGGCCAAGGCGCGGATCGGGCACTTCGTCGAGGCGCAGGTCCTCCAGGCGCTGGGGGTCGACTACGTCGACGAGTCGGAGGTGCTCAGCCCCGCCGACTACTCCCACCACATCGACAAGTGGCAGTTCACCGTCCCCTTCGTGTGCGGGGCCACCAACCTCGGGGAGGCCCTGCGCCGCCTCGCCGAGGGGGCGGCGATGATCCGGTCGAAGGGCGAGGCGGGCACGGGCGACGTGTCCAACGCGGTCACGCACATGCGGACGATCCGCGCGGAGCTGCGCCGGCTCTCGTCGATGAGCCCGGACGAGCTCTACGTGGCCGCCAAGGAGCTGCAGGCCCCCTACGAGCTGGTCCGCGAGGTGGCCGAGCGTGGCTCGCTGCCCGTCGTCCTCTTCACCGCCGGTGGGATCGCGACGCCGGCCGATGCCGCGATGATGATGCAGCTGGGTGCCGACGGCGTCTTCGTCGGCTCGGGCATCTTCAAGTCCGGCGACCCCGCCCGCCGGGCGGCCGCCATCGTCCAGGCGACCATGCACTTCGACAACCCGGACGTCCTCGCCAAGGTGTCCCGCGGCCTCGGTGCGGCCATGGTGGGCATCAACGTCGAAGAGCTGCCCGCACCGCACCGGCTGGCCGAGCGCGGCTGGTGAGGCGGCGGAGGGTCACGGCCGTGGCCCGCGCGCGGCCGGCCCGTACCCTGGAGCGGTGACCTCGCCTCCTCTCGTCGGCGTCCTCGCCCTGCAGGGCGACGTACGCGAGCACCGGCGCGCCCTCGAAGCGGTCGGTGCCCGCACCCGTGCGGTGCGCACCGCTCGGGAGCTCGCCGGCGTCGACGGTCTGGTCCTGCCGGGCGGGGAGTCCACGACCATGTGGCGTCTCGCCGTGGCCAACGACCTGCTGGAGCCGCTGCGGTGCGCGGTCCGGGCCGGCCTGCCGGCGTACGGCTCGTGCGCAGGGATGATCATGCTGGCGGACAACCTCGAGGGCGGGGTGGCGGGGCAGGAGACGGTCGGTGGTCTGGACGTGGTGGTGCGGCGCAACGCGTTCGGGCGGCAGGTCGACTCCTTCGAGGCCGACCTCGACTTCCCGGTGCTGGGCGCGGGGCCGGCCCTGCGAGCGGTCTTCATCCGTGCCCCGTGGGTCGAGAAGGTCGGCGCCGACGTGGAGGTGCTCGCGCGGGTCGCCACCGGCCCGGCCGCCGATAGGATCGTCGCGGTGCGGCAGGGCGGCCTGCTGGCCACCTCGTTCCACCCGGAGCTGACCGGCGACACCCGGGTGCACCGGCTCTTCGTCGAGCTGGTGCGAGCCGTCGGGTAGACCCCACACCAGGGCGACAAGGAGAGATCTCGGATGTCCGGCCACTCCAAGTGGGCGACCACCAAGCACAAGAAGGCCGTGGTCGACGCGCGGCGCGGCAAGCTCTTCGCCAAGCTGATCAAGAACATCGAGGTGGCCGCCCGGACCGGCGGGGGCGACCCGGCCGGCAACCCCACGCTCTACGACGCCATCCAGAAGGCCAAGAAGTCCTCCGTCCCAAACGACAACATCGACCGCGCCGTCAAGCGCGGGTCGGGGGCGGAGGCCGGCGGAGCCGAGTACCAGACGATCATGTACGAAGGCTACGGGCCCCACGGCGTCGCGATCCTGGTCGAGTGCCTGACCGACAACCGCAATCGGGCGGCCTCCGAGGTCCGGGTTGCGATGACCCGCAACGGTGGCTCGATGGCCGACCCCAACTCGGTGTCCTACCTGTTCGACCGCAAGGGTGTGGTCGTGCTGCCCAAGCAGCAGGAGGGCCGCGAGCTCACCGAGGACGACGTGCTCGAGGTGGTGCTCGAGGCCGGGGCGGAGGAGGTCGACGACCTCGGCGAGTCCTTCGAGGTCGTCAGCGAGGCCTCGGACCTGGTCCAGGTCCGACGAGCCGTCCAGGCCGCAGGGCTCGACTACGAGTCGGCCGAGTCCTCCTTCGTCCCCTCCGTCAGCGTCCCCCTGGACGAGGAGGGGGCCCGCAAGATCTTCCGCCTCGTCGAGGCGCTCGAGGACAGCGACGACGTGCAGAACGTCTACGCCAACTACGACGTCTCCGACGAGGTGATGGAGGCCGTCGGCTGACGCTCTGGCGAATCGCTCCTGGCCATCACGAGGGTGCTGGTGCCATCACCAGGTGCGGACGCCTCGTGATGGCCCCGCGAGGGTGGTGAACGTGGTCAATCGGGGCCCGGGTCACACCAACGGGCGGAGGTCGTTGGGGCCGCCGTAGTCGCCCCCGGGGGTGATGATCGTGCCGGCGGTGCCGGCGAGGATCGCGGGGGCTTCGTCCAGCCGGCCGATCGCCGCCATGTCGCCGGTCAGCTCCACGAACCGGCACACTGCCTCGACCTTCGGTCCCATCGACCCCGCGGGGAACTCCAGGCGACGCATCGCCGCCGGCGTGGCCCGGGTGATGGGTGCCTGCTCGGGCGTGCCGAAGTCGCGCATCACGTACGGGGTGTCGGTGAGGATCAGCAGGGCGTCGGCCTCCAGGGCCTCGGCCAGGACGGCAGCCGTGAGGTCCTTGTCGACGACGGCCTCCACGCCCTGGAGGTGCCCCTGCTCGTTGCGGATCACCGGCACCCCGCCACCGCCCGCGCACACGACGACCGCACCGCTGGAGAGCAGCAGGCGGATCAGCCTGGTCTCGACCACGCGCTGGGGGTGCGGCGAGCCCACGACCCGCCGCCAGTGGTCCCCGTCCTGCCGGACCGTCCAGCCCCGCTCGGCGGCGATCCGGTGAGCCTCCGCCTCGTCCATCACCTCGCCCACGAACTTGGTGGGGTCGTCGAACGCGGGGTCGGCGGCCAGCACGAGCGTCTGGTTGATGATGGCCGCGACCTGACGACCGGGCATGGAGTTCTGCAGCGCCTGCAGCAGCCAGTAGCCGATCATCCCCTGGGTCTGCGCACCGAGGACGTCGAAGGGGTACGGCGTCGTGAGGTTGGGGTCCGAGGCGCTCTGCATCGCGAGCACGCCGACCTGCGGCCCGTTGCCGTGCGTCAGGACGACCTCGTGCTCCCCCGCCAGGGGGACCAGGGCCGCGACCGCCCGGGCGACGTTGGCCTCCTGGACGTCGGCGTCAGGCTTCTGCCCCCGGGCCAGCAGCGCGTTGCCGCCAAGGGCGGCGACGATGCGCACCGGTCAGTCCCCCAGGGTGGCGACCATGACCGCCTTGATGGTGTGCATGCGGTTCTCCGCCTGGTCGAAGACGATCGAGTGCGGCGACTCGAACACCTCGTGGCTGACCTCGAGACCGTCGTCCATGCCGGTCTTCTCGGCGATGTCCTTGCCCACCACCGTCTTGTCGTCGTGGAAGGCGGGCAGGCAGTGCATGAACCTGACACCGGGGTTGCCCGTCGCACGCACCATGACCATGTTCACCTGGTACGGCCTGAGCAGCCGCACCCGCTCGTCCCACACCTCCTTGGGCTCGCCCATCGACACCCAGACGTCGGTGTAGAGGTAGTCGACGCCACGGACGCCCTCCTCGACGTCCTCGGTGTGGGTGATGCGGGCACCCGTGCGGCCGGCGATCTCCTTCGCCGCGTGGATGACCTCGTCCTCGTTCCACAGCGCCTGCGGGGCGACCATGCGTACGTCCATGCCCATCATCGCCCCGGTGACCAGCAGGGAGTTGCCCATGTTGTTGCGGGTGTCGCCGCAGTAGGCGAAGGCGATCTCCTCGTCGTGCTTGGGGGAGTGCTCCCGCATGGTGAGCATGTCGCAGAGCATCTGCGTGGGGTGCCACTCGTCGGTGAGGCCGTTCCACACCGGCACACCCGCGTGATCGCCGAGGGTCTCGACGTTGGACTGGGCCGATCCGCGGTACTCGATTCCGTCGTAGTAACGCCCGAGCACGCGGGCGGTGTCCGCCATGGACTCCTTGTGCCCGATCTGGGAGCCGCTCGGGTCCAGGTAGGTCACACCGGCCCCCTGGTCGTAGGCGGCGACCTCGAAGGCGCACCGGGTGCGCGTCGAGGTCTTCTCGAAGATGAGCGCGACGTTCTTGCCGCGCAGGCGTTGCCGCTCCGTGCCGGCGTACTTCGCCGCCTTGAGGTCGGCCGACAGACCGAGGAGGAACTTCCACTCCTGCGGGGTGAAGTCCAGCTCCTTGAGGAAGTTGCGGTGCCGGAGGTTGACGGGCAAGGAGGCCTCCTCAGTCGACGGGGTCGCGGACGACGGGGCAGCTCATGCAACGAGGCCCCCCGCGCCCGCGGCCGAGCTCGTTGCCCCGGAGCGTGATGACCTCGACCCCGTGCTTGCGCAACATCGTGTTGGTCACGACGTTGCGCTCGTAGGCGAAGACGACGCCGGGCTCCAGGGCGAGGACGTTGCTGCCGTCGTCCCACTGCTCCCGCTCGGCCTGGCGGATGTCGGTGTCGGGAGTGAGGACCTCGATCCTGTCCACGCCGATGGACTCGGCGATGGTGTCGAACAGGCTGTCGACCTCACGCACCTCGAGGGTCTCCGGGTCGTCGTCGGTCTGCTCCACCACGAAGACCCGCAGGTCCTGGGACAGGAAGGGGTAGACCGTGAACTTGTCGCGGTCGACCATCGTCATGACCGTGTCCAGGTGCATGAACGCCCGGCGCTTGGGAAGCTCGAGCACGATGATCCGTTCGGCGCCCCCGCCGTTGAGGAGCGTGTGGCCGAGGTTCTCGATGCCCATGGCCGTCGTGCGCTCGCTCATCCCGACGAGCAGGGTGCCCCTGCCGATGACGAGCACGTCGCCCCCCTCGACGGTGGCGGGCTCGCGGTGGACGTCGGGGTCGTCGCCGTACCAGACGTTGAAGTCACCGTGGGCGAACATCGGGTGCCACCGGTAGATGGCGTGGTAGTGGACCGTCTCGCGCTGCCGGGCCGGCTTGGCCATCGGGTTGATCGACACGCCGTCGTACACCCAGCACGACGTGTCCCGCGTGAAGAGGTGGTTGGGCAGCGGCGGGAGGACGAAGTCCTCCTCGGTGAGCGACACCTGCCGCAGGCTCCTCGGCAGGTCGCGGGGGAGGTCGCTGGGCACGATGCCGCCGATCATGAACTGCGCGAGGTTCTCGGAGTCGACCTCCATGAAGAAGTCCCGGAGCGGCTTCACCAGCGTGCTGCCGGTCGTGTAGCGGTTGACCACCCGCTCGGCGATGAACTCCCGGGCCTCCTTGACCTCGAGGGTCTCCTGGAGGAGCTCGTGGAAGAGGAAGACCTTGACGCCCCGCTCGGTCAGGCTGTCCGCGAAGGCGTCGTGCTCGCTGCGGGCGGCCTTGGGCCACAGGACGTCGTCGAAGAGCAGGTCGTCCATGTTGCTCGGGGTGAGCCGGGCCAGCTCGAGTCCCGGGCGGTGGAGGATCACCTGGTGCAGCCGCCCCACCTCCGAGTCCACGTGGAACCTGGTCATGGCTGCTCTCCCTCCTGGCACGGCGCGCGTCCCCGCGCCCTCGAACGCAGCCTGCCCCACCGCCGGTGAGTGCGCCATCCCCTCGTGAGCCCACCAACGGTCGACCGTGTGGTCACGAGACGGAAGTCCCGGTAGGTCCGGGACCTAGTCCCCGACATTCCGGACGTCGGACGGCGGACCCTGGCGGGACGTCACGAGCCGTGGGACAACGGAGTCGGCCTGCAGCGCCGCGGGCCGCCGCGCGTCGGAGGAGGGTCCGCGATGTCCACCGAGACCGATCAGCCGGTGACCACCGAGGAGGAACGGAAGGGCTTCCGGTTCCCGAGCGCCTTCACGATCCTCTTCTTCGTCACGATCGTGGTGTGGCTGCTGGCCTTCGTGATCCCCGCCGGCCGCTACCTGGTCGGCGAGGACGGGCGCCCGGTCCCGGGCAGCTACGAGCAGGTCGACTCCGAGCTCTCTCGCGCGGATCGCCTCTACGAGCTCTTCCTGGCCCCGGTGAACGGTCTGTACGGCGTGGAGAGCGGCGAGACCGGCTTCATCGGGCCCTACGAGGCGGGCGAGATCTTCGGTGCCGTCGCCGTGTTCTTCTTCGTCCTCGCCATCGGGGCGTTCATCACCATGACGATCCGCACCGGCGCGCTGGACGTGGGCATCGCCCGCCTGTCGCACCGCCTCCGCGACCGGAGCCTCCTCCTCATCGTCGTGCTGATGGTCGTCTTCTCGCTCGGCGGGACGACGTACGGCATGGCGGAGGAGACGCTCGGCTTCTACGGCCTCGTCGTCCCCCTGATGCTGAGCCTGGGCTACGACCGGCTCACCGCAGCCGCGACGATCATGATCGGTGCCGGCGTGGGGACCCTCGCGTCCACGGTCAACCCGTTCGCGACGGGCGTGGCCTCGGACGCTGCGGAGATCTCCGTCGGCGACGGGTTCCCGCTCCGCCTGCTGATGTGGGTCGGGCTGACCGCCGTGGCCGTCGTCTTCGTCACGCGCTACGCCCGCAGGGTGCACAAGGTCCCGGAGCGTTCCCTCGTGGGCTACCTGCCGGGAGACCGCGAGATGGTCGGCAGGTCGGTCGGCGAGGTCCCGACCATGTCCGCGAAGCAGCGCGCCGTGATCTGGGTGTTCGGGCTGACGTTCGCCCTCATGGTGTTCTCGGTGATCCCGTGGGCGAGTGTCATCCAGGGGAGCGGCGCCGACCCGTACGCCTGGCAGCTGGACTGGTACTTCCCCGAGCTGGCCGCCCTGTTCCTCGCCGCCGCCATCCTGATCGGGCTGATCGGCGGGCTGGGGGAGAAGGGCATCAGCGACGGCCTCGTCCAGGGAGCAGGCGACTTCATCGGTGCCGCCCTCATCATCGCCATCGCCCGCGGCGTGACGGTCATCATGAACAACGCCGACATCACCGACACGATCCTCAACTCCCTGGAGACCGCGGTCTCCAACACGTCGTCGGCGGTGTTCGCGGTGCTGATGTACATCGTCAACATCCCGCTGGCGTTCCTGGTCCCGTCCTCCTCGGGACACGCGACCCTGGCGATGCCGATCCTTGCCCCGCTCGGGGACTTCGCCGGGGTCAGCCGCTCGCTGGTTGTGACCGCCTACCAGTCCGCCTCCGGGATCGTGAACCTCGTGACCCCCACGTCCGCCGTGGTGATGGGTGGCCTGGCGCTGGCCAGGGTGGGCTACGACAAGTACGTCCGGTTCGTGCTGCCCCTCCTCGGCATCCTCTTCCTCATCACGTGCGGGTTCCTCACGCTCGGCGCCCTCGTCGGCGGCGAGTTCGCCTGAGGGCGCAGAACCGAGACGGGCCGAGGATGATGGTGGGATGAGCGAGCGACGGACGAACGCGCCGGGGGCGCACCGGGGCCAGCAGCGCCAGACCGGCCAGAAGCGCGGCAGCGAGCGGCGCCCGGGACCGGCCACCGGCGCCGGGCACGGTGGCGTCGCTGGTGCCGAACACCGCGGAGCACCGGGCGAGGCCATGCTGCCGCCGGAGGAGCACGGCGAGGACTACATCTCCGAGCGGGATCTGCTCGACAGGGAGCCGTGACCCCGGGCGCGTCGCGCCGGCCCTGACCCGCGGAGCGGGTAACGTCGAGCAGGTGCGAACAGGTGTTCGCACGGGCGGACGAGGGAGTGGTCGGGTGCGCGTGCTCGGGATCGACCCCGGCCTGACCCGCTGCGGGCTGGGCGTGGTCGACGGAGGGCCGGGCAGGCCGCCGGCGCTCGTCGACGTCGGGGTGGTGCGCACGCCCGCCGGGGCGGCGCTCGGCGAGCGGCTCGTCGTCCTCGAGCACGAGTTGGAGGCGTGGGTGGACCGCTGCCGCCCCGACGCCGTGGCGGTCGAGCGGGTCTTCAGCCAGCTCAACGTCCGTACGGTCATGGGCACCGCCCAGGCCAGCGGTGTGGCGGTCCTCGTCGCCGCTCGGCGCGGCCTCCCGCTGGCCCTTCATACCCCCAGCGAGGTCAAGGCCGCGGTCACCGGCAACGGGCGGGCCGGCAAGAGCCAGGTGGCGGCGATGGTGACCCGGATCCTGCGCCTGCCGACCCCGCCCCGGCCCGCCGATGCGGCCGACGCCCTCGGGCTGGCGATCTGCCACCTGTGGCGGGGCGGCGCCCAGCAGCGACTCGCGGTCGCAGCGGCTGCCGCCGGGGGAGGACGGGGGTCGTGATCAGCTTCGTCAGGGGCCGGGTGGCGACCGTCGGGCCGGAGCAGGCCGTCGTCGACCTCGGTGGGGTGGGCCTCGCGGTGCAGTGCACCCCGGCCACGCTCGCCGGTCTGCGGGCCGGGGCCGACGCCCAGCTGGCCACCAGTCTCGTCGTCCGGGAGGACTCCCTGACCCTCTACGGGTTCGCCGACGACGACGAGCGCGCCGTCTTCGAGCTCCTGCAGACGGCCAGCGGCATCGGGCCGCGCCTGGCCCAGGCGATGCTGGCCGTGCACGGGCCCGACGACCTCCGCCGCGCGGTGGCCGCCGAGGACCTGGGCGCGCTGACCAGGGTGCCCGGGATCGGTCGCAAGGGCGCTCAGCGGATCGTGCTGGAGCTGCGGGACCGCCTCGGGCCACCGATCGGGTCCGGCCGGTCGGCGGGGCCCCCGGTGGTGACGGCCGCGCTCGACGGGTGGCGGGCCCAGGTCCACGCCGCGCTGCTGGGCCTGGGCTGGTCCGGGCGTGAGGCCGACGACGCGGTCGAGGCAGTGGCGCCGCTGGCGGCCTCCGCTGACGGCACACCGGCTGCCGACGTCCCCGGCCTGCTCAAGGCCGCCCTCCGGACCCTGAGCCGCACGTGAGCACCGGTGAGCCCCGGCTGGTCGAGACCGGCGCCGACCTCGACGAGCGCGCGGTCGAGGCCGCGCTGCGACCCCGCTCCCTGGCCGAGTTCGTCGGCCAGGAACGGGTCCGCGAGCAGCTGTCGCTGGTCCTGGAGGCGGCCCGCGGCCGGGGCGGTGTGGCCGACCACGTCCTGCTGTCCGGACCCCCAGGCCTGGGCAAGACCACGCTCGCGATGATCGTGGCCGCGGAGATGGGCGCGCCCTTGCGCCTCACCAGCGGCCCGGCCGTCCAGCACGCGGGAGACCTCGCCGCGATCCTGTCGGCATTGACCGAAGGCGACGTGCTCTTCTTCGACGAGGTCCACCGGATGGCCAGGCCAGCCGAGGAGATGCTCTACACCGCGATGGAGGACTTCCGGGTCGACGTCGTGGTGGGCAAGGGCCCCGGGGCGACAGCGATCCCGCTCGACCTGCCGCCCTTCACCCTGGTCGGGGCGACGACGCGGACCGGGCTGCTGCCCGGGCCGTTGCGTGACCGGTTCGGCTTCACCGGGCTCCTCGACCTCTACGAGCCGCACGAGCTGGAGCAGGTGCTCGCACGGTCGTCGGGACTGCTCGGCGTCGACCTGCGGAGCGACGGTGCCCGTGAGATCGCCGGCCGGTCACGTGGCACCCCGAGGATCGCCAACCGACTGCTGCGACGGGTCCGGGACTTCGCCGAGGTGCGCGCCGACCGGGTCGTGACCGGTCCGGTGGCGCGGGCGGCCCTGGAGGTGTTCGAGGTCGACGACCTGGGTCTGGACCGGTTGGACCGGGCCGTGCTCGACGCCCTGTGCCGGCGCTTCGGCGGGGGACCGGTCGGGCTCTCCACCGTCGCGGTGGCCGTGGGAGAGGAGCGGGAGACCGTCGAGGAGGTCGCCGAGCCCTTCCTGGTCCGCGCGGGACTGGTCGCGCGCACGCCCCGGGGGCGGGTCGCCATGCCGGCCGCGTGGAAGCACCTGGGCCTCTCCGTGCCGTCCGGCCGCGCCTTCCCAGCGGCGCCCGACCTCTTCTCCGCCGACCGGGAGCCGCCGGAGGCGGACTCCGGCGGGTGAGTGTCGGGACGAAGGCGGGTCTAGAATGCCCGGGCGTCCGTCGTCCGGCGGCGCTGCGCCGTGGCGCGCCCGTCCGGCGTCGCCTGAAGGGAACCGTCACCGTTCATGGAGCTGCTGCCCCTGGTCCTCGTCGTCGTCGTGTTCTGGCTGTTCATCATCCGGCCGCAGCGCAACCGCGCGCGTGAACTGTCCCGCGTGCAGGGCTCCCTCGCCCCCGGCCAGCAGGTGATGACCGGCTCCGGCTTGTACGCCACCGTCGCGGTGGTGGAGGACGACCACGTGGTGCTCGAGGTGGCGCCGGGTGTGCTCAGCCGGTACGCGCGACAGGCCGTGGTCCGGGTGGTCGACGACCCGGCGGCGCTCGAGGTCGGGGCCGACGACGAGACCTCGCCGGATGTCGCGGAGGACGTGACGCAGCCGCGCCGCGAGGACGAGCCGCCCGGCGGCCGGCCGTGACCGCGACCCCCGTCGACTGACCCACCGGAGCCGACCGCGCGCCACGCGACCACCGTCCCGCAGCCCGCGGCAAGATGAGGAGAACGACCCACGTGGCCTCGACCAACGCGCCCCGACCCTGGCGCTCGCTCGCCGTCATCGTCGCTGCGCTCGCGCTGGTGTACGGCCTGCTGGCCGTGCAGGACCTGTGGTTGCCCCGGCTGGGTCTCGACCTGCGGGGGGGAACCAGCATCACGCTGACCGCCAGCACTCCCGACGGATCGGACCCCTCGCCGGACAGCATCGACCAGGCCGTCGAGATCATCCGGGACCGGGTCAACGGCAGCGGGGTGGCCGAGGCCGAGGTGTCGACGCAGGGCAGCAACAACGTCATCGTCGCCGTCCCGGGGGTCGGCGAGGACGAGTTGGTCCAGATCGTCGGCCAGACGGCGGAGCTCCGCTTCCGTCCGGTCCTGGCCGTGGTGCCGGGCGCGTCGCCCCAGGAGTCACCCACTCCCGAGGCGACACCGGCGCCGGAGGGGACCGGGGAGCCGACGGCGCCCACGGACCAGCCGACCGCCGCGCCGACGGAGGCGGTCGGCCAACGCGCCGTGACGAGCGGGCTGACCGCACAGGAGACGGCCGCTCCCGTGGAGACCCCGGCGGCCGAGGCGCCGCCGGCCGAGCAACCCGCGACGGAGCAACCCGCCACCGAGGGAGCGCTCGTCGCCGACGGGCAGCCGACCCCCGAGGGACTCGCGCAGCTCCAGGCCTTCGACTGCTCGCAGGTCGAGGTGGCGGCCACCGACGCCCCCGAGGACCCGCTGGTCACGTGCGACCAGGACGGCACCACACGCTTCCTGCTCGCTCCGGCGGACGTGGTCGGCACGGACATCGGGCGGGCCACCGCCGAGATCCCGCAGGCGGGTCTCGGCTTCGTCGTCAGCCTCGACTTCACCAGCGAGGGGGCGGACAAGTTCTACGAGTCGACCCAGCGACTGGCCGGGCAGCAGTTCCCCCAGAACGCGTTCGCCATCGTGCTGGACGGCCGAGTGGTGTCCTACCCGACGGTCAACGAGCCGATCCCCGGCGGGCAGGCGGTCATCGAGGGCCAGTTCACCCAGCAGGAGGCCCAGCGCCTCGCGACGGTCCTGAGCTACGGAGCGCTGCCGCTCTCGTTCGAGACCAGCGAGGTCACGACGGTGTCGCCCACGCTCGGCAGCGAGCAGCTCGAGGCGGGGCTGCTCGCCGGCGCTCTCGGCCTGCTCCTCGTGTCCCTGTACGGCCTGCTGTACTACCGGGCCCTGGGCACGGTGGTCATCGCCAGCCTTGCGGTGGCAGGCGCCTTCGCCTACGGCCTCGTGGTCCTGCTGGGGGAGTGGATCGGCTTCACCCTGACCCTGGCCGGCATCGCCGGCCTGATCGTGGCCATCGGCATCACCGCGGACTCCTTCGTCGTCTACTTCGAACGGGTCCGCGACGACGTGCGCGACGGCCGCAGCATCCGGATGGCGGTCGAGACCGGGTGGGTCCGCGCCCGGCGCACCATCCTTGCCAGTGACGCGGTGTCCCTGCTCGCGGCCTTCTTCCTCTACACGTTCTCCGTCGGCAACGTCCGGGGCTTCGCCTTCACGCTCGGGCTCACCACGCTGATCGACGTCTTCGTCGTCTTCCTCTTCACCAAGCCGCTGCTCACCCTGCTCGCGCGCAGCCGCTTCTTCGGTGAGGGTCACCGGTTCTCCGGCCTGGCGGCGGAGCGCGCGGCGGCACCCCGCCGATCCGGCCGGGCCGCGCCGGCGCCACGAGACCGTGCCGGCACGACGACCGAGGAGGCCTTGCGATGATGACCACGACGGAGACGACGAAGCGGGCCCCGATCGCCAACCGGCTCTACACCGGGGAGCTCTCGTTCGACATCGTCGGGCACTCCCGCCGGTGGTACGCGATCTCCGCCGGGCTTCTCGTGGTCGCCCTGCTCGCGATCCTGTTGCGCGGGCTCACCCTCGGGATCGAGTTCACCGGCGGGTCCGAGATCACCGCGCCGGCACCGGGGGTCGACGCCTCCACGGTGACCGAGGTCCGGGGCGCCGTCATCGACACCGGCATGCCTGGGGCCGCCGAGCCGATCGTGACCGCCGTCGGGGAGGACCGAATCCGCGTGCAGACGGGGGAGCTCACGACGGAGGAGTCCACCCGGGTCAGGGATGCCGTGGCGACGGAGCTCGGCGTGCCGACGGACGACGTGGCCGTGCAGGTGGTGGGCCCGTCCTGGGGTGAGGAGATCACCCGCACGGCCGCGCTCGGCCTCCTCCTCTTCCTGGGCGGCGTGATCCTCTTCCTGTCCGTCGCCTTCGAGTGGAAGATGGCGATCGCGGCGATCGCCGCGCTGTTCCACGACATCGTGGCCACGGTCGGGATCTACGCGCTGGTCGGCTTCGCCATCACGCCCGCCACGGTGATCGGCTTCATCACCATCCTGGGCTACTCGCTCTACGACACGGTGGTGGTGTTCGACAAGGTGCGCGAGAACACCAAGGGCATCACGGCCCAGAACCGATTCACCTACTCCGAGGCCGCCAACCTCGCGGTCAACCAGACCTTGGTGCGGTCGGTCAACACGTCGGTGATCGCCCTCCTGCCGATCGGCGCGATCCTCTTCGTGGGCGCCGGCCTGCTGGGCGCCGGCACCCTGAAGGACCTGGCCCTGGCCCTCTTCATCGGTGTCGCCGTGGGAACGTACTCCTCGATCTTCATCGCGACCCCGCTGCTGGCCGACCTGAAGGAGAGGGAACCGACGCTCCAGGCGCTCACCCGCCGGGTGCGGGCCCGCCGGGGCGCGGTCGCCGTGGCAGCGGTGTCCGCCGCGGAGACGGCACCGGTCGCACCGGCCACCGGCCGGCGCGAGGTGGGTGAGACGGGAGAGCGCCACCAGCCGCAGCGCAGCACCCGCGCGCAGCGGCGCGGCGGACGGCCGCCCGGCCGCCGATGACCGACGTGCGGCCCGTACCGCTGTCTGCCTGGCAGCTCGACCGGCTGGCCGCCCGGGTCCGTGACGTGCCGGGGTGGCCCGAGCCGGGGGTCGTCTTCAAGGACATCACGCCGCTGCTCGCCGACCCGGGGACGTTCTCGCTCGCGGTGGCGGCGCTGGCCGCAGCGGGCCGGGACGGCGACGGGCAGCCCAGGGTGGACGCGGTCGCCGGCATCGAGGCCCGAGGCTTCATCCTCGGCGCCCCCGTGGCGCACCTGCTGGGCGTGGGCTTCGTCCCCGTCCGCAAGCACGGCAAGCTCCCCGGGGCGACCCACGCGGCGAGCTACTCCCTCGAGTACGGGGAGGCTCGCCTCGAGCTGCAGCGCGACGGGATCGCGCCGGGATCCAGGGTCCTCGTGGTCGACGACGTCCTGGCCACCGGGGGCACCCTCGCCGCCACGGCGGAGCTGGTGTCCCGGGCCGGGGGCACCGTCGTCGCCGCCGCGCTCCTCATCGAGCTCGACGCCCTCGCCGGGCGCCGCCGCGTCCGCGGGATGGAGGTGCTGTCGCTGCTCCGCGGCTGAGCCCCGCCCTACACTGGGGTGACAGGCGTCGCGAGGAGACCAGTGGCCGACGAGACCACCTCGACCAGCGCGGCCGTGCCGGTCACGGACACCGACGAGGTGCGGGTCCAGGCCGCACCACCGCCCGAGCCAGCCGGGGACGAGCCCGGCCGGCCGACGGCGCCGGTGCGTGTACGGGCCCGCCTGGCGCGGTTCACCGCGCAACGCCACCAGGCCAACCCGGTCCTCGACCCGCTGTTCCGCAGCGTCCGGGCCACCCATCCCAAGGCCGACCTGGGATTGGTGGAGCGCGCCTACGACGTCGCCGAGCGCGCCCACGCCGGCCAGTCGCGCCGAAGCGGCGACCCCTACATCACCCATCCGCTGGCGGTGGCCGGCATCCTCGCCGAGCTGGGCATGACCCCGCCGACGCTGGCCGCCGCGCTCCTGCACGACACGGTCGAGGACACCGACTACACCCTCGACCGGCTGCGGACGGACTTCGGGGACGAGGTCGCCATGCTGGTGGACGGCGTGACGAAGCTCGACAAGGTCAAGTACGGCCAGGCGGCGCAGGCCGAGACCGTGCGCAAGATGGTCGTCGCGATGGCCAAGGACATCCGGGTGCTCGTGATCAAGCTCGCCGACCGGCTGCACAACGCCCGCACCTGGCGCTACGTGTCCAAGGAGAGCGCCCGGCGCAAGGCCCGCGAGACGCTGGAGATCTACGCCCCGCTGGCCCACCGGCTCGGGATGAACACGATCAAGTGGGAGCTGGAGGACCTGTCCTTCGCCACCCTGCACCCCAAGGTCTACGACGAGATCGTCCGGCTCGTGGCCGAGCGGGCGCCGTCGCGCGACGAGTACCTGGCCACCGTCATCGACCAGGTTCAGGCAGACCTGCGCCAGGCCAAGATCAAGGCGACCGTCACCGGCCGACCCAAGCACTACTACTCGATCTACCAGAAGATGATCGTCCGCGGCCGCGACTTCGCCGACATCTACGACCTGGTCGGCATCCGCGTCCTGGTCGAGAGCGTGCGCGACTGCTACGCCGTCCTCGGCATCGTGCACGCCCGCTGGAACCCCGTGCCGGGCCGGTTCAAGGACTTCATCGCGATGCCGAAGTTCAACATGTACCAGTCCCTGCACACCACGGTGATCGGGCCCGAGGGCAAGCCGGTCGAGCTGCAGATCCGCAGCCACGCCATGCACCGCCGCGCCGAGTACGGCATCGCGGCGCACTGGAAGTACAAGGAGGACGTGCGATCCGGGAGCGACACGGACCGTCTCCTGGCCAGCGAGGGCGCCGGGCCCAACGACATGGCCTGGCTGCGCCAGCTGCTGGACTGGCAGAAGGAGACCGAGGATCCCGGCGAGTTCCTCGAGTCGCTGCGCTTCGAGATCACCACCAACGAGGTCTACGTGTTCACGCCGCGGGGCGACGTCATCGCCCTGCCGGCCGGGTCCACGCCCGTGGACTTCGCCTACGCCGTGCACACGGAGGTGGGTCACCGGTGCATCGGGGCCCGCGTCAACGGACGGCTGGTCCCGCTGGAGAGCACCCTCGACAACGGCGACCTCGTCGAGATCTTCACGTCCCGGGCCGAGGGGGCGGGGCCCAGCCGGGACTGGCTGGGCTTCGTCAAGTCCGCCCGGGCCCGCAACAAGATCAAGCAGTGGTTCTCGAAGTCACGGCGCGAGGAGGCCATCGAGCGGGGCAAGGACGCGATCGCCCGGGCGATGCGCAAACAGGACCTGCCACTGCAGCGCATGCTCAGCCAGGAGGCCCTCACCGCGGTGGCGGGCGAGCTGCGCTACACCGACATCTCCGCGCTCTACGCCGCGGTCGGCGAAGGCCACGTCTCCGCCCAGAACGTCGTCGGCAAGCTCACCGAGACCCTCGGCGGCGAGGAGGGCACGTCCGAGGACGCCGCGGAGGCCGTCCGCCCGGACCGGCCCCGCCGCCGTACCTCCGGCGACCCGGGCGTGGTGGTCCGGGGCGTGTCCGACGTCTGGGTCAAGCTCGCCCGGTGCTGCACGCCGGTGCCCGGCGACGACATCGTCGGCTTCGTGACCCGGGGAGCGGGCGTGTCGGTGCACCGCGGCGACTGCGTCAACGTGCAGTCGCTGCGCCAGCTGGACGGCCGCATGGTCGACGTCGAGTGGGCGCCGACGGCGACGAGCCTGTTCCTCGTCGCCATCCAGGTCGAGGCGCTCGACCGTGCCCGGCTGCTCTCGGACATCACCCGGGTGCTGTCGGACCAGCACGTGAACATCCTGTCGGCGACGGTGACGACCGGGAGCGACCGCATCGCGAAGAGCCGGTTCACCTTCGAGATGGCCGACCCCAAGCACCTGGGTCACGTGCTCAAGGCGGTCCGGGGCGTCGAGGGTGTCTTCGACGCCTACCGGATCACGAGCGCCCGACCGCCGTCCCTCTGACCCGCCCGGCACACCCCCGCGTCACCCGCCGAAGTCGCTGAGCGCCCGCCTGGCCTCCGCGAGCCACTCGTGGCGTACCCGCGCGGCCTCGTCGTGACGTGCCGCCCCCCGCTCGTCACCTCGCTCACGAGCGGCGGCGGCCTTGGCCTCGAGGTCGGTGATGGACGCGAGGAGCCGCTCCACGGTCTCGGCCGCTCGTGCGCGGGCCTCGGGGTTGGTGCGTTGCCACTCCGTCTCCTCCGCAGACCGGACCTGCTCCTCGACCCGCCGCAGCCGGGCCTCCAGCTCCCGTACGGCGTCACGGGGAACCCGGCCGGCGGCCTCCCAGCGCTCGTGGACGGAGCGCAGCGCCTCCCTGGCCGCCTTCCAGTCCGTGACCGGCAGCAGCGCCTCGGCTTCCGCGAGCAGGGCCTGCTTCGTCTCCAGCGCCGCCCGTTCACCCGCGTCACGCTCCGAGGCCGCCGCGTTGCGGGCGCCGAAGAAGGTGTCCTGGGCCGCGCGGAAGC
Organism: Jiangellales bacterium; assembly: GCA_035761805.1. Lineage (GTDB taxonomy): Bacteria > Actinomycetota > Actinomycetes > Jiangellales > Jiangellaceae > DASTQL01. The sequence continues at coordinate 1,236 of DASTQL010000064.1, read as the reverse complement.
GGCGCCACAGCGCGTCGTCGACCGGCTTGGGCGCGGGACCGGCGGCCTTCCAGCGCGCCATCAGGTCGCGGTAGGCCCGGGTCGTGGCCCCCCACTCGGTCGACGTGGCCAACACCTCGGCCTCGGCCACGAGGCCCTCCTTCACCACCCTGGCCTGCTCTCGACGCTCGCCCAGCTCGGCGAAGTGGGCCTTGCGCCGGCGGGTGTAGTGGGTACGGGCGGAGGAGAACCGGCGCCAGAGACCGTCGTCGACCGACCGCTCCAGCCGGGGGAGGGACTTCCACTCCTCCAGCAGCGCCCGGAGGCGGTCGGCGCCGTGCCTCCAGTCCTCGCCCGCGGCGATCGCCTCGGCCTCGGTGGCGATGCCCTCCTTGCGGACGCGCGCCTCCTCGAGTGCCCGCGCGCGGGCGGCCCGGCGCTCTTCCCGCCGCTCCCGCACCTGCTCCTCGACGGCCTCCAGCCGGGCGGCCAGTCCCGGCAGGTCGCCGACCACCTGCGGCTCCGCCAGGGCAGCCCGGAGCCGGGAGAGGACCGGTCCCGCGTCGTCGGGAGCTGCCGAGCCGGCCCGGAGCCGCTGCTCGAGGAGGTCCACCTGGACCACCAGGTCGTCGTACTTGCGGCCGTAGAAGGCCAGGGCCTCCTCCGGCTGGTCGGCCTGCCAGGACCCGACCACCTGTTCGCCGTCCGGAGTGCGCACATGGACCGTCCCAGCGGCGTCGACCCGCCCCCAGGCGTTCTCCGCCACGGTCGGCGCCGGCTCGGGTCCCTGCGGCGTGTCGGTCACGGCGTCCTCCGGTCGGGCGCGCTCACGCGCCGGTGACGACGAGGTCGTCGATGGTCACGGGCTGCGAGGGAGCTCCGTCCTCGCCGCCGTCGCCGGTCCCCCGCTCGGCGATCCCGGTGACCACGTCCAGGCCCTCCGTGATGGTGCCGAGGACGGTGTAGCTGGGCGGCAGCTCGGAGTCCGCGTGGACGAGGAAGAACTGGCTGCCGTTGGTCCCCGGTCCGGCGTTGGCCATGGCCACGGTTCCCGCGGCGTACGTGGCGCCGTCGAGGTTCTCGTCGGCGAACTGGTAGCCGGGGCCTCCGGAGCCCGTGCCCGTCGGGTCGCCGCACTGCAGCACGCCCAGCGTCGCCGAGGTGGTCAGCCGGTGGCACTCGGTCCCGTCGAAGTAGCCGGCCTGGGCCAGGTGCGCCAGTGAGGAGACGGCACACGGCGCCGCCTCGGGTTCCAGC
>DASTQL010000063.1:0-14147 GCA_035761805.1 Jiangellales bacterium | reverse complement strand
CCCCGACCCTGAGAGGAACACCCGACGCAATGCTGAAGCACCGTTACCGATCCAGAGCGCTCGTCGTGCTCGCAGCGATCCCGTTGCTCGGTCTGCTGGCCGCCTGCGGAGGTGATGCCGCAGCGGGCGGATCAGCGGCGGCCGGCGGCGAGGGCGGCACGGCGGACAGCCTGCGGCTCGGCTACTTCGCCAACGTCACGCACGCCGCGGCCATCGTGGGCGTCGACGAGGGATTCATCCCCGAGGCGCTCGGGGAGACGACGCTGGAGACCCAGGTCTTCAACGCCGGTCCCGCCGTCGTCGAGGCCCTGTTCGCGGGCGCGATCGACGCCAGCTACATCGGACCCAACCCCGCCATCAACGCCTACGGGCAGAGCGACGGGGAGGCGATCCGGATCATCGCTGGGGCGACGTCAGGCGGTGCCCAGCTGGTCGTCCGTGACGGGATCGACTCGGTCGAGGACCTACGCGGCACGACCCTCGCGACCCCTCAGCTGGGCAACACCCAGGACGTCGCCCTGCGGGCGTGGCTCACCGAGGAGGGTCTGGAGAACAGTGTCGAGGGCGGTGGGGACGTCGCCATCTCCCCGACGCCCAACGCCGACACCCTGCAGCTCTTCCAGGCCGGGGAGATCGACGGTGCCTGGCTGCCCGAGCCCTGGGCGTCCCGGCTGGTGCTCGAAGCCGGGGCAGAGGTCTTCCTGGACGAAGCCGAGCTGTGGCCGGACGGCCGGTTCGTCACGACCCACCTCGTCGTCCGGACCGAGTTCCTCGAGGAGTTCCCCGGAACGGTCGAGGCGCTCCTGCGCGGCCACGTGGAGGCCGTGGAATGGGTGGGCGCCAACCCGGAGGAGGCCAGCACCGTCGTCAACGACGGCATCGACGCCCTCACCGGTCAGCCGCTCGGGGACGATGTGCTGGGCCGGTCCTGGGAGAACCTCGAGGTGACCGCCGACCCGGTGGCGTCCTCGCTGGCCGAGTCCGCCGCCGACGCCTTCGTCGCCGGGACCGCTGAGGAGGAGGTCGACCTCGGCGGCATCTACGACCTGTCCGCCCTCAACGCCATCCTCGCCGAGCAGGGCCTGACGGCCGTCTCGGCGGGTGGTCTCGGCAAGGAGTGACCACGGTGGTCGACCCAGCCCTGAAGCAGGCCGCGCCCGCGCCGACTCGGACCGCCGCCGCGCCGGCGGTCCGAGTCCGGCGGGTCTACCAGGTCTTCGAACCGGACGGGCCTCCGGTCCTCGACCGCATCGACCTCGACATCGCCGAGGGGGAGTTCGTCTGCCTGCTGGGCGCCTCGGGGTGCGGCAAGTCCACCCTGCTGTCGCTGCTGGCGGGGCTCGAGCGGCCGACCTCGGGGACGATCGAGGTGGCGGCAGGTCGGCCGGCACTCATGTTCCAGGAGCCCGCCCTGCTCCCCTGGTTGACGGCCGGCCGCAACGTCGAGCTCGCGTTGCGCGCCCGCGGGGTCCGGCGCACGCAACGCCGCGCGGAGGCCGAGCGCCTGCTGGCGCTGGTGAACCTCGACGGGCAAGGCGACAGGCGGGTCCACGAGCTGTCCGGCGGCATGCGCCAACGCGTCGCCCTGGCCCGGGCCCTCGCGCAGGACAGCCGGCTGCTGCTCATGGACGAGCCGTTCGCCGCCCTCGACGCGATCACCCGCGACGTGCTGCACGAGGAGCTGGCCCGGCTGTGGGCAGAGCAGGGCCTCACCGTCGTCTTCGTCACGCACAACGTGCGGGAAGCAGTCCGGCTGGGCCAGCGAGTCGTTCTCATGAGCTCCCGACCGGGGCGCCTCGTGCGCGAGTGGGAGGTGGGCCTGACCCAGCCGCGGGCCATCGAGTCCCCCGGGGTCAGCGCGCTGTCGACCGAGATCACCGCCGTGCTGCGACGGGAGATCAGCCGCCATGGCCGTTGAGGGTCGCGTCCACGACCGCGACGACGTCCGCGCCCTGGAGGCCGGGCTCGACGCCCTGGACCATCCATCCGCGCTCCCCCCCAAGCCGGGTGCCCGCACCGTGCTCGTCCGGTCGGTGCTCCCGCCTGCGATCGCGCTGGCGGTCCTCGTGGCCGCCTGGCAACTCGCCTACCTCGCCGGGATCAAGCCGCCGTACGCCCTGCCCAGCCCGGCGCACACCTGGCAGACGTTGGTCGCAGTGGTGCAGGACGGCCGGGCCTGGACGGCGATGACGACGAGCCTGTCGCGGGGCGTGGTCGGTTTCCTGGCGTCGCTCGTGGTGGGCACCCTGCTCGGCCTGGCCATGTGGCGCAGCCGCTGGCTGCGCGCCGCCATCGGACCGATCGTCACGGGGCTGCAGAGCCTGCCCTCGGTGGCGTGGGTTCCCGCGGCCATCATCTGGTTCGGCCTGTCCGACGCCGCCATCTACACGGTCGTCCTGCTCGGCGCCGTGCCCTCGATCACCAACGGACTGCTGTCCGGCTTCGACCAGGTGCCGCCGCTGTTCGACAAGGTCGGCCGGGTCCTCGGTCTCGGCGAGCTGGCCCGGATCCGGCACGTCTTCCTCCCCGCCGCGCTGCCCGGCTACCTGGGCGGTCTCAAGCAGGGTTGGGCCTTCTCCTGGCGTTCCCTGATGGCGGCCGAGCTGATCACCTTCTCCCCCGCTCTGGGCATCGGTCTCGGACAGCTCCTCAACGTCGGGCGCGAGCTCTCCCGGATGGACCTGGTCATCACCTCGATCGGCCTGATCCTCGTCGTCGGGATCGCCATCGAGCTGCTCGTCTTCGCCCCGCTGGAACGCCGGGTGCTGCGCACCCGAGGCCTGACCGGGAGGTCGCCGTGAGCCCCAGTTACGCACTGACGCTGGACGTCCGTGACCGCCGTGTCGTCCTCGTGGGCGGCGGCCCCGTCGCCGCCCGGCGGGCTCGCGGACTCGTCGACGCCGGAGCGGCGGTCGTCGTCCTCGCCCCCTGGGTCTGCGAGGACCTGGCCGACCTCGCGGCAGCGGGAAGGATCCGCTGGCGGCCACGCGAGTACGCCGGGGCCGGCGACCTCGACGGTGCCTGGCTGGTCCACACTGCGACGGGCGACCCGGACGTGGACGAAACAGTGGCCGCGGATGCCGAGGCCGCCCGGCTCTGGTGCGTCCGGGCCGACGACGCCGAGTCCTCCGCGGCGTGGACACCAGCGGTGGCCTCGGTTGACGGCGTCCTCGTCGCCGTGTCGGCGGGGGGCGACCCTCGCCGAGCCAGGGCTCTGCGCGACGCGGTCCGGACCCGGCTGGTGTGCGGCGACCTGCCGCTGAGGCGCCACCGCCGTACGGGCGAGGGTTCGGTCGCCCTGGTCGGCGGCGGGCCGGGCGACCCCGGCCTCGTCACCACCCGCGGGCGGCAGCTGCTCGCAGACGCCGACGTGGTGGTCGCCGACCGGCTGGGCCCGCGCTCCCTCCTCGACGAGCTCGGCGACGACGTCGAGGTCGTCGACGTGGGCAAGGCGCCCGGGAACCACCCGGTGCCGCAGCACGAGATCAACCGCGTCCTCGTCGACCGGGCCCAGCGCGGGCAGCGGGTCGTCCGGCTCAAGGGCGGCGACCCCTACGTCCTCGGCCGCGGCGGTGAGGAGGCCCTGGCCTGCCGGGCGGCGGGCGTGCCCGTGGAGGTCGTCCCCGGTGTCACCAGCGCCTTCTCCGTCCCGGCGGCGGCGGGCATCCCGGTGACCCACCGCGGGCTGGCCAAGCAGGTCACGGTCGTCTCCGGGCACGAGGGCCTGGACTGGGCGTCGTTGGCGGCCCTCGAGGGGACGCTGGTCGTGCTCATGGGTGTCTCCCTGCTCGACCGGACCGCCGAGCGGCTCGCCGAGCACGGTCGCGACCCCGACACGCCGGTGGCGGTCGTCGAGGACGGCTACGGCCCGCGGCAGCGGACAACGGTCGGGACCCTGGCTACCATCGGCGGTCTCGCACGCGAGCGCGGGGTGCGGGCGCCCGCCGTCGTCGTGGTCGGCGACGTGGTCGACCTGGCGGGCTGACCCACTCCCGGGCCCGGCCGCGTATCACGCGGCCCAGGAGCAGATCTTCCTGACCGAAGAGGCCATGCAGACCGGTGATCCACGACATCCTGGGGGGGCCGGTCGCTCGGAGGTGGATCGTGGCACTGGTCGTCCGTGGTCGCGTCGTCCCCCTCTCCACCGATCCGACGCTGAGCCCCGAGCCGATGGCGGCCTTCCGTGGCCGCGTCTGGATCGGCGACGACGGGGTGGTGGCGGCCGTCACCCGGGGCAACCGCCGTGGCCCGGCAGACCTGGCCGACGCGACGCAGGTCGACGTCGGCGACGACCTGGTGATCCCCGGGCTGGTCGACCTGCACAACCACCTCGCCTACGACACCCTTCCGCTGTGGGTCGAGCCCCGCCAGCAGGTTCCCTTCCTCCACCACAACTCCTGGCCGCGGGCGGCCAGCTACTCCTCCTCCGTGACCTGGCCCGCCTACGCCTTCATCACCGCGGCCCCGGAGGAGCTGCTCGCGTACGTGGAGACGAAGGCGATCGTCGGGGGGACGACGAGCATCCAGGGCTCGCCCCCCAAGAACCGGCCCCGCGACGGCTGGATCGTCCGCAACGTCGAGGACGAGACCTTCGGGTCGGGCAACGCCAACCTCGTCTATGCCAGCACCCTGACCCTCAAGCCCACGGTGCTCGCCGACCGAGCCAACAAGATGCGCGCCGGGAGCACGTTCATCTACCACTGTGCCGAGGGGCAGCCCGGCTCGGTGGTGGCCCAGGAGTTCCGTGACGCCGCCGACGCGGGCTGCCTCCAGCCGCACTTCGTCGCCGTGCACTGCTGTGCGGCCGACGCTCAGGCATGGGACCGGTGGCGGGCCGCGGGAGGGGCAGGGGCGGTCGTCTGGTCGCCCTTCTCCAACCTCTGGCTCTACGGCAGGACGACCGACGTGCCCGCGGCACTGGCGACAGGCATCGACGTCTGCCTGGGATCCGACTGGGCTCCGTCGGGAACCAAGCACGTCCTGGGCGAGCTCAAGGTCGCGCGCATCCTCGCCGACGCCAACGGCTGGGAGATCGCCGATGCGGACCTCGTTCAGGCCGTGACCTCCCGGGCCGGGGACGTGCTGCAGCGCGGCTGGGACCGCCAGGTCGGCCGCCTGCAGCCGGGCGCCATCGGGGACCTCGTCGTGGTCGCCGCCTCGCGGCGTGCGAACCCCGCGCGGACGGTGGTCCGCGCCACGGAGCGCGACGTCCGCCTCGTGGTCGTGGACGGCCAGGCACGCTACGGCGAGGGCGCGCTCATGGCCGCCGCCGGCGTCAACGCCACGACGACGCTCGAAGTTGCCGGGGAGACCCGGCACCTCGCCCTGCACCGACCGGGCGACCCGTCGGCCGTCTGGGAGTGGGACGAGGTGGTCCAGCGGCTGGAGGAGGTCCGCCGCGACCCGAAGGGGCAGATCGAGGGGGGACTGGCCCGACTCGCGGCCTGGGCGGGCCCGCTCGACTCCCCGGAGGCGCCGCTGCGGCTGGCGCTGGACATGCCCACCGGCCTCGGGCCGGTCGGCGGGCTGCCCAAGGACCTCACCCGGATCGCCATCCCGCCCTTGGAGACGCTCGCCCACGACGACGCCTGGCTGGCGTCGCTGCACGGGCGCGGGTTCCATGCCGACGTCCTGGACGGGCTCGCGGGCTACTACTCCTGAGGAGGTGCGGGACCATGACGGTCGCCCAGGACGACTGGGAAGCAGTGGTCGCCCGGCGCGGCATCACCCTCACCGAGGCGCTGTCCGCCCGCCCCGGGGGGGTCGCGCAGCCGACACCTGCCCTGGACGGTGGCCAGCGCCTCCAGGTCGTGGACACCCTCGCCACGCTCCTGGGTGGCGCCTACTGCCACCTCGTGCAGAAGCGAGCCGGCTACGCGCTGGACCCCGTGCAGGCACTCGCGCTGCTCCGGCGGCGCTGCGCCTCCATGACCGACTCGGAGTTCCACCTCGCGGTGACCGGGCTGGTGACCAGCCTGCGTGACGCGCACACCCGCTACGCGGGCCCGTCGCACCTCCACCGGTTCGTGGCGGCGTTGCCGTTCCTGGTCGAGCAGTGCGGCCCTGCGTCGGATCCCCGTCTGCTCGTCACCAAGGTCGTCGACGACCCCGAGCTCGTCGGCGACGACCAGTTCGTCCAGGGCGTCCGGCTGGAGTGGTGGAACGGCGTGCCGGCGACACGCGCCCTGGACATCTACGCCGACCACGAGACCGGCGGGCGGCCGGACTCGCGGAGGGCCCGCGCGCTCGAGTCGTTCACCTTCCGCTCCCTGGCCTACGGCCCGCCCCCGGACGAGCACTGGGTGCACATCGGGTACAGCACGCCGGAGGGCCAGGAGCACGAGGTGCGGATGGACTGGCGCGTGATCGCCCCCGAGACGGCCCGGACCGCCGTGCGCCCCGAGTCCCGAGCGGGACTGCGGGTGGGAGCCGACCTCGCGGCGCAGTCGGTCCGACGGGCCAAGACGCTTCTCTTCGCCCCACGGGTGTGGTCGGCCGAGCGGGCCGGCCGCCCGGGCGCGGCGGTCGCCGAGGGCTCGGACTGGCTGGCCACCGACCTCCCCGACGTGCTGGCCGCCCGCCCTCTCGCCGGGGGTCGCTGGGGCTACCTGCGGATCTGGAGCTTCGACGTCGAGGACGACGACGCCTTCGTCGCCGAGGTGGCCCGGCTGCTGACGGCCCTGCCGCCGCTCGGTGTGGTCGTCGACGTCCGCGGCAACCCGGGAGGACTGATCTGGGCCGCCGAGCGGATCCTGCAGCTCTTCACGGACGGTGAGATCCACCCGACCCGGTTCTCCTTGCTGGCCTCCCCGCTCACCCGGGCCATGGCGGCCAGCCCCTTCAACCGCTTCGAGCTGGATGCCTGGGCGTCCTCGCTGGAGGACGCGGTCGTCACCGGGGAGCCCTACGCGCAGCCTCTCCCGCTGACGGACCCCGCCTGGTGCAACGACCGGGAGCACGATCTCTACGCCGGGCCTGCCCTGCTCGTCGTGGACTCCACCACGTACTCCTCCGGCGACCTGCTCGCAGCTGGCTGGGCCGACCACGACGTCGGCCCGATCGTCTGCGTGGGCGAGGCGACGGGAGCGGGTGGCGCCAACGTGTGGACCGACGTGCAGCTGCGCGACGCCCTGGTCGCCACGCCGTACGCCTTCCCGCCCCTCCCCGCCGGAGCAGGCCTGAGCATGTCGGTGCGCCGCGCCGTGCGCAGCGGCCCGTCGGACGGGGTCCCGATCGAGGACCTCGGCGTCTCGGGCATGCCGTACACGATGACCGCCGACGACCTGCTGCACGGCAACCACGACCTGCTGAGCTTCTGCGCTCGCACACTCGACCAGCTCGCTCCGGACAGGAGGTGACCTCGGTGCCGCACGCTTCCTGCCCCGGCTACGCCGCCGAGCCGTTCCGCTCCCTCGCCGACGACTACCCCGGCGACGACGCATACCCGCGCGACTCCTTCCGTACGGAGTGGGGACCGATCTTCCACCGCGGTCGCCTCGACGGCACGGCGAGACTGATCGTCATCGGCCAGGACCCCGCGGCGCACGAAGCGATCGCGCGGCGCGTCCTCGTCGGCGAGGCCGGCCAGCGCGTGCAGGGACTGCTCGCGCGGCTCGGCCTGGACCGCAGCTACGTGGTCGTCAACGCATTCCTCTACTCGGTGTACGGGCAGCGTGCCGAGTCCCACGTCGCCGACGCGGACATCGTCGAGTATCGCAACCGATGGCTGGACGCCATCGCGGCGACGAGCCCGGTGCAGGGTGTGCTCACCTTCGGCCGGGCCGCGGGCCGCGCCTACCGGCTGTGGCCCGGTGCGGCCGACGCCGAGTACGTGCACGCACAGGCGCTGCACCCCACCTATCCCGACGCTGCTGCCCGCAACGGCACCGTGACCTTCGAGGAGGGCATGCGCCGCCTGTGCCTGAGCTGGAACGGCGTGCTCGACCGGCTGGCACCGGTGGTCACGCCGGACGTTCCGGTGGACGCACGGCCGTACGGCGACCGGCTCGGGCAGGAGGACCTGGCGCGCATCCCCGAGGCGGACCTCCCGGCCGGCAGCCCGGCGTGGATGAGGGACCTGGAGGCGTGGGCCGCCCGGTCCGGCGCCACGGCCGCCGAGAAGCGGGCGAGCATCACGGTGACCGTCCCAGGTTCGGCTGCGTGGTGGCTGCACTGAGCACCGACGCACCAACCGGATCCTGAACCCGCCAGGGCGCCCGTGCCCGGGTGCGCCAGAATGACCCGGCGGAGGCCACGAGGCCACCGCGGACGGAGCGAGGGGAAGCCCACATGGAGGTCTGGCCGGGTACGCCGTACCCGCTGGGAGCCACGTTCGACGGCGCGGGCACGAACTTCACGCTCTTCAGCGAGGTGGCCGACGGCGTCGAGCTGTGCCTGTTCTCCTCCGACGGCACCGAGACCCGGATCCCCTTGGCCGAGCGGGAGGCGTTCGTCTGGCACGCCTACCTGCCCCGGGTCGGACCGGGGCAGCGATACGGCTACCGGGTGCACGGGCCCTACGACCTGCGTGCCGGCCACCGCTGCAACCCGGCGAAGCTGCTCCTCGACCCGTACGCCAAGGCGATCGAGGGCCGAAACGACTGGGACCAGGCGCTCTTCTCGTACGACTTCGGCGATCCGGACTCCTTCAACGACGAGGACTCCGGGTCGCACACGATGAGGTCCGTCGTCATCAACCCGTTCTTCGACTGGGGCGACGACCGCCACCCTCGGACGACGTACCACCACTCGGTGATCTACGAGGCGCACGTCAAGGGGTTGACGATCGCCCACCCGGAGATCCCTGAGGAGATCCGCGGGACCTACGCCGGGCTGGCGCACCCGGTGATGCTCGACCACCTGCAGTCGCTGGGGGTGACGGCGGTCGAGCTGATGCCCGTGCACCAGTACGTGCAGGACTCGACGCTCGAGGACAAGGGCCTGTCCAACTATTGGGGCTACAACACGATCGGCTTCTTCGCCCCGCACAACGCCTACTCCTCCTCCGGCCAGCGCGGCCAGCAGGTGCAGGAGTTCAAGGCGATGGTCAAGTCGCTGCACGCGGTCGGCATCGAGGTGATCCTCGACGTGGTCTACAACCACACGGCCGAGGGCAACCACCTCGGTCCCACGCTGTCCTTCCGCGGGATCGACAACGCGGCCTACTACCGGCTCGTGGACGAGGACCGGCGGCACTACTTCGACACGACCGGCACGGGCAACAGCCTGCTCATGCGCCACCCGCACGTGCTACAGCTGATCATGGACTCGCTGCGGTACTGGGTCAACGAGATGCACGTCGACGGCTTCCGCTTCGACCTGGCCGCCACGCTGGCCCGCCAGTTCCACGAGGTCGACCGGCTGTCCGCCTTCTTCGACCTCGTCCAGCAGGACCCGGTTGTCAGCCAGGTGAAGCTCATCGCCGAGCCGTGGGACATCGGCGACGGCGGCTACCAGGTCGGCGGCTTCCCGCCGCTGTGGACCGAGTGGAACGGCAAGTACCGCGACTGCGTCCGGGACTTCTGGCGCGGCGAGCATGCCACGCTCGGCGAGTTCGCCGCCCGCCTCACCGGGTCGAGCGACCTCTACGAAGCCGACGGGCGCAAGCCGTACGCGTCGATCAACTTCGTCACGGCCCACGACGGCTTCACCCTGCACGACCTGGTCTCGTACAACGAGAAGCACAACGAGGCCAACGGCGAGGGCGGCGCCGACGGCGAGAGTCACAACCGCTCGTGGAACTGCGGCGCCGAGGGTGAGACCGACGACCCGCAGGTGCTCGCGCTGCGGGCCCGGCAGCAGCGCAACTTCATCACCACGCTGCTGCTGTCCCAGGGCGTGCCGATGATCCTGCACGGCGACGAGCTGGGTCGGACGCAGGGGGGCAACAACAACGTCTACTGCCAGGACAACGAGATCTCCTGGGTCGACTGGAGCCGGGTCGACGGGGACCTGCTGGCCTTCACCCGCTCGGTCGCGGCTCTGCGCGCCGAGCACCCCGTCTTCCGCCAGCGCAAGTTCTTCGACGGGCTGCCGGACGAGAGCGGGCTGCCCGACATCGCCTGGCTGCGGCCGGACGGGACCCCGATGACCAAGGATGACTGGGACACCGGCTTCGCCCGGTCGCTCATGGTCTTCCTCAACGGTGACGCCATCCGGGAGCCGAACCGCCGGGGGGGACCTGTCGTGGACGACTCCTTCCTGATGCTCTTCAACGCCGGTGACGAAGTGCTGACGTTCCAGCTGCCGCGCACGAAGCTCGGCGAGGCGTGGCAGCCGGTCCTCGACACCGACGACACCGATGTCGCCCGGCGGCGGCCGCTGCGGGCCCGGCGCAAGGTCAGGGTCGAGCCGCGGGCCCTGCTCGTGCTGCGACGGGTCGGATGAGCCGGGTCCCCACCGGCACCTACCGCCTGCAGCTCCGGCCGGGCTTCGGCTTCGACGAGGCCGCGGAGGTGGTCCCGTACATCGCCGACCTCGGGGTGTCCCATCTCTACCTCTCCCCCGTGCTGCAGGCGGCTCCCGGGTCGACGCACGGCTACGACGTGGTCGACCACGGCCGGCTCTCCGAGGACCTCGGTGGCCCCGCGGCCTTCGACCGGCTGGGGGCCCGGGCGGGGGCCCATGATCTCGGCATCATCGTGGATGTCGTGCCCAACCACATGTGCGTGCCCACGCCGGCGTCGCTGAACGCGCCGCTCTGGTCGGTGCTGCGGGAGGGACCCTCCTCGCCGTACGCGCGGTGGTTCGACGTCGACTGGTCGACGCAGGACCGGGCCCTGCTGATGCCGGTCCTCGGTCGCCGCATCGGTCAGTGCCTGGCCGATGGGGAGATCACGCTGGACCCGACCGGCGACGAGCCGGTGCTGCGCTATTTCGACCGCGTCTTCCCGGTCCGACCGGGCACCGAGCACCTGCCCCTGGACCGGCTGGTGGATCGGCAGTGGTACCGCCTGGCGCACTGGCGCGTGGCCGACGAGGAGCTCAACTACCGGCGCTTCTTCGACGTCGACACCCTCGCGGCACTCCGTGTCGAGGACCCTGCCGTTTTCGGCCCCACCCACGAGCTGCTGGTCGGGCTGCACCGGAGCGGTGCGATCGACGGTCTCCGTGTCGACCACCCGGACGGTCTCGCGGATCCTCGCGGCTACCTCCGGAGTCTGGCGGCGGCGACCGACGGCGCCTGGGTCGTCGTGGAGAAGATCCTCGAGGGTGACGAACGGCTGCCGGAGGACTGGGAGTGCGCGGGGACCACCGGTTACGACACGCTCAACCGGGTGCTCGGCCTCCTGCTCGACCCCGCCGGCGCGGAGCCGCTCACCCTCCTCTGGGGCGAGCTCACCGGTGCCGAGCGCGACTTCCACGCCGTCGCCGAGCGGGCCAAGCGCGGGGTCCTCGCCACCCTGCTGCGCGCTGAGGTGAACCGCCTGGTCGAGCTCGCTGCGGGTATCTCGCACGACGACGTCATGCTTCGCGACTTCACCCGCCGCGGTCTTGAGGAGGCGCTGGTCGAGCTCCTCGTCGAAATGCCCGTCTACCGGGCCTACGTGGTCCCCGCCGAGCCTGCACCCGAGGAGTCGGTCAGCCTGGTGCAGGCGGCGGCGGAACGGGCCTCCGCGGCCAGGCCGGAGCGAGCCGACGACGTGGCGCTGCTCCGTGACCTGGCGCTGGGCAGGCTGGGCGACGACGACCGTCGCGCGGAGTTCTGCGTGCGGTTCCAGCAGACCTGCGGTCCGGTGATGGCCAAGGGGGTCGAGGACACGGCCTTCTACCGCTGGTTCCGGCTTGCAGCCCTCAACGAGGTGGGGGGTGAACCGGCGCGATTCGCCGTCTCGCCGGACGTCCTGCACGGCTGGGCGACGCAGCAGCAGGCCCGGCACCCCCTGGGCATGACGACGCTGTCCACCCACGACACCAAGCGGGCCGAGGACGTGCGCGCCCGCCTGGCCGTGCTGGCCGAGCTCCCCGAGGAGTGGCGGGCGGCGGTGACCGGGTGGCGGGCGGCCGCGTCGCGCTACCGCACGGTCGACGGGCTACCCGACGAGGTCACCGACTACCTGATCTGGCAGACGCTCGTGGGCACTTGGCCGATCACTGCCGACAGGCTCACCGGTTACCTCGAGAAGGCCACCCGCGAGGCCAAGGTGCGCACCAGCTGGACGTCACCCGACGAGGCCTACGACGCGGCCGTCCGCGGCTATGCCGAGGCCGTCCTGGCCGACGAGGAGATCACGGCCTCGGTGGCGGACTTCGCGGACCGGATCGAACCATGGTCACGCGTCGCCTCGCTGAGCCAGAAGCTCGTCCAGCTCACGCTCCCCGGCGTTCCCGACGTCTACCAGGGTTGCGACCTCGTCGACCGCTCCCTGGTCGACCCCGACAACCGTCGCGAGGTCGACTACGCCGAGCGGTCCGCGCGGCTTGCGGCACTCGACGCCGGGGATGCGCCGCGCGACGTCCACAGCGAGAAGCTGTTGGTGACCTCCCGGGCGCTCCGCCTGCGCCGCGACCACCCCGAGTGGTTCGGCCCCGACGGCGCGTACGAGCCGTTGGCCACCACGAGCCAGCACGCCTTCGCCTTCGTTCGCGGCGGGTCAGTCGCCACGCTGGCGACGAGGCTGCCGTTGGGGCTGGAGCGGGCCGGCGGCTGGGGGGAGTCGTTCGTCGTGCTCCCCCTGGGGACGTGGCGGGACCTGCTCACCGACCGGGAGTTCCCCGGCGGGGAGCTGAGGCTCATCGAGGTCCTGGACCGGCTGCCGGTGGCGCTGCTCGTCCGGTCCTAGCCGTCCATGCTGCCTTCCTCGACCAGGACGAGCTGCTCGGCAGAGGTGTCGCGTCGGCTGGCCCGCCCGGTTGGCTGCCGCGGCCGGTTGGCCGGCGCACGCGGCAGCCCGTGGGCGCCCGCGAGGTCGGCCACCTGGGCGGCGAGGCGACGCTGGTAGTCGCGCGAGATGTAGGCGCCCTTCGCGTACAGCCGTTCGTAGGGGCGGACCAGGTCCGGCCGGTGCTCACGCAGCCAGGCGAACCACCACTCCCTCGCGCCTGGCCGCAGGTGCAGGGCGACCGGTGTCACCTGGGTGGCGCCGGCGGCTGCGATGGCCGCGACGGTCGCCTCCAGCTGCGACGGGGAGTCGGTGAGGTGGGGCAGCACGGGCGCCATGAGCACGCCGCACCCCAGTCCGGCCTCCGAGAGGGCCGCACAGACGTCGAGTCGCGCCTGCGGCGGTGGCGCCCCGGGTTCGACCAACCGGGCCAGGTCGCGGTCCACGCTGCCGACGGACACGGCCACCGATACCTCGACCCGCTCGGCGCAGTCGGCGAGCAGGTCGAGATCTCTCAGGACGAGCGTGCCCTTGGTCAGCACCGAGAACGGCGTCGACGCGTCCCGGAGGGCGGCCAGGATCCCCGGCATCAGGCGATACCTGCCCTCCGCCCGCTGGTACGGGTCGACGTTGGTGCCCAGGGCGACCCGTTCGCCCGACCAGCGGGCCGATGCGAGCTCCCGGCGCAGCACCTCGACCACGTTGACCTTGACGACCACCCGGGTGTCGAAGTCGATGCCGGCGTCGAGGTCCAGGTAGGTGTGGGTCCGGCGGGCGAAGCAGTAGACGCACGCGTGCGTGCATCCCCGGTACGGGTTGACGGTCCACCGGAAGGGGACGCGCGATGTCTCGGGGACGCGGTTGAGAGCCGAGCGCGCCTGGACCTCGTAGAAGGTGATACCTGCGAAGCCGGGCGTGTCGAAGGTTCGCTCGACCGCACCAGACAGCGGAAGCGGGGGCTGTGGCGCTGCATCGAGCCGCAGCGGGTCCCAGCGCACGCACCTGATCGTACAGGCGTTCGATCTGACTCGGAACCCTGGCTGGCTCCTGCCGCGGGCGTCCGGGCACGGACCGGGGCCCCGCACGGCTGGTCGTGCACAGGTGGGGGTGGCCTCTTCCGGTGTCGTTCGAACGTCTGTACGATGGTGGGATGGATGTGGCCGCCGCTCCCACCGCCCCGGACGCCGCCGGTGTCGGGGATCCGGTGGCGGCCGCGGTGACCGCGGCGGCCGGCGCGCTGGGCGGGGCCGACCCGCAGTGGTGTGACCCGGATGCGGCGATGGGGGTGGTGCTGGCGGCCCGGTGGGCGCAGGCGGCGGCGGTGGC
>DASTQL010000062.1:0-8580 GCA_035761805.1 Jiangellales bacterium | reverse complement strand
CCACCAGCACGTCCACGACCTGCCAACCCTCTCGTGATGTCCCGACCAGCCTGGTGGAGGCGCCCGCGGCGTTGACCGCCTCACCAGGGCGGCGGACGATGCCGGAAGCGATGAAGGAGACGCGGCAAATGACACTGCTCTGCCGGCTGGGTCGTCACCGGTACCAACGCAAGAGCGCCCCTGACCGGGTGGACCGCCTGGGCCGGTCCAACCCGCGCTACGACAAGTGCCACAGATGCGGCCACGAGCGCGACGTCCCACTGGAGAACTGGGACAACCCGTCGCCGCCGTTCGTGGGCGGTTGACGTTTCGGGCCCGGGCGTCAGGCGATGCGCCGGGCCAGCCGGGCGTCCAGCGGCAGCCGTGCTTCGGGGTGCAGCACGGCGGCCAGCACTTCGACTCCGTCGACCAGGCGCGGGCCGGGGCGTGCGAACGAGGCGTTGGCGTCGACCGCCCAGACCGGCACGCCGGGCGGCAGCCGGCCGTCGGCGACGACCTGCTCTGCCAGCCGTATGGAATCGGCCAGTCCGTAGCCGCAGGGCGCCGAGACGACCACCTCGGGCGCCGAGTTGGCGACCGCTTCCCACGTCGTACGGGCGGACCGGGTGCCACCCTCGCCGAGCACGCACCGGCCGCCCGCGGCCTCGACCATGTCGGGGACCCAGTGGCCCGGGGCGAAGGGCGGATCGGTCCATTCGAGGACCGCGGTGGACACCCGGCGGCGGCCGTCGACCGCACCGCCGACCGCGACCAGCCGCTCCCGGAGAGACTCCTGCAGCACAGACGCCTGCTCGGTACGCCTGACCGCGGCGCCCAGTGTCACCACCGAGGCCAGCACCTCACCCAGGTCCTGCGGGTCCAGGGTGAGCACCTCGCCGCTGCAGCCCAGGTGCGCCAACGCATCGTCGACCACCGACACGTCCACCGCGCAGACGGCGCAGAGGTCCTGCGTGACGACCAGGTCGGCGTCGAGCGCCGCGAGCGCCCCCTCGTCCAGGTGGTACAGATCCTCGCCGGCCGCCATCCGCGTCGCCACGACCGCGTCGATCTCGGCCGGTCCGAGCCCCTCCGGCAGGGCGCTGGTCGACACGATGCGGCGGGTCCGCGCCTCCGGTGGCGAGTCGCACTCGAAGGTCACACCGACCACGTCGTCCCCGGCCCCGAGGGCGAAGAGCATCTCCGTGGCGGAGGGCAGCAGCGACACGATCCGCACGTCCGGGACGCTACCCGCACCGTCCGCGGGCATCGACCGGGCTAGGGCCGACGAGGACCCCGGGCGCCGACGGCCCCTCAGGACCCCGAGTCCTCCATGGCCAGGAACTCCCACGCGTGCCCGTCCAGGTCCTGGCAGGTGGCCGCATACATGACCAGGTTGACGAAGATCATGCGGGGCATGCGTCCTTTCTCCCTGACAATCGGCCGGCGGCGGGCCTGGTGCCCGCCGCTCGCAACCCGTAGACACCCGAGCCTGGCGAGACTCATCTCCCCCGTACGTGCGGCGCCGCCTCCCGACGAGGAGACGACGGCCGCACGGCGGGTACAGCGGTCAGGTGACTGCCGGACCCGACTGGTCGCTGCCGGAGAGGTCCTTGATGAACTCGTGACACTGTCGCGCCCGCTCGGAGTCCTCCTTCATCACCTGCTCGAAGAAGCTGGCGATGTCGTCCCGCCCTGCGTTGCGGGCGTCCCTCACGTACTGGCCGTAGTCGTGGCCCGCCTTGAGGGAGTGGTACTGGACGGAGACGAGGTCGTAGGTGACGTCGTCGAAGCCGGTCTCGCCGGTGGCCATGGGCCCTCCTCCAGGTCGTCGGATCGTTCGGACGACGACGGCTACCCGGACCGCGCAGGGCTACACCTTCTCCGGTCGGGGTCGGAGTAGCGTCCGCGCGAGGGAGGGATCACGGTGGCAGGACCCGCGCAGCGGAGCCCGAGCGTCGCCCGGCTGGCGTCCGAGCTCGGGGACGAGCTCGTCATCGCCGGTGAGCTGGTCAACCGGCTCGTGGCGCACCACCCCGCCTACGCCGGGCGCCGGGCCGCAGAGCTCCTCCCGTTCTGGCCGGAACGGGCACGCCGGCGCACCGCGGAGCAGTGGATCGCCGGCTGCGAACGACTGCTGATCGACGACGCAGGTGGCCTGAACGGTCGGCTGCTCATCCTGCTGCTCGCGCTGGTCGACCCGCCGACCGGCCGGGCGATCACCGAAAGCGGCCTGGTGGCAGGGCTGGTGGGGGAGTACGTCGCTCTCGAGAACGACCCCGGTCGCCCCCTCGCCGACCTCCTCGACCTCGACGCCGCAGCGTCCGGTCTGCGCGCGTCGCCGCTGCTGACGGCCATGTACGGCCTGGCGGAGCCCACCCCGCTGCCGACCACTTCGAGTAGCGGCGCGGAGGTCGGCGGCCTGTGCTGGCCGTGGTCGGGCGGACCGGTGATCGCTTACGCGGACGGCCGGGTCGAGCAGGTCGAGACGGGCGTCAGCGCCTCCTCTGGTCTGACCGGTCAGGTGAGCCTGGGCGCCGACGACGTGCGGGTGGTGGTCCACCAGCGCCAGGGAGTGGGCGATGCGACGGTCCCCTGGGGCGGGAGCCTGCCCGCGGTGGAGACCGGGTCCACGGGAGGGCCGGATCTGCGCGCTGTGTCGCGATCGGGCCAGGCGTCGGTCTCGTACCACGCGTCGGCTCAGACGGTGAGCCGTTCGCGACTGGCCACCTCGGCAGGCGACGGCTCACCAGCCGACCTCACCGTCCCGACGGGCATCGGCCGCCTCGCCGGGATTGCCGTCTCGGACGACGGTGACCTGACCGTGGCCCTGGATGACAACGGCCGCCTGGTGCTCTGGGGATCGAACGACAAGGTCATGCCCATGACCTGGGACCACCCGTGGAGCGACGAACCGATCCGGCCCGGCGGGGGTGTGGACATCGACGCGGCCGGGCGCGTGGTGGCGTGGGGGACGGCCGACGGGCACGTCCTGCTGGTCCACCGTCCTCCCGGTGCTCCCGCCTCGCTGATGGCCGACCTCGCTCCTCCCGAGGGGACGACGTCCCCCGCCGACGCCGTTGCCATGAGCCCGGACGGGTCTGGCCTGCTCGTCCACCGGGCACCGCGGGTCGACCGCTATGACCTGAGGCTGGGAGCCGACCGGCTCCGCAGCGGCTACCTCAACGACCTGGCCAGCCGGGGGCGCGACTACGCCGAGCTGGAGAACGACGTGGAGGCGCTGGCCATGCTCGTGGCCTCGCGTCAGCTGGAGCCCCCGCTGTCGATCGGCCTCTTCGGCGACTGGGGTACGGGCAAGTCGTTCTTCCTCAACCGGCTGCAGCAGCGGGTGCTGGCGCTCAGCCGGGAGGCGTCCGACAGCGGGCTCCCGCAGTACCAGGTCGACTACTGGAAACACGTGCGTTCCGTCGAGTTCAACGCCTGGACCTTCGCCGAGGCCAACCTCTGGGCCAGCCTGATGGAGGAGGTGCTGGGGGAGCTCGACGCCAAGCCGGTGAGCCCGGCCGGCACCGTGCCCGCCGACGCATCTCTCGTCCGGACGACGATCCTTGGCGACCGACGCGAGGCCGCCGACGCCCAACTCGGCGATCGCGAACGGGAGCTGGGCCAGGCTCGGCGATCCGTGACCCGCTCGCGCCTGCTCGCCGGGGGCGTCCTCCTCGTCGCCCTGGTGGCGGTGGTCCTGCTCGCCGTGGGCCTGGCCACCGATCAGCTCGAGGTGTGGCTTGGAGGACTCGGTGCGGTGGCTGCCGTGCTCGCCGGATATGCCGCTGCCGCTGCTGCCTTGGCGCGCAAGGCCACAGCCTCGGTTGCGGACGCGACCGAGGCCACGGGTCCGATCGTGCGTCCCTTGACCCGATGGTGGCGCGACGAGGGACGGCTCCGGTCCCTGCAGGCAGCGCGGGACGTCGCCGCTGAGGAGGTGGCCCGGCTGGACCTGATCGAGGCCAATCCGGCCCGGATGGTGGCCGAGTACATCGCTGGTCGTCGCGGGTCGGGGGACTACCGCCAGCACCTCGGCCTGGTGGGGATGGTCCGCAATGACCTGCGGCGTATCGACGAGGCCGTCACGGCGGCGAACGAGGCCGTGACGCCGGCGACCGGCGCGGCGGCGGCCGAGGAGCTCGAGGGGGAGGACCGGCTCAACCGCATCGTCGTCTTCATCGACGACCTCGACCGCTGCGCGCCCGCCCGCGTGGTCGAGGTCCTCGAGGCGGTGCACCTCCTCCTCGCGTACCGGCTCTTCGTCGTCGTCATCGCCGTCGACTCGCGCTGGCTGCAGCAGTCGCTGCGAGCGCACTACCGCGACCTGCTGGTGGGGGAGCGGGGCGGAGCCGCCACGCCCCTGGACTACCTGGAGAAGATCGTCCAGCTCCCGTACCAGCTGCCGCGGATGACCCGCGGCCAGGTCACGGGGATGATCAGCGACCTGGTCGGGGCGGAGGGGATCGACGAGGCACAGCCACCCCCGGAGGAAACTCACCAGGAGGGCGCGACGAGTGCCGCCGGCGGCGCCGGGGAGAGCGTTCGCGGGGGCACCGAGGACGTCGGCCCGGCGCGGAGGCCGCCCAGGGTCGACCTGCAACCGGAGGGATTGCACGTCACGGCCGAGGAGGCACGGTGGCTCGCGGGACTGGCCCCCCTCGTCGGGTCGACGCCCCGGACCGTCAAGAGGTTCGTCAACGCCTACCGCGTGCTCAAGGCGCGTAGCCCGCTGCCACGAGTCTTTGCGGCCGAGCTGGGGTCGGACTCGGAGTACCGGCGGGCCGCGTTCCTGCTGGCCGTCCTCGCGGGTTGCGAGGAATACGCCCTGGTCTTCGTCCCGGCGCTGCGGTCGGGCCGGCATCGGACGCTCGGCGAGGTGCTCGACGCGACCCGTGGGTCGGGTGTGGCCCGGGCGCAGCGCGACCGCATCCGGTCCTGGTCGGTCGCCAACGACTGGCTCGACCGCCCGGTCGGGCCGCTGTCCCGGAGCATGACCGAGGTGGGCCGCTTCTCCTTCGTCGACCTGCTCGGGTGACGCCCACTCCGCAGGGGTCGGCGAGCCGACAATCCTTGCCCGACGTGGGTCGCGGTTGTTCCTTCGGCCGATGGCGTCCCGGCCTGCTGGCCCGGCTCGACGACGCCGAACTGGGCCATCATGCCACGGTCCTCATGCCGGAGCAGGTGGCAGTGGACCATGTACGGGCGGTCAGGGTCGGAATAGCCGGTGAAGCGCACCGCGAGCCGCATGGTGTCGCCCTCGCTGAGTAGGAGGGTGTCCTTCCACCCGGCCTCGTGGCCGACCGGCGGACGTCCGTCCACATCGAGCACCTGGAACCGCGTGCCGTGCACGTGGATGTTGTGCGGCTGTCCGTCGGCGTGCCGGATCTCCCAGACCTCCGTCTCGCCGACGGTGACGACCTCGTCGATGCGGCTCGGGTCCATGTCCCGCCCGTTGATGTTCGTGCCGCCCATGCGGAAGGTTCGTGTCGGGGCCGCACCGGGATCGATGAGGTCACGGTCCAGGTCCGGGGCGGCCGCGAGCCGGTCGGGCAGCGGCGGTGACGGGTCGAGCGTCCCTGCTGCGCGGAGCTGCAGGACGTCGAGGGTGTCGTCGCCCCCGGCCATCCGCTGGGCTCCAGGGGTCGCTCGCCACGGGGGTCGGGTGGCTGCGCAGGACACGCTCCTCTCCCGGTGTCATCGTCACGACGACCTCGGCGCGCTCACCCGGCGAGAGGCGGACGCGGTCGGTCCGGAAGGGCGCCGGCAGGAGACCGCCGTCGCTCGCCACCACGGCGAGCTCGGAGCCGTCGTCGAGGCCGAAGTCGTACACCCGGGCGGGTGAGGCGTTGAGGATCCGCAGCCGGATCCGCTCGGTCGTGACGTCGAGGTAAGGCCCAACGTCCCGTTGACCAGAACCGTGTCCCCGAGCAGCCCGGTTGAGCGGAACGGCTCGTCGGACTGGTCGATCTCGCCGCCGGCCGTGAAACGACGGTCCGTGACCATGACCGGCACGTCGTCCACCCCGTAAGTGGAAGGCAGGTTCAGGTCCCGAGTCTGGTCGTCGTCCACCAGGAAGAGGCCGACGAGTCCACGGTGGACGTGCTCGGCGGTCCGGCCGTGCAGGTGGGGGTGGTACCACAGCGGCGCCGCCGGCTGGTCGATCGTCCACGTCGGGGACCAGGTCCGGCCCGGGGCGATCACCTGGTGCGGGCTGCTGTCCATCGCCGCCGGGAGGTCCATGCCGTGCCACTGCAGCGTGGTGGGCTCGCCGACGTCGTTCGTGACGTGGACCAGGACCTCCTCGCCGCGCCGGGCACGTAGCGTGGGGCCGAGGTGGTCAGCGTCGACACCCAAGGTCTCGCTGCTCCCACCGAGGCCGAAGTCGGTCCGACCCCGCTGCAAGGTGAGGTCGAAGACCCGCCGGCCGTCGGGGTCGACCCGTGACTCGGCCAGAGACGGCATCGCGAGCTGGTTGGGAAAGGCCATCTCCCCACCCGTGTCGGTGTCGGTGACGGCGCTGACCCAAACCGCAGCGGCCCCTCCCCCAGGAGCACGACCGGGAGGAGGAGCAGGGACACGCGAGCAACGCGTACCGGCCGCTTCGACGGCGCGGCCGCGAGGGTGCGTCGTGGGCGGGGAGGGTGACGGCAGGCATGTCACGGCGTTCGGTCGAGATCAGGGCTCTCTCCACCCTGGGCACTCCTCCCGCGACCGCCCATCGGGAACCGCACTGGCGGGACCCGGAGATGCTGACCTCCTCCCGTGGGGGCCCACCCCTCCGCGCGGGTCAGGCCTCGGCGATGTCCGTGAACGCCGCCGCGCGGTCGGCGGCGGCGAGCCCATCCCGCACGTAGCTGGATGTGCCCGGCCCGAGCAGCTCCCGGGCGGCGGCGACGAGGGCGCCGTAGGCGGCCCAGGCGAGCGACCCGCCGGTCGAGATCCTGCAGACTCCGACCTCGGCGAGCTGTTCGACGGTCGGGCCGTCGGGGCGGGCCAGGACGTTGAGCGGGGCGTCGACCTCGTCGACGAGTCGCCGGATGTCGTCGAGCGCCGTGGGCCCGGGGGCGTAGACGACGTCGGCGCCCGCCGACCGGTAAGCCCGCAGGCGCGCGATCGTGTCGTCGAGGTCGTCGACGCCGTACAGGTGGTTCTCGGCCCGTGCGGTGAGCACCAGCCCGTACGTGGTGGCCACCTCGGCCGCCGCCGTGACCCGGGCGACCGCCTCGTCGACCGGGTCGATCCGCCCCGTACGGGCGTCGTAGTCCTCGATCGAGACGCCGGCAGCGCCCGTGGCGGCGATGCGCTCCACGGTGCGGGTGACGCCGGCCGGGTCGTCGGCGAAGCACCGTTCGGCGTCCACGTTGAGCGGGACGTGCACGGCGGCGGCCAGTGCGGACGCGTGGTCGACGAGCTCGTCGAGCGTGACCTGCTGGTCGAGGCGGCCCAGGCTCGCGGCGTGCCCCGAGCTCGTGGTGGCGAGCGCGGGAAAGGCGAGGCTCGCCAGCAGTCGCGCCGAGCCGACGTCCCACGGGTTGGGCATGACGAAGGTGCCGCTCTCGTGGAGCCGGCGGAATCGGCGGCGGCGCTCGGCGACGTCCGGGTATGCCACGGGTCCTCCCTCGCGGTGCTGCTTCGACCGGGCCCAGGGCATGCTGGCACGGTGACGCAGCCCCCTCCCCAGCAGTACTCCCAGGCGTGGGCGGACGACCCACGCGAGCCTCCGCCGCTGGTGGGCGACGAGCGGACGGTGCTCACGGCCTTTCTCGACTGGCACCGGCAGACGCTCGAGCTCAAGTGTGCCGGCGTGCCGGAGGAGCGGTTGTCGGTACGTCAGGTGCCGCCCTCCACGCTCACCCTGCACGGGTTGGTGCGCCACCTCGCCGCAGTCGAGCGGTGGTGGTTCCGGCAGCAGTTCGTCGGCGAGGACGTACCAGACCTGTATTTCACGACCGAGGACCCAGACGCCGACTTCGGCGACCTGAGCGGCTCGTTCGCCGACGCGTTGGAGGTGTGGCGCGAGGAGTGCCGGCGCTCGCGCGTGATTGTCGCGGCGGCGGACTCGCTCGACGTGACCGGAGTGCACCGGGCAACCGGCCGGCCGGTCGCGCTGCGTCGGATCCTCGTCCACATGATCGCCGAGTACGCCCGGCACAACGGCCACGCCGACCTGTTGCGGGAGCGCATCGACGGCGCGACCGGCTACTGACGGCCGCGATTGACCACGTTCACCACCCTGGTGGGGGCTTCACGAGGCGTCGGTGCCTGGGGGTGACCCGACCGGCCTGGTGATGGCCCGGGCGGTGGCCGCCGGTGGCCCCGGACCGGGCCGCGGGCACGCCGGGATCCCCACCCCGAGTGACGGCCACGCCGGTGTGGCCGGTGTGCCGCTGTGGTCCCTGGACGCCGCCGACACCGCCGCCCTGCTGGTCCGCGCCGCGCAGGCGGAGGCCGCCCTGGCCGGGCTGCGGCTGGCCCCGTCCGCGCACGCCGACACCGCCGGGGTGGCCGAACTCACCGGCGCCCCGTCCACCGCCGCGTGGTGCCGCGGCGTGCTGCGGATGCCCCCCGGCCCGGCCAAGGCCGACCTGCGGCTGGCCC
>DASTQL010000061.1:0-2794 GCA_035761805.1 Jiangellales bacterium | reverse complement strand
GCGACGCCAGGCTCGCACTGCGAGGACGCTGGAGGAAGGCGCGCTGCTGGCTGGGCGGCTCGCAGGCGCGACCCCACCGCTTCCCGGTGCGGGCCTGGTGGACGAGGAGGTGGAGCTCAAGGAGCGGGCCACCCGGCTCGGACGCCTCGTCATGGGTCCCGGCGCAGGGACCTCCATCCTTGCCGGAACCGGTCTGGGCTTCGCCAACGTCCTCGACCGACGCCACGACACCGGACGGGTGGGCATCGTGGCGGCGGCGGGCACCGGCGCGCAGGAGGTGTCGGCGCTGCTCGACCGCTGGGGCGTGGGCGTCTCGGCGGTCGTCGGTGTCGGTGGGCGCGACCTGTCGGACGAGGTCGCCGGGAGAACGGCCATCACCGCGGTGCGTGCGCTGGACGCGGATCCGCGTACGTCGACGGTCCTGCTGGTGTCCAAGCCACCGTCCGCCGACGTCGCCTCCCGCGTCCTCGACGCCTGTGCGGAGACGCCCGTGGTCGCGGTGTTCCTCGGGCTGTCCCCGATCGCGGGGCGACGCCAGGCTCGCACTGCGAGGACGCTGGAGGAAGGCGCGCTGCTGGCTGGGCGGCTCGCAGGCGCGACCCCACCGCTTCCCGGTGCGGGCCTGGTGGACGAGGTGGCCGCAGCCGCGGCGCGCCTCCCAGCGGGACGGACGGCGGTCCGGGGCCTCTACTCGGGGGGGACGCTGTGCTACGAGGCGCAGCTGATCCTGGAGGAGGCTCTCGGTACGGTCTACTCGAACGAGCCGCTGCGGCCCACCGGTGTCCTGCCCGCCCCACCGGGCTCGCACGTCCTGCTCGACCTCGGCGCCGAGGAGTACACCCGAGGGGTCCCACACCCGATGATCGACCTGTCCACGCGCGTCTCCCAGCTGCGCGCCGCTGCCGCTGACCCGTCCGTGGCGGTCGTCCTCCTCGACGTCGTGCTCGGGCTGGGCAGCCACGCCGACCCGGCCGGCGTCCTGGCACCGGAGTGCGCCGCGCTGGAGGACTCGGGCCCGCTGGTCGTGGCCTACGTGCTCGGGACGGAGAGCGATCCTCAAGGCATGGCTCGTCAACGAGCGGCGCTGGAAGCGGCCGGATGCCTGGTGCCGCAGACGAACGCGCGGGCCGCCCACGCTGCCGCAGCACTGGCGCTCCGCCGCCCGGAGCTGGCCGGAGCGGCCCCGTGACGGGTGGGCGCGTGGCCCTGGTGACCTACTCGACGAAGCCCCGGGGAGGGGTGGTCCACACGCTCGCGCTCGCCGAGGCACTCCACGCCGCGGGGCTCGCCGTTCGCGTCGTCGCCCTCGGAGACCCGGACGTGGGTTTCTTCCGCGAGGTCGCGGCGCCAACGGTCGTCGTCCGCGGACCGGGCGGGGAGTCGAGCCTCGAGGACCGGGTCGCCCGCTCCATCGACCTGCTGGCGGACGCGCTCGCCGACGCGGACGAGCCGATCCTGCACGCCCAGGACTGCATCGCGGCCAGAGCAGCGTCACGAGTTCGCGACGCGGGTTCCCGCGTCACGGTGGTGAGGACCGTGCACCACGTCGACGACTTCACCAGCCACGTGCTCATGGACTGCCAGCGAGCAGCGATCCTCGAACCGGACCTCGTCCTCGTGGTCAGCGAGATGTGGCGGACCATCCTGCTGGCGGACTACGGGGTGCACGCCGAGGTGGTCCCCAACGGGGTCGACACGGACCGTTTCGCCAGGGTGGAGCCGGCCCGGGTCGCCGAGCTGAGGTCGTCGGTGGGCGCCACGGCCCGACCGCTGCTGCTCGCCGTCGGCGGCGTCGAACCTCGCAAGGGCAGCGACACGTTGATGGCCGCGCTGGCCGGCATGAAGTCGACCCGCCCGGTCGCCCCCGTTCTCGCGGTCCTGGGAGGGCACTCCTTCCAGGACCACCGCGCCTACCGCGACCAGGTCCTCGGCTCGCTCGGCGGGCTCTCGCTCGAGCTCGGAACGGACGTCGTGCTCCTCGGGACCGTCCCGGACGACGACGTCCCCGCCTGGTACGCAGCCGCAGAGGCGCTGGCCTTCCCGTCGGTCAAGGAGGGCTTCGGCCTGGCGGTGCTCGAGGCCCTGAGCGCCGGGACGCCGGTGGTCACCAGTGACCTGCCCGTGTTCCGCGAGTACCTCGTCCACGGGCACGACGCCCTGCTGGTCGGCGTCGGGGACGCGCCCGGACTGCAGGCGGCCCTCTCGGCGGTGCTGGACGACACCGTGCTCCGCGCCGGGCTGGTCGCGGCGGGGGCCAGGACCGCGGCACGGTTCACCTGGGCGCGCAGTGCCCAGCGCCACCTGGCGATGTACCGCTCGGTGGTCGAGCGCTCGGTCAGCGGCCATGCTGCATCGTAGATTTCCCTCTCCTATCCGACACGTTCCTGCGCTACGGTGACGAGATGGCTCCCCTGGTTCACGACGCCCACCGGCACCTCGGCGTGTTGCCCGCGTACGCCTTCTACGGCGGCCCACCGGTCAACCCCGACATCGCTGCGCGAGGCACCGTGTCGGAGCTCATCACCGACCTCGACGCCGAGGGCACGGAGCGCGCCCTGGTGCTCCCGAACTACGGCGTACCCGACGCGAGCGTCTCGTTCGGTTTCAACGAGCTCGTGCTGGAGGCCGCCGCGGCCGACGATCGCATCCGTTGCGGTCTGTGGGTGTCACCCCGCCCCCAGGACGCCGAGCTCAACGCGGCGGCGCTCGCCCTGGCCGGCGAGCGCGGGGTCGTGGCCCTGAAGACCAGCTTCCTGCTCGGCGGGCGCGTCGACGACCCCGAGTGCGCGCCACA
>DASTQL010000060.1:0-9931 GCA_035761805.1 Jiangellales bacterium | reverse complement strand
ATGAAGCCCGGAGACAGGAGCATGTAGACGAGGTCGCCGAAGGTGCGGTTGGGGACCCGGGAGCGCCAGACAGCGGGGATCAGCGACCAGGCCTGGAAGTGGCCCTGGACCCAACGGGTCCGCTGGCGCACCAGCGGACGGATCTCTGTCAGGCCCTGCTGCTCCACCGTGGCCAGGGCCGTGAAGCGGACCCGGGAGCCCTCGAGGAGCAGCCGGACGCCCAGGTCGAGGTCCTCGGTGAGCGAGTCCGTCCACGGCGCGGACCCCGTCCTCGTCAGCTCGGAGAGCCGGACGAACTGGCCGCAGCCGCCGAGCGGCACGGACCCGAAGTGCTCCCGAGCGGTGAGCAGCACGGGAGCGAAACCGAGGAACTCGAAGTCCTGCATCCGCGCCAGCAGGTTGGACGCGCGGTTGCGGATCGAGATGGCGAATTGCAGGCCGCCGACGTCGCTCTCGGAGAAGTAGCGGTCCCCCACGTCCAGGGCGCGTCGGTCGATCCGGCCGTCGGCGTCGACCACGCCGAAGACGATGCGGTCGAGCGGCCGGTCGGCCGTCGCCAGCACGTGCTGGTAGGCCTGGTTGAGAGCATCACCCTTGCCCAGCTGCGCGCGCGGGCGGCGGCGCTGCAGCAGCTCGACGCGGGGGGCGAACCGCTGCGCGATCGACGACGTGGCGTCGGCAGAGTCGTCGTCGACGACGATGATGCGGACGCGGTCCTCCGGCAGTGCGTCGAGCGCCGCCAGGGTGTCGCCGATGACGATCTCCTCGTCCAGGCACGGCACGACGATCACGAACAGCAGGTCGCCCGCGCCTTGCGCGGGGACAGGGACTGGCCGGCGGCTCTTGGCCAGGACCAGCCCCAGGTACAGCAGGGACGTCAGCACCAGGGCGACGGCGACAGGGAACACGGGGAACCTTCCGGGGGAGAAGGGGGATGCCCCGCCCGCAGAGGACGGGCGGGGCACCGACTTCACTTGGCGGAGACGCGGGCGGCCCGCATGCCCATGAGGGCGGCGAGCAGCGCCGTGGCGACGGCGACGATGACCAGGCCGATGGCGACCTGCGTCGGCGCGAACAGCGCCGCACCGGCGGCCCCGGCGGGGACGGCGGCGACGGCAGCGGTGTCGGAGTACATGTCGTTCTCCTCTCTGTGGACGGCACCCGGGGGCCCGGGCGCTTCGGTGGTTCCGGTCCCACGCCGGTCAGGCCGGCAACGGGACCGCTTCGACGACGGTGTTGGCGTGCCACGCCCCGTCGCGGAAGTCGGAGCACGTGATGAGGGCGAGGGCCGGTTCCCCCGTCGCTCGGGACGTCGGGAACCAGCGGTCGTAGGGCATGTCGTCGTACGGGTAGGACGTGCGCGAGGTGACGCGGTAGGCCAGGTCACCCTTCGCCGTCGAGACGGTCACCTCGTCACCCGGCTCCAGCTCCCACCAGCGGTTGGCGGGGGAGCGTCCGTCCCGCGTCGCGTGGCCGGTGATGACGACGAACCCCTCGCGCGAGCCGGCGAGGGCGCCCTCGCGCCACCAACCGAAGGTGCCGAGGTCGCTCGGGACATCGAGCGCGCGGGCACCGTCGACGCCCACCGGGACGACCGGCGTCGTCGCGCCCGCCACGGTGACCGAGATGGGCCGGGCTTCGGCCGGACTCGGCTCGGGCGCCGCCGACCGCGGCTGCTCGCCCGGGGGATGGGCAGCTGACGGCTCCTCGGTCACGAGGCCGATCTCCCGGTCGCCCTCGTGGGAAGTGTCGGCCGGCAAGGACGCGACCCCTACCGGGGTGCCGAGGTCTCCCGGCTCGTCGTCCGGCCCGCTGCCGCATGCTGCGGTGGCGAGCACGACGGCAGCAGCGGCGGCAACCTGCCGCAGTCGGGCGCTGGACACGATGGGAAGACCTCACGGCACTCGGGTACGTCGGACGCTCGGGCCGTCACCGCGTCGGTGACGCCCTCCGGGTGTGCCCCCCGAGGCACGGGTCCCTGTCTTTCCCACTCGTGCGCCACGAAACCTGACGTGACGCGCGTTACGACATCAAATAAGCATTCGCGGCGTCGCGGACACCGAGCTTCACGGCTTACCGAACACTTCCGGCGGCCGCGCAGGAGCGACGCGTCCCAGGCTCAGCCGTTACCGCCGCCGCCGTTGCCCCCGTCACCATCACCGCCGCCGTCCCCGACGCCGTCCCCGCCGCCGTCGGGACTCGGTGTCTCCGTCGGGGTCTGCGTCGGGGTCGGCTCCGGCTCGGTCGTCGGCTCGGGCTCGGGTTCCGGCGGCGGCGCCTCGGCGACCAGGATCAGCACGGTCTCGCCCTGCCCCAGCAGAGCACCGGCATCCGGCTCCTGGCCGAAGACCGTCCCCGCGGGGACGTCCCCGGTGACCTGGGTGTCGACCTGGACTTCGAAGCCGGCGTTGCGCAGGCGGGTCTCCGCCTCCGACTGGGTGAGGCCGGAGACGTCGGGGACCTCGACCTCGGCGCTCGAGACGGTGATGTCGACCGTGGTCCCCGGGTCCACCGACGTCCCCCCGGACGGGTCGGTGGAGAGCACCTCGTTCGCCGGCCGCGAGCTGGCCTCCTGGGTGATGTCACCGACGACCAGCCCCGCCTCGGTGATCAGGGTCTGCGCCTCCTGGAGGTCCCGGCCGACGACCGACGGAACGGCGACCTGGTCGATGCCGACGGAGACGACGACGTCGACGGACTCACCCTCCTCGAGCTCGGTGTTGGGCGCGGGGTCCTGCTCCAGCACGATCCCCGGCTCGACCTCGTCGGTCTCACGCTCCTCCGCGATCACGAGCTCGAGGCCACGGTCGGTCAGCCGCTGCTCGGCCTCGGCCACGCCGAGGTCGACGAGGGACGGCACCCGGACCGTGCGGGCGTCGTCGCGGAAGGCGAGGTAGCCGATGAGGCCCGCCAGCAGGAGGACGGCCAGCGCCCCGAGGGCGAGCTTGCCCCAGGGCGTCCCCCGTGGCTCCTCCTCCGCGACCTCCTCACGCATGATCGTCGCGTCGTCGTACGGCGCGGCCGCTGCGACCGGAGAGATGAGGGCGGTGGTCGCCTCGGACGCGGCCGCGGCGACGGGGATCCCGGCCGCGATCCGGCGCAGGTCCTCCCGCATCTCCTGGGCGCTCTGGTAGCGCTCCAGACGGTCCTTGGCGAGCGCCTTCATCACCACGGCGTCGAGGTCGGGCGGGATCGAGGGGTCGTGCGCCGAGGGCGGGGTGGGCATCTCCCGGACGTGGGACACGGCAACCGACACGAGCGAGTCGCCGACGAAGGGCGGGCGCCCGGTCAGCAGCTCGTACAGGACGCAGCCCACGGCGTAGAGGTCGCTGCGCGCGTCGGCGGCCTCCCCGCGGGCCTGCTCGGGGGAGATGTACTGGGCGGTGCCGACCACCGCCGCGGTCTGGGTGAGGGTCAGCCCCTCGTCGGCCAACGACCGGGCGATGCCGAAGTCCATCACCTTGACCTCGCCGGCGGTGTTGAGCATGACGTTGCCCGGCTTGATGTCGCGGTGGACGATCCCGGCGCGGTGGCTGTACTCCAGCGCCTCGAGGACGCCCTCGGTGATCTCGATCGCCCGCTCGGGGGTGAACCGCGCGCGGTCCTTGATCAGCTCGCGGAGGGTCCGCCCCTCGACGTACTCCATGACGATGTAGGGGACGAGCTGGCCCGCCAGCAGGTCCTCGCCGCTGTCGTAGACGGCCACGATGTTCCGGTGGTTGAGGGAGGCCGCCGACTGGGCCTCGCGGCGGAAGCGTGCCTGGAAGGTCGGGTCGCTGGCGTGGTCGACGCGCAGCATCTTCACGGCGACGGTGCGGCCGAGGCGGCTGTCCCGGCCTCGCCGGACCTCGGCCATGCCGCCACGTCCGATGACCTCACCGAGCTCGTAGCGGTCGCCGAGCACCCGGGTATCGCTCATCACTGGACCTTCCCTGCTGCTTCTGCCGGCCGGCGGGTGCCGGTGGTCGTCACGACGGATCGGATCACGAGCCCAGCACCGCCTCCATGACGGCCCGCGCCACGGGTGCTGCGAGCCGGCCACCCGAGATGTCGGTGTTCTCACCGGCTTCCTCGATGACGACCGCGACGGCGACCCGGGGGTCGTCCGCTGGCGCGAACGAGGTGAACCACGCGTACGGCGGACGGTCGGACGCGCTCTGCGCGGTGCCGGTCTTGCCGGCGACCGGGATCCCGGGGATGGCCGCGTTGCCACCGGTGCCGTTCTCGACGACGTCGACCATCATCGCCGTGAGGTCACGGGCCGTCTCGGCCGACACGGCCTGGGAGAGCTCGCTGGGCTGGGTCTGGTCGATGACGGCGAGGTCGGGGCCGAGGATCTCCTCGACCAGGTACGGCCGCATCAGCACCCCGCGGTTGGCCACGGCGGCGGAGGTCATCGCGATCTCCAGCGGTGTGGCGCGTACGTCGAACTGGCCGATGGCGGCCAGCGCGGTCTGCGGCTCGTCCAGCTCCTCGGGGAAGACGCTGGTGGCGGCGTTCATCTCGGGCAGGGGTTGGCTGTTGTAGCCGAACCGCTCCGCCTGCTCGCGCAGCGCGTCGCCCCCCAGGTCGTTGCCGATGTAGGCGAACGCCGTGTTGCACGAGATCCGCAGGGCATTGGTGAGCGTGGTCTCGCCGCCGGGCCCGCACGGCTGCCCGCTCTGGTTGGGCAGAGTACGGGTGGACTGCGGCAGGTCGTACTCGGCGGGCCCGGGGACGACCGTCTCCGGTGTGTAGCCGGACTCGAGGGCGGCCGCCGATGTCACGATCTTGAAGACCGACCCTGGCGGCAGGGTCTGGGCGATCGCCCGGTTGAGCATCGGGCGGTTCGGGTCGGTGGTGAGCGAGTCCCACGCCGCCTGCTGCTCGTCCAGCGAGTGGCTGGCCAGGGGGCTCGGGTCGTACGTCGGGGTGCTCGCCATCGCCAGGATCGCGCCCGTCGTGGTGTCCAGGGCCACGACGGCCCCCTTGCGGTCGCCCAGCCCGTCGTAGGCGGCCCGCTGGGCCGCGGGGTCGAGCGTCAGCTTGACGCTGCCCCCGCGCGGCTCGCGTCCGGTGACCAGGTCGACGAGCCGCCGTACGAAGAGCCGGTCGTCCGTCCCGGCGAGCACGTCGTTCTCCGCGCGCTCGATGGCGGCGCGGCCGAAGAGGAACGAGTAGTAGCCCGTGGCGTGGGCGTAGAGCGGTCCCTCGGGATACTGCCTGAGGTACTCGAACTCGTCCTCGGTGCTGACCGACCGGGCCACGGGGGTGTCGGCCACGATGATCGGCCCGCGCTCGCGGGAGTACTCGTCGAGGACGACCCGCCGGTTGTCCTGGCGCGCGTTGAGCTCGTCGGCCTGGAAGGCCTGGACGTAGGTGATGTTGGCCAGCAGGGCGAAGAACAGCAGCATGAAGCCGACGGAGACGCGCCGCAGCGGGGTGTTCACAGCTTCACCACCTGGGTGACCGCCTCGTCCGTCGGCGGCGCCGGCGGGGTCGGCCGCCGGGTGGCGTCGCTGATGCGTACCAGGAGGGCGACGAGGACCCAGTTCATCACCAACGACGACCCGCCCTGGGAGAGGAAGGGCGTGGTGAGACCGGTGAGCGGGATCAGCCGGGTGACCCCGCCGACGACGATGAAGACCTGCAGCGCCAGGCTGATGGCCAGACCGGCTGCGAGCAGCTTGCCGAACGGGTCGCGCTGCACCAGCGCCGTACGGAAGCCACGGGCGGCCAGCAGGCCGTAGGCGACGATGATCGCCATCAGCCCGGTGAGGCCGAGCTCCTCGCCGAACGCCGCGACGATGAAGTCGCTCTGTGCGAAGGGCACCAGGTCGGGACGGCCCTGCCCGAGGCCGGTGCCGAGCAGACCGCCGTACGCCAGCCCGTACAGGGACTGGACGATCTGGAAGAAGCGGTCGGTGTCGGAGAACGGGTCGAGCCAGCCATCCACGCGGACCTGCACGTGAGCGAACAGCGCGTTGGCGGCCAGCCCCCCGAGGACGGCGAGCAGAGCCCCGAGGACGAGCCAGGAGACCCGCTCCGTCGCGATGTAGATCATCAGCACGAAGATGCCGAAGAGCAGCAGTGACGGCCCCAGGTCGCGCTGGAAGACCAGGATGGCGAGGGCGGTCACCCAGACCACGAGGATCGGCCCGAGGTCACGGGCCCGAGGCAGGTCCACGCCGAGCACGCGCCGGCCGGCCAGCGCGAGTGCGTCGCGGGTCCGGACCAGGTAGCCGGCGAAGGCCACGATGAGGACGATCTTGGCGGCCTCGCCCGGCTGGAAGGACAGCGGACCGACCCGGATCCAGATCTGGGCGCCGTTGATCTCGCGACCCAGACCCGGTACGAGTGGCAGGAGCAGGAGGACCAGCCCGAGGAAGCCGGCGGTGTAGGTGAAGCGGGCGAGCACCCGGTAGTCGCGGACAAGGACGAGCACGGCGACGAAGAGGCCGACACCGACGACCATCCAGGTCAGCTGGGAGGGGGCGGCAGCCGCCTCGAGGCCGGCACCGGCGAGCCCCCCCTCGCCGGCCCTGGCCAGGTCGATCCGGTGGATCATGGCCAGCCCGAGCCCGTTGAGGGTCACGACCAGCGGCAGGAGCGTGGGATCGGCGTAGGGCGCACGCAGCCGGACCGCCACGTGGGCCACGCCGGCGAGCGCTGCCAGGCCGCCGAAGTAGCCGAGGGCGTCGGGGGGGACCCGGCCGAGGGCGCCGATGTCGACGGAGACGTACGCGGCTACGGAGATCGCCACCGCGAAGAGCAGCAGCGCCAGCTCGATGCCGCGGCCCCGCCGTGGCGTCGGCGGGTCGGAGGTCTCGCTCACCCGGTCACCTCCTCGCACTCCAGGCCCGGGAACCCGGGAGTGGGCGAGGGGGTCGGGCTCGGGGCCGCTGTCGGGGTGGGTGCCGCCGGGGCCGTGGTCGGCGCGGGGGTCGCAGCTGCGCCCGCGGTCGGGCTCGGGGTGGGCGTGGGTGAGGCGGTCGTCTCCGGCACCTGGGGCGGATGTGCTGCGCACGCCTCGCGGCGGAGCCGCTCGACGATCCGGCGGGCGTCGCCGAGGTCGTCGGCGGCGATGCTCTCGGCGACCTGCTCCTGGTAGATCGACGGCAGCGCCTCCACCGGGAGGCCCTCCGCGACCTCGTAGAGCTCCGAGAGGCGCACCTGCCCGACCTCCTGGCTCAAGCCCTGGTACACGGCCACGTCGCCGGACTCGTCACCGACGTAGAACTGCTCGCCCAGCCACGAGGAGGCGAGCTGGACTCCCGCGTACACGATGAGTCCGGCGAGCGCGAGCAGGGCCAGGCGCCGCAACCAGACGAAGCGGCGGGGTGGGCGCGGGGCGTAGCGCAGGGCCTCCGGGTCGTCGTCGGCGCCCAGCGTGCGTTCGGCGCGCTCGGCGGCGCCGGCCGGAGCCGCGGCCACCCCGCGCAGCCGGCCGGTGTCGCGGTGGCCCGCGGGCCCCGCGGCGGCTCCGACGACGAAGGACTCGGCGGCCTCGGGGCCCGGCGCGGGCTCGGAGGTGTCGACCACGTCGGCCACGACGCACGTGACGTTGTCCGGCGCGCCACTCTTGAGGGCGAGGTCGACGAGCCGGTCCGCGGCCGCCGCGAGGTCGTCGGCGTCGGTGAGCACCTCCGTCATGGTCGCGGAGCTGACGACTCCGGAGAGCCCGTCGCTGCACAGCAGGATGCGGTCGCCTGGTCGGACGTCCACCACCACGACGTCCGGCTCGACGTCGCCGGACCCGGTGAGGGCGCGCAACAGCAGCGACCGCGCGGGGTGGACGCCGGCCTCGTCCTCGCTGATCCTCCCCTCGTCGACCAGCGACTGGACGAAAGTGTGGTCGTGGGTGACCTGCATGAGCTCGCCGTCGCGCAACAGGTAGGCCCGGCTATCCCCGACGTGCGCGAGCACGAGCTGCGCCCCGGTCCACAGGGCGGCGGTCACCGTCGTCCCCATGCCCTCCCGCCGAGGATCCTCCTCGACCAGCGTGCGGATGCGCTCGTTGGCGTGCTGGACCGCCCCCGTGAGGGCGGAGCGCGCGAGGTCGACGGCCTCGCCGGCCGTGACCGCCTCGACCGGGCCGCCTCCGGCCGAGGTGTCCTCGGCGCTCTGGTCCGCGACACCGGTCGGTTCCGCCGCGGAACCTTCTCCTCCCAGGGGAACGGACGTCTCCAGCCGGGCGATCTCCTCGACGGTGGCGGCGCTGGCCACCTCGCCGGCGGCATGGCCACCCATGCCGTCGGCGACGACGAGGACACGCGGACCGGCGTAGCCGGAGTCCTCGTTGCCCTCGCGCACCAGGCCGACGTCGGACCGCGCGACGTACCGGAGCATCAGTGGCATCCGTGGCGCTACTTCCGGAGCTCGAGGACGGTCTTGCCTAGCCGCACCCGGCTCTTGGTCCCGACGGGGACTGCGCGCGTGATGCGTTCTTTGCCGATGTACGTGCCGTTGGTGGAGCCGAGGTCCTCGACCCACCACTGACCGTCTCTGGGGACGAGCCGGGCGTGTCGAGTCGATACGTACTCGTCGTCGACGGGCAAGGTGCAGTCGGGGCTCCGGCCCACGGTGATGGGCGCCTCACCCAGCGCCACGGCCGTGTTCTTCGCCGGTCCGTCGACCACCACCACCCGGGTCGGCGCGCCCTTGGTGGGCCGCGGTTGCCTGGCCGGCTTGTCACCCGGCTCGCGGGCGCCGCGGCTCGGACGGACCCCGAAGAGGTCGGCCCGGACCGCGGAGGTGACCGACAGCACCAGCAGCCAGAGCACGGCGAGGAAGCCGAGCTTGATGACGGTCAGCGTCAGCTCGGACAAACGGTCACCCGCCTCATCCGCGCGCCCGGCGCTGCACATCGACGACGGTCGAGCCCAGGACGATGCGGGACCCGTCGGAGAGCGGGGCCTGGGTGATGCGCACGCCGTCGACGACGGTGCCGTTGGTGGACGCGAGGTCGACGATGACCACCTGCGCGTCGGGGCCGTCGCCGTGCACGCGGATCTCGGCGTGCCGCCGCGAGATCCCGGGGTCGTCGATGCGCAGGTCGCTCTCGGCGCCCCGCCCCAGCACCATGCCCGGCGCGACGACGGCGTGCCGGGTGCCGTTGACGACGAGGAACGCGGCCGCTCGCCGCTCGCCGGTCTGCGTCGGGGAGTAGCCGCGTCCGCGGTCCACCCCCGCCTTGACCTCGCTGCGCACCCGGAACTGCCCGGTGCCCAGGTCCTCGTGCTGCTCCAGCGCCACCCGTACGGGACCCGGGAAGGAGTAGTGCTGCACGTCGGCGTGCTCGTGCGCCAGCTCGACCAGCTCCGCGGCGAGGGTCTGCTCGTACGGCGCCAGGCGGTCGTAGTCGTGCGGGCCCAGCTCGACGACGAAGTCGTTGGGCACCAGGGACCGCTCGCGGCTGACCACCTGGGCGTTGTTGTCCATCTCGCGCTGTACGGCGGCGGCGATCTCGACCGGCTTGACCTCGGACTTGAAGGCGCGTGCGAAGGCACCGGAGACGAGCCCCTCGAGGCGGCGCTCGAAGCGCTGGAGCACTCCCACGACCTCCTCCTCTCGGTGTCGGTCTACCGCGTGGACGGCAGCCGGCGGAACGCCTACGGGCACGCCTGGTCGCTGCGGCCAGGTCGATCGACCCCCGATCGTAGCCACCGGTCACCGGTCGACGGCCGCACCCCGCACCGCGCCTCGACGGTCCGGAAGCGCCTCCCCCGCGTGTTAGCCTTTTCCGGCTTCCGGTGCCGGACGGTGCCGGACGCGCGCGAGTGGCGGAACAGGCAGACGCGCACGGTTCAGGTCCGTGTACCCGCAAGGGTGTGGGGGTTCAACTCCCCCCTCGCGCACCCGGCCCCGAATGACCACGTTCACCACCCTCAAGACGCACTCCTACCTTAACTGACTGGCCGTCCGAGGCCACGAAACCCAGACCCGACTCATC
>DASTQL010000059.1:0-16574 GCA_035761805.1 Jiangellales bacterium | reverse complement strand
CGACGCAGGCGCAGCCCGGCCTGACCCCCGCCGACCGGGCGCTCGCCCTCGACAGCCTGCGCCGCGACCTGACCCGGGAGCGGTTCTACTTCGTGATGGCCGACCGGTTCGAGAACGGGAACCCAGGCAACGACACCGGAGGCTTCGGCACCGATCGGCTCCAGAACGGGTTGGACCCGACACACAAGGGCTTCTACCACGGCGGTGATCTCCGAGGACTGATCAAGCAGCTCGACTACATCGAGGGCCTCGGCACCACCGCGATCTGGATGACGCCGTCGTTCAGGAACAAGCCCGTCCAGGGTGCCCCCGGCTCGGAGGATGCGGGCTACCACGGCTACTGGATCACCGACTTCACCCAGATAGACCCCCACCTCGGCACCAATGCGGACCTCGAGGAGCTGGTCACAGAAGCGCACGCCCGCGGCATCAAGGTCTTCTTCGACATCATCACCAACCACACCGCCGACGTGCTCGACTACTCCCTCGAGGACTACAACGAGAGCGGCGTGGTCCCGTACGTGAGCAAGGACGAGCAACCTTACGAGGACACGGACGGCAACGAGTTCGACGACCGCGACTTCGCCCTCGGTGACACCTTCCCGGACGTCAATCTCGATTCGTTCCCGTACACACCGACGTTCCGGTCCCCTTCGGACGCCACCGCCAAGACCCCGGCGTGGCTCAACAGCCCCTTGATGTACCACAACCGGGGCACGTCGAGCTTCACCGGGGAGAACAGCGAGTACGGAGACTTCCCCGCTGGCCCGTTCTCCGCTTTGGACGACCTGTGGACCGAGCGGCCCGAGGTCGTGAACGGCATGATCGACATCTACAACACGTGGGTGCAGGAGGCCGGCATCGACGGCTTCCGGATCGACACCGTCAAGCACGTCAACATGGAGTTCTGGCAGCGCTTCGGCCCGGCCCTACAGGGCTACGCGGCGTCGCTCGGCAACGAGGACTTCTTCATGTTCGGCGAGGTCTTCGACGCCAACCCCGAGTTCATGTCGCGCTACACGACCGAGGGGAAGCTCCAGGCGACGGTCGACTTCGGCTTCCAGGCGGCCGCCCAGCGGTTCGCGACCGCCAAGGCCACCACCGCCGTACGGGATCTCTTCGCCGGCGACGACTGGTTCACCGACGCCGACTCCAACGCGTACTCGCTGCCGACCTTCCTCGGCAACCACGACATGGGCCGGATCGGGCGCTTCATCGCGGTCGAAGGCTTCAGCGGCGACAACCTGCAGGAGCGTCACGAGCTCGCACACTCCCTGATGTACCTCACCCGCGGGCAGCCGGTCGTCTACTACGGCGACGAGCAGGGTTTCGTGGGGGACGGCGGCGACCAGGACGCCAGGCAGGACATGTTCCCGTCGCAGGTGGCGTCCTACAACGACGACGACCTGATCGGCACTGACGCGACCACCGCCGATGCCAACTTCGACACGGACCACCCGCTCTACCAGCACATCGCGGACCTGGCGCAGCTGCGGTCCGAGCACCCGACGCTGGCCGACGGCGCGCAGATCCACCGCTTCGCGAGCGACGATCCCGGGATCTACGCGTTCAGCCGGATCAGCGCCGGGGAGAACATCGAGTACGTCGTGGTCACCAACAATGCGGACACGGCGAAGTCGGCCGGCGTGCAGACCTTCGCGCCGCGGCAGAAGCTGCAGATGATCTGGCCGAGCCAGACCCGTACCTCCGAGCGGGTGCGCAGCGACGACGAGGGCCGTCTGGCGGTGACGGTCCCTGCACGCTCCGTCGTCGTCTACCGGGCCGAGAAGAGGCTGCACCCCGACGACATCGCACCTGCACCGTCCTTCACGTCGCCGGGCGCCGGCGGCGTCGTCGGCGGCCGCGCGGAGATCGGCGTCCGCGTGCCCGGAGGCGACTTCACCCAGGTGACGCTGGCCTATCGACCCGTGGGCGCGGAGGACTGGACCGTGCTAGGCACCGACGACAACGCGCCGTACCGGGTCTTCCACGACGTCCGGGGACTGCCCAAGGGCTCGCTTCTGGAGTATCGCGTGGTGGCCAAGGACCACGACGGCGACCTCGGTGCTGCGGGGACCTACGCAGTGGTCGGTGACCCGGCGCCTCCCGGTGGCGACGGTGGCGCGCCGGTCGGCCCGGTGACCCAGCCGGCCGCGGTGTCCATCCCTGGCAGCCACGGCTCCGAGCTCGGGTGCCCGGACAGCGAGACCGACGGCGGGTCGGACCCGGGCGACTGGGACCCGGCGTGCGAGCAGGCGCAGCTGGCGCTCGACCAGAACGACGCCATCTGGAAGAAGTCAGCCTCCCTGGACCCGGAGGGCTTTGCCTTCAAGGCCGCGATCAACAGGTCTTGGGACGAGAACTACGGGGCTGGCGGGGTCCGCAACGGCCCTGACATCGGGTACACCGCACCGGGTGGGACCATCGACTTCTACTACGACCACCGCACGCACTGGGTCACCAACGACGTGCTCGACGAGATCGTGACCGTCGCGGGCGACTTCCAGTCGGAGATGGGGTGCAGCGCCGACGGGGATCCCGCCTGCATGCGGGCCTGGCTCCAGGATCCGGACGGTGACGACGTCTACACGCTGTTCACGACCGAGGTGCCGCCCGGAACCTGGCAGGCCAAGGCGACCGTCGGTCTGTCGTGGGACGAGAGCCACCCGGCCGACAACGT
Source organism: Jiangellales bacterium (assembly GCA_035761805.1). Lineage (GTDB taxonomy): Bacteria > Actinomycetota > Actinomycetes > Jiangellales > Jiangellaceae > DASTQL01. The sequence goes on along the minus strand of DASTQL010000059.1, from coordinate 13,894 downwards.
GGTCTTCACCGTCGCGGAGGGCGAGGCGACGAGGTTCCGGTTCGACACGACGACCAACACCTTCAGCGCGTCGGCCGAGCCGGCGACCCCGCCGGACACCGGCCCTGACCTGTCGACGAGCGAGGCGGTCTGGGGCCAGCAGGACCGGGTCAGCTGGGAGACCGGGCCGGGCGAGGCCGCGGCCGGCTACCGGCTCTACTGGGGCGCCCCCGGAAGCCTGACCCTGGACGCCGAGACCATCCAGGGCGGGTCGTCCGTGCCGCTCGTGCGCGCCGACGACGGGAGCCTGCTGCTTCGTCCGATGGACTTCCGGAAGGTACGGGAGGTCTGGCAGGCCGCCGGAGCCGGTCATCAGGTCGCCGTCGCCGCCTTCGACGAGCTGGGCCGGTTGGTGGACGCGACCGGGGTGGTGGTGTCGGGCCCCTGAGTCTGCCACCCGCCCTGACGATGACGACGCTGCGGGGGTGCCGCTGCCGCGGTACCCCCGACGCCGCTTTTGACCCCCTCGGGGACGAGCCGGTAACCTGTCAGGTCGTTGTGCCTTTCCCGCGGCCGGGCTGCGCCCGTCGCTGTTCGCAGGCACGAGCCGTCCAGACCGATCACGAGAAGGCCTCACCGTGCGCACGTACAGCCCGAAGCCCGGCGACGTCCAGCGCCAGTGGCACGTCATCGACGCCACCGACGTCGTCCTCGGCCGGCTCGCGAGCCAGACCGCGATCCTGCTGCGCGGCAAGCACAAGCCGGTGTACGCGCCGCACGTGGACACCGGCGACTTCGTGATCGTGGTCAACGCCGGGAAGGTCGCCCTGACCGGCGACAAGCGCCGGCAGAAGGTGGACTACCGCCACTCCGGGCGGCCGGGGGGCCTCAAGGCCACGTCGTACGAGGAGTTGCTGGAGAAGAACCCGCGGCGGGCCGTCGAGAAGGCCGTCAAGGGGATGCTGCCGCACAACTCCCTGGGGCGGCAGATGCTGACGAAGCTCAAGGTCTACGCCGGCCCGGAGCACCCGCACCAGGCCCAGCAGCCGGTGCCGTACGAGATCACCCAGGTCAGCCAGTGACCGAGCAGACCACCGCGAGCGAGGACATGACCGACACCACCGTCGCCGACGCCCCTGACGCCACCGACACCCCCGTCGAAACCTCGGAGACCCCGGAGCAGACGGAGTTCACGACCGAGTCCGCGCCCTCGCGCTTCTCCGCGATCGAGCCTGCGGCCGCCACGGGTCGCCGCAAGGAGGCCGTGGCGCGCGTCCGCATCACCCCGGGGACGGGCGAGTGGACCATCAACGGTCGCGCCCTCGACTCGTACTTCCCGAACAAGGTCCACCAGCAGCTGGTGAAGTCACCGTTTGTGGAGCTGGAGCTCGACGGTCGCTACGACATCGTCGCGCGGATCCACGGCGGCGGCCCGTCCGGTCAGGCCGGGGCGCTGCGCCTGGGCGTGGCTCGAGCCCTCAATGCCGCCGACACCGAGAACAACCGTCCGGCCCTGAAGCGGGCCGGCTTCCTCACCCGTGACGCCCGGGTCACCGAGCGCAAGAAGGCCGGTCTCAAGAAGGCCCGGAAGGCCCCCCAGTACAGCAAGCGCTGAGGCACCGCCTCCGACGTACGTACGGCCCCGGGGCGCCCGCTCCGGGGCCGTCGCGCATCTCGAACGCAGGGAGGAACCAGCGACGTGGGACGACTCTTCGGCACCGACGGCATCCGCGGCGTGGCCAACGTCGACCTCACCGCGGAGCTCGCCCTGGACCTCTCGGTGGCCGCCGCGCACGTGCTCGGCGAGGCCGGTGCCTTCGCCGGCCACCGTCCGGTCGCGGTCGTCGGCCGCGACCCGCGGGCGTCCGGGGAATTCCTCGAGTCGGCCGTGGTGGCCGGGCTGGCGAGTGCCGGGGTCGACGTGCTGCGGCTGGGCGTCCTGCCGACGCCTGCGGTCGCCTACCTCACCGGTACTCACGGCGCCGACCTCGGTGTCATGCTCTCGGCGAGCCACAACCCGATGCCCGACAACGGGATCAAGTTCTTCGCCAAGGGCGGCCACAAGCTCGACGACAGCCTCGAGGACGCCGTCGAGGCCCGGATGCGGGAGGCCTGGGACCGGCCGACCGGTGCCGGGGTGGGTCGCGTGCGCGACAGCGCCGAGGGCTTCGAGCAGTACGTGGGGCACGTCGTCGGCTCCGCCGCTGCGCGGCTGGACGGCTTGCGTGTCGTCGTCGACTGCGCCAACGGCGCGGCGAGCCGTACCGCGCCCGAAGTCATGCGCAGGCTCGGCGCCGACGTGCTGACGGTGCACGCCGAACCGGACGGACTGAACATCAACGACGGCTGCGGGTCGACGCACCCGGAGTCGCTGCAGGAGGCCGTCGTCGCCCACGGCGCGGACGCCGGCATCGCGCACGACGGGGATGCGGACCGTTGCCTCGCTGTCGACGCCGACGGGCGCCTGGTCGACGGTGACCAGATCCTGGCCGTCCTGGCCCTTGCCATGCGCGACGCCGGGACGTTGCGGGAGGACACCGTGGTGTCCACGGTGATGTCCAACGAGGGCTTCCGGCTGGCCATGCGCGAGGCCGGGGTGACGGTCGTCGACGCAGCCGTGGGTGACCGCTACGTGCTCGAGGCGATGCGCGCGGGGGGGTTCACCCTCGGCGGCGAGCAGTCGGGTCACGTCGTGATGCTGCAGCACGCGACCACGGGCGACGGCCTGCTGACGGCGGTCCACCTGCTGGCGCGCGTTGCCGGTACGGGGCGCACGCTGGCCGACCTCGCCTCCGTCGTCCAGCGGTTGCCGCAGGTGCTGGTCAACGTCGACGGCGTGGACAAGTCCCGGGTCGGCACCGCCGACGGCCTGCGGACCGCCGTGGCACAGGCCGAGGCCGAGCTGGGCGACACCGGCCGGGTGCTGTTGCGCCCGTCGGGCACGGAGCCCCTCGTACGGGTCATGGTGGAGGCCGGGACGGAGGAGCAGGCCCGCGTGGTGGCGGAGCGGCTGGCCGGGGTCGTGACCGCGGAGCTGGCGTTCGACCGCTGACGGGCCGCCCCATCCGTACCGGCACCTGGCAATGATCACGGCAGCCGCGTATATGGGCACCGCGCCAGGTGAATTCACTGTGGCGCGTGCCCACCTGCCGCGGCGCCGGATCGCTGGGCGATGGACGTGTCGGGCACCGAACCGGGTCCAGCCGGGGGTCGAGCCAGGCAAATGGGCGGCGAGCCAGGTGCATTCACTGGGGCGCGTACCCATTTACGCGGCTGCCGTGATCATTGTGGGGGTCACGGGCGGCGCAGGCGGACGTGGTGGACCGCGTGGTCGGGGCCCTTGGTCAGGACCAGGGTGGCCCGGCCCCGGGTGGGCAGGATGTTCTGCTCGAGGTTGGGGCCGTTGATGCCGTCCCAGAGGGTGCCGGCCCGGGCGACGGCCGCGGGCTCCTCGAGGTCGGCGTAGCGGCGGAAGTAGGACGAGGGGTCGCGGAAGGCGGTCTCCCGCAGCCGCAGGAACCGCTCGACGTACCACCGGCGCACGTCCTCGGTGCGCGCGTCGACGTAGATGGAGAAGTCGAAGAGGTCGCTGACGGCGAGCGCCGACCCACCCTCGGCCGGGGCCCGGGCCGGCTGGAGCACGTTGAGGCCCTCGAGGATCAGCACGTCGGGGGAGTGGAGGACCTCGAGCTCCCCCGGGACGACGTCGTAGCGCAGGTGGGAGTAGACCGGTGCCCGCACCTCGGGCCGGCCCGACTTGACGTCGATCAGGAACCGCAGCAGGGCGCGGCGGTCGTAGGACTCGGGGAACCCCTTGCGGGCCAGCAGCCCACGCCGCTCCAGCTCGGCGTTGGGGAGGAGGAAGCCGTCGGTGGTGACGAGGGCCACGCGCGGATGGTCCGGCCAGCGGGCCAGCAGCAGGCGCAGCAGTCGCGCCGTCGTCGACTTCCCGACCGCGACCGAGCCGGCGATGCCGATCACGTACGGGGTGCGCTCGGGCAGCTCTCCGAGGAAGGTCTCGACCGACGCGTGCAGCCGGGCCGTCGCCCGCACGTGCAGGTTGAGCAGGCGGGACAGCGGCAGGTAGACGTCGCGGACCTCGTCGAGGTCGACCGCGTCGCCCAGCCCCCGTACGGCCGCCAGCTCGGCCGCGGTCAGCGGCAGGGGCGTCTGGTCGCGCAGCCGGGACCAGGCCGACCGGTCGAGCTCCACGTACGGCGAGGAGCTGTCGGTCCCGGCGCTGGACTCTCGCATGGCCGAATCCTGCCGCCTCGGGCCCGGCTACTCTGACCGCCATGTGCGGGATCGTGGGGTACGTCGGCCAGCAGCAGGCACTCGACGTCGTCGTCGCGGGGCTGCGACGGCTGGAGTACCGCGGCTACGACTCGGCCGGCGTGGCCGTCGTGGCGGACGGAGGCCTGGCGTCGGCAAAGCGCGCCGGCAAGCTCGCGAACCTGGAGAAGGCGCTGGCCGAGGAGGCGCTCCCGCCGTCGACCACCGGGCTCGGCCACACCCGGTGGGCCACCCACGGGGCACCCAACGATCGCAACGCCCACCCGCACCTGGACGCCAGCGGCAAGGTCGCGGTGATCCACAACGGCATCATCGAGAACTTCGCGCGGCTCCGGGCCGAGCTCGAGTCCGACGGGGTGGTGTTCAGGTCCGACACCGACACCGAGGTCGTCTCCCACCTGCTCGCCGCGGCTCTCCCGGAGGCCGGCGGGGACCTCGGCGAGGCGTTGCGCTCGGTCTGCCGGCGGCTGGACGGCGCGTTCACCTTGGTCGCGGTGCACGCCGACGTACCGGACCGGGTCGTGGCGGCGCGGCGCAACTCCCCGCTGGTGGTGGGGCTCGGCAAGGGGGAGAACTTCCTGGCGTCCGACGTCTCGGCCTTCATCGACCACACCAGGGAGGCCCTGGAGGTGGGGGAGGGCCAGGTCGTCGAGATCACGGCGGACGGGGTCCGGGTCACCGACTTCGCCGGGGCGCCGGTCGAGCCCCAGCGGTTCCACGTCGACTGGGACGCCTCGGCCGCCGAGAAGGGCGGCTACGACTACTTCATGCTCAAGGAGATCGCCGAGCAGCCGAAGGCCGTCGCGGACACCCTGCTGGGCCGGATCGACGACAGCGGCACCCTGGTGCTCGACGAGATGCGGCTGTCGGACGAGGAGCTCCGCGAGACCGACAAGATCATCATCGTGGCGGCCGGGACCTCGTACTACGCGGGCCAGGTCGCGAAGTACGCCATCGAGCACTGGACCCGCATCCCGTGCGAGGTCGAGCTGGCCAGCGAGTTCCGCTACCGCGACCCGGTGGTCGACCGGCAGACCCTCGTCGTCGTCGTGTCGCAGTCCGGCGAGACGATGGACACCCTGATGGCGTTGCGGCACGCCCGCGAACAGGGCGCGCGGGTGCTCGCGATCTGCAACACCAACGGCGCGACGATCCCCCGCGAGTCGGACGCGGTCTTCTACACCCACGCCGGTCCCGAGATCGCCGTGGCGTCCACCAAGGCCTTCCTCACCCAGATCGTCGCCTGCTACCTCGTGGCCCTCTACCTCGGTCAGGTGCGGGGCACCAAGTGGGGCGACGAGGTTCGATCGGTCCTGCGCGACCTCGCCGAGATGCCCGACAAGGTGGACCGGGTGCTGGACACGATGGGCCCGGTACGGGCGCTCGCGCGCGAGCTCCGCGACGCCACGTCGGTGCTCTTCGTGGGCCGGCACGTGGGCTACCCGGTCGCGCTGGAGGGCGCCCTCAAGCTCAAGGAGCTCGCCTACATGCATGCCGAGGGCTTCGCCGCCGGCGAGCTCAAGCACGGCCCGATCGCCCTGATCGAGGACGGCGTGCCGGTCGTGGTGGTCGTCCCCTCACCACGCGGTCGCTCGGTCCTCCACGACAAGATCGTGTCCAACATCCAGGAGGTCCGCGCCCGCGGCGCCCGCACCATCGTCGTGGCCGAGGAGGGTGACGAAGCGGTCGTCCCGTACGCCGACCACCTGGTCCAGGTCCCGGCCTGCCCGACCCTGCTCCAGCCGCTCGTGTCCGTGGTGCCGCTGCAGGTCTTCGCCTGCGAGATGGCGAGCAGCAAGGGCTACGACGTCGACCAGCCGCGCAACCTGGCCAAGAGCGTCACCGTCGAGTAGAGGGGTGCCTGCGGGCCGTCGATGTCCGCGGCGACGACCTCGGCGGCGTCGTGCCGGTGGGGTTCCCCAGGCCCCGACCGGCCCTGTGCCAGGCTGGCCCCGTGATCGTGGGCGTGGGCATCGACGTCGTGGACGTGGCCCGCTTCGGCGAGACGCTGGAGCGCACGCCGACCCTGCGGGAGCGGATCTTCACGCCGTCCGAGCGCGAGCGCCACCTCGCCTCCCTGGCGGCCCGCTTCGCGGCCAAGGAGGCGCTGGCCAAGGCCCTCGGGGCTCCCTCGGGCCTGCACTGGCAGGACGCCGAGGTGGTGACCGACCGGAACGGCCGGCCGTGGTTCGAGGTGCGGGGCACGGTGGCCGGCCGCTGCCGTGACCTGGGGGTGGGCAAGGTCCACCTCTCGATGTCCCACGACGCGGGGATCGCCTCGGCCCTCGTGGTCCTGGAGGGCTGACCGGGTGATCGGTGCGCACCTGGTGGAGGACGTCAGGGCGGCCGAGGCCGCCCTGATGGCCTCCCTCCCCGACGGCGCCCTCATGCAGCGCGCCGCGGGGGCGCTGGCCGCCCGGTGCGCCCGGCTGCTCGGAGGCCCGTACGGGGCCCGCGTGGTGCTCCTGGTCGGTGGGGGCGACAACGGCGGTGACGCGCTGTACGCCGGGGCACGCCTGGCCCGGCGGGGGGCGCGGGTGGACGCCGTGCTCGTCGTCCCCGACCGCGCGCACCGCGGTGGTCTGGGGGCGTTGCGGGCAGCCGGCGGCCGGGCGGTCCTCGCTCCCGACGCCGACGTGCTGCTGCGGCGCGCCGACCTCGTCGTCGACGGGCTGCTCGGCATCGGTGGCCACGGCGGCCTGCGCGGAGACGCCGTGACCCTCGCCGACACGGCCCGAGAGACGGCCGGGCTCATCGTCGCCGTCGATCTGCCCAGCGGCGTCGAGCCGGACACGGGCGAGGTGCTGGGACCGCACGTCCGGGCCGACGTCACCGTGACCTTCGGGACGCGCAAGGCCGCGCACGTGGTCGACCCGGCGGCCGCCGCGAGCGGGCGGGTCGTGGACGTCGACATCGGGCTGGCACCGCTGCTGCCGGCTCCGGCGGTCGAGGTTCTCGAGTCGGTCGACGTGGCGGCGCGGCTCCCGCTGCCCGACCGTACGAGCGACAAGTACTCCCGGGGCGTGGTCGGCGTGGCGGCAGGCTCCCCCTCGTACGCGGGTGCAGCGGTCCTCGCCACGGGAGGAGCGGTGCGCGGCGGTGCGGGCATGGTCCGCTACGCGGGTACGGGGACGGCAGCCGAGCTGGTGCGCGCGCGGTGGCCGGAGACGGTCGTGGCGGAAGGCCGCGTCCAGGCCTGGACCGTCGGGTCCGGCCTGGGCAGCGGCGAGGACACCGCGGCGGCCGTCCACCGGGCCCTCGCCGACGAGGTGCCGGTCCTGGTCGACGCCGACGGCCTGGGGCACCTGCCCGACCGAGTCGGCCCGCGCGTCCTGCTCACGCCGCATGCGGGGGAGCTGGCCCGGATGCTCGGGGTCCCGCGCGGCGACGTCGAGGCCCGGCGGCTGCACCACGCCCGGGAGGCGGCGCGGCGGTGGGACGCGTGCGTCCTGCTCAAGGGCGCGACCACCCTCGTCGTCGCCTCCGACGGCCGGATCCGGGCCAACCCGACTGGGACCTCCGTCCTCGCCACCGCCGGCTCCGGCGACGTGCTGGCCGGGCTCGGCGGTGCGATGCTCGCCGGGGGGCTCGACCCGCTGGAGGCCGGCTCGCTCGCCGCGTACGTGCACGGTCTGGCCGGCCAGGTGGCGGCCGAACGGTCGGGTGCCCCGAGCGCCCAGGATCTCCTCGCGGCGCTGCCCGTGGCGCTTCGGCGGCTCAGGGACGTCCCGGTCGGCGTCCGGTCCACCGGCCCCTGACAGAATCCCCGCCATGGTCGAGACGCCCGTACCGCACGCCGAGGTGCGGGTGGACCTCAGCGCCGTACGGGACAACGTGACGGCCCTGGCGGCGCGGTCGACCGGCGCACAGGTGATGGCCGTGGTGAAGGGCGACGCCTACGGACACGGCCTGGTGCCGTGTGCCCGCGCGGCGCAGGCCGGCGGTGCCACCTGGCTCGGCACCGCCGTCCTGAGCGAGGCCCTGCTGCTGCGCGCCGCAGGGGTCGAGGGTCGCCTGCTGGCCTGGCTGGCCGCCCCGGGGGAGCGGTGGGTGGACGCGGTCGAGGCCGACGTCGACGTCAGCGCGTCGGCCCGGTGGGCGGTCTCCGAGATCGCGTCGGGAGCGGCCCAGGTCGGCCGCCCGGCCCGCCTGCACCTCAAGGTCGACACGGGGCTGGGCAGGGGCGGGGCTACGGTGGACGACTGGCCGAAGGTCGTCGACGCCGCCCTGCGGGCCCAGGCGGACGGCCTCGTGGAGGTGGTCGGCCTCTGGTCCCACTTCGCGCTGGCCGACGCGCCGGGCCATCCGACGATCGAGGCGCAGATCGCGACCTTCCGCGAGGCGCTCGACGTAGCCGAGTCGCGAGGGGTGCGCCCGGAGGTGCGGCACCTGGCGAACTCCGCAGCGACGCTGACCCTGCCGGCCGCGCACTTCGACCTCGTCCGGCCGGGGCTCGCCGTCTACGGCCTGTCGCCGGTGCCCGACGAGGCCGGCCCGGCCCAGCTCGGCCTGCGGCCCGCGATGTCACTGCGGGCCCGGCTGGCCCTGGTCAAGCGGGTCCCTCCCGCGCAGGGGGTCTCGTACGGGCACGACTACGTGACCGAGCGGGAGACCACCCTCGGGCTGGTGCCGCTTGGCTACGCCGACGGCATCCCTCGGCACGGGTCGTCCCGAGCGCCGGTGCTCGCGGCCGGCCGGGTGCGTGCGGTGGCCGGCCGGGTGTGCATGGACCAGATCGTCGTCGACCTCGGCGACGACCCCGCCCACGCCGGTGACGAGGTGGTCCTCTTCGGCCCCGGTGAGGGCGGCGAGCCCACGGCGGAGGACTGGGCCCGGGCCTGCGGCACCATCTCGTACGAGATCGTCACGCGCGTCGCGCCCCGGTTGCCCCGGGCCTACGTCGGTGGCGCGGAGGTGGGCGCGTGAGCCGGTTGCTGACGGCCGGACGCGCGGCGGGGGTCACCGGCGCGCTGCTGGGGCTGGCGGCGGCCGGTGCGGCCGTCGGACTGGCGGCCGAGCGCTACGTCGTCGGTCGATCGCTGCGCGGGCGGGACCCCTTCGCGGACGAGCCGTTCGGCTCGCTGCGGGGCGACCCGCTGGTCGTGACGGCGGGAGACGGTGTCGAGCTGTACGCGGAGGTGGACGAGCTGTCGGCCGATGCGGCGCGTCCCGACCTCACCGTGGTCTTCAGCCACGGCTACGCGCTCAACCTCGACGTGTGGCACTTCCAGCGCCGGGACCTGCGCGGCACGGCCCGGCTCGTGTTCTGGGACCAGCGCTCGCACGGGCGTTCGGGCCGTGCGCCGGAGGGCTCGGTGTCCTTCCAGCGCCTGGCGGACGACCTCGGCGCCGTGCTCGACGCCGCCGCGCCGGCGGGTCCGGTGCTCCTGGTCGGGCACTCGATGGGTGGCATGACGGTCATGGACCTGCTCGTCCGCCGCCCCGAGCTGCTCGGCGACCGCGTCGTCGGGGTCGCGTTCGTGGCCACCAGCGCTGGCGGCCTGCGCGAGGTCACGCTCGGTGTGCCGGGGCCGGCCGGGCGGCTGGCCGGGCGACTGGCGCCGGGCGTCGTGTCGGGCCTTGCCCGCCAGCCGGACCTGGTCGAGCGCGGCCGGCGCGCCGGCAGCGACCTCGGCTTCGTGCTGACCAAGCGCTACTCCTTCGCCGACGACGCCCCGGCCTCGCTGGTCGAGTTCACCGCGCAGCTCAACGCGGGGACGCCGATCGAGGTCATCGCGGAGTTCCTCCCGGTGTTCGCCACCCACGAGCAACGCGAGGGGCTCGGCCTGCTGCGCGAGCTGGACACGCTGGTCGTGGGAGCCGGCCGGGACCTGCTCACGCCCCTGGTGCACAGCCGAGAGATCGCGGAGCGGCTCCCGCACGCCCGCTACGTCGAGGTCCCCGACTCCGGCCACATGGTGCTGTTGGAGCGGCACGAGGTCGTCACCGCGCACCTGCGGGCGCAGGTCGACCGGGTCCGCGCCGCGGCGGCCGCCGGGCGAGGGGCGGCCCGTTGACCGACGATCCACGGACGACCGGCATCGACCCGGCCGTCGTCGCCCCTCGGCTCACGTCGTGGGAGGCGCTGGCGCGGACCGTCCGGGGCTGCACGGTCTGCGCCGAGCTCGCCGCCTGCCGTACCCACGTGGTCCCCGGCACCCTCCCCGAGGGCGCGGAGGTGCTGCTCGTGGGGGAGGCGCCGGGGGTGGAGGAGGACGCGGTGGGGGTGCCCTTCGTCGGGCGCTCGGGGCGGTTGCTCGACTCCCTGCTCACCGAGGCCGGGCTCTCCCGTGACCGGGTCGCCGTCGCCAACGTGCTCAAGTGCCGCCCGCCCGGCAACCGTGCCCCGCGCCGCCGCGAGGTCGAGGCCTGCCGCCCGTGGCTGCGGCGGCAGGTGGAGCTGGCCGACCCCCGGCTCGTGGTGACACTCGGGGGGAGCGCCCTGGCCTGGGCCCTCGGCCCGGGGGCGCGGATCGGGGCGGTGCGCGGCCGCCCTCACCCGTGGGGGGGCCGCTGGTTGATGGCCACATACCACCCCTCCGCCGCCATCCGGTTCGGTCCCCGGGGCGCTCCGCTCGCGGCGCTGCGCGAGGACCTGGGGGCGGTGGCGCGGCTGCTGGAGGGGCGGCTCGCGTTCGCGCCGCCCGAGGGGTCCGCCTCGCCGTGACCGTCGAGGTGCTGGTCCCGGCCGCGGAGGACATGCGTGCCCTGGGCACGCGGTTGGGTGCCTTGCTGCAGGCGGGGGACCTGGTGCTGCTGTCCGGGGCGCTCGGCTCCGGCAAGACCACCCTCGCGCAGGGGCTGGGTGGCGGCCTCGGCGTGCGAGGTCCGGTCACGTCGCCGACCTTCGTGATCGCCCGGGTGCACCCGTCGACCGTGGGCGGCCCGCCGATGGTCCACGTCGACGCCTACCGTCTCACGGGCTGGGACGAGCTCGAGGACCTGGACCTGGAGGCGTCCCTGGACGATGCCGTCACCGTCGTCGAGTGGGGCTCGGGGCTGGCCGAGGGGCTGGCGGATGACCGGCTGGAGCTGACCATCGACCGGGCCGAGGCCACGATGGCCGAGCCGTCAGGCGCAGACGGTCCCCGCCGAGTCGTGGTGCGGGGGTGCGGTCGTCGTTGGACCGGCGTCGACCTCGGGGTGCTGCGCAGCCGGCCCGCCGGGGTGTGACCGGTCCTGGGTGGCGGCCCCGGGGTGTAGGAGGGGCATCACGAGGGCCGCGCCACCGGGCCACCACCAGGCTGCTGGCGTCATCACGAGGCGTGCGCGCCTGGTGAAGGCCCCACGAGGGTGGTGGACGTGGTCAACTGGGCCGGTGCTGCTGGCCTTCGACACGTCGACACCGGCCGTCACGGTAGCCCTCCACGACGGGAGGGGCGTGCTGGCCGAGCGGACCACCGTCGACGCCATGCGCCACGCCGAGCTGCTCGCGCCCGCGATCGAGGCCGTGCTGGCGGAGGCCGGGGCGGACCGGCTGGACCTCACCGGGGTGGCGGTCGGGGTGGGGCCGGGCCCCTTCACCGGTCTGCGGGTCGGCGTGGTGACGGCCCGGGTGCTCGGCGCCGCTCTCGAGATCCCGGTGCGGGGCGTCTGCAGCCTGGACGTCGTGGCTGCGGGCGTGGACCGGGCGCGCGTCACCGGACCGTTCGCGGTGGCCACGGACGCCCGGCGGCGCGAGGTCTACTGGGCGACCTACGGCACCGACGGCCGGCGGGTCTCCGGCCCGGTCGTGGGGCCGGCGGCCGGCTTCGCCGCCGATCCGGCACCCGGCGGTGGCACGTACCGCGATCTCCCGGTCGCGGGGGCGGGGCCGGGCCTCTACCCGGAGGACCTGCCCTTGCGGGTCGACCCCGAGTACCCGGGGGCGGCCGACCTGGCGGCCGCGGTGCTGGCCGGGTCCGTCGAGGTGCTCGACCCCGAGCCGCTCTACCTGCGCCGGCCGGACGCCCGGCCGCCGGGCCCGCGCAAGCCCGTGCTGACCCGATGAGCGCCCGATGAGCGCGGTCACCCTGCGCCCGATGCGCTGGTGGGACCTCGAGGCGGTGGCGGGCCTCGAGCCGGTGCTCTTCCCCGACGACGCCTGGTCGCCCGAGCTGCTGTGGTCGGAGCTGGCTGGGGTCCCCGACTCCCGGACGTACCTGGTCGCCGAGGCGAACGGGGAGGTCGTCGGCTACGCCGGGCTGTGGGCCCACGGTGAGGCCGCGGACGTCCAGACGGTTGCCGTCGCACCGCACGCGCAGCGGCGGGGGACCGGCGGCCGGCTGCTCCGTGCGCTGGTCGAGGACGCGGAGAGGAGGGGCGTCGGCGAGGTCGTGCTCGAGGTCCGCGCGGACGACGCGGCGGCGCTGGAGCTCTACCGCATCGCCGGCTTCGAGCGCGTGGGCGTCCGGCGCGGCTACTACGCCGGTGGTCGGGTCGACGCCCTGCTGCTCCGCCGTCGCCGTGGCCCAGGTGCGATCATCGGGGCGTGACCGCCGGCGCACCGCTCGTCCTGGGCATCGAGACGTCCTGCGACGAGACGGGTGTGGGCCTCGTGCACGGCCGGGAGCTGCTCGTCGACGCCGTGGCCAGCAGCGTCGACGATCACGCGAGGTTCGGCGGCGTGGTCCCCGAGGTGGCCAGCCGGGCCCACCTCGAGGCCATGGTGCCGACGGTCGAACGCGCCTGCCGGGAGGCGGGCATCGCGCTGACCGACGTCGACGCCGTGGCGGTGACGAGCGGACCAGGACTGACCGGCGCCCTGGTCGTCGGGGTAGCGGCGGCCAAGGCGCTTGCCTTGGCCCTGGGCCGCCCGCTCTACGGTGTCAACCACCTGGCCGCCCACGTCGCGGTGGACCAGCTCGAGCACGGTCCCCTGCCGGAGCCGACCGTGGCGCTGCTCGTCTCGGGCGGCCATTCCTCGCTCCTGCTCGTCGAGGACGTCACCGCGGCCGTGACGCCGCTCGGCGCCACCATCGACGACGCTGCGGGCGAGGCCTTCGACAAGGTGGCGCGTCTGCTCGGCCTGCCGTTCCCGGGCGGGCCGTACGTCGACCGGGAAGCCCGCGCCGGAGACCCCGCGTACGTGGAGTTCCCGCGCGGCCTCACCGGTCCGCGCGATCTCGAGCGGCACCGCTACGACTTCTCCTTCTCCGGGCTCAAGACGGCGGTCGCGCGCTGGGTCGAGGCGCGCCAGCGGCAGGGCGGGCCGGTGCCGGTGGCCGACGTGGCCGCCTCCTTCCAGGAGGCCGTGGTCGACGTGCTCACCGCCAAGGCCGTGCTGGCCTGCCGCGAACGGGGGGTGGACAGCCTGCTCATCGGCGGTGGCGTGGCCGCGAACTCCCGGTTGCGGACCCTGGCCGGGGACCGCTGCGCCGCCGCCGGGATCCGCGTCCGCATCCCGCGGCCCGGCCTGTGCACGGACAACGGGGCGATGGTGGCCGCCCTCGGCGCCGAGCTGATCACCCGCGGCCGGCCTGCCTCGACGCTCGACCTGCCGGCCGACTCCTCCCTGCCGGTCAGCACGGTCGCCGTCTGAGCCCGGTGGCGCGCCCGGTCACCCTCCTCGTCGACACCGGCGTCGACGACGCGCTCGCGCTGGTCGTCGCGACCCGGCACCCCTCCCTCGCCCTGGACGCCG
>DASTQL010000058.1:0-7317 GCA_035761805.1 Jiangellales bacterium | reverse complement strand
CCGAGCGCGGCCGACGCCGAGGCCGCGACGCTGCGGCTGTCGTCGTCGACGAGGGCTTCGAGCGCCCGTCGCGCAGCGAGGCTCAAGCCTTGGTGCCGGCCGGACAGCAGCCGGGCCAGCTCGTCCACCGCGCCGGCCCGGACACCCGCCAACGAACTGTCGAGGGATTGCTGGATCTCCGGAGGCAGGGCCACCGGCTCGGTGACCGCGGTGCTGCGTCGAGCAATCACCAAGTCGCCCTGGACACCGAAGGTCCACTTGCCGGGAGTCTGGTGCGGGGTGACCTCCCGAACCGCGTCGTAGACATAGTCGTAGAGTTCGTCGAGATCCACGTACCCGTCCTGGTCGCGGTCCGCCTCCCCGCTGCCCAGACCACGCACCATCGCGGTTGTGAACACCGAGGGAGCCGGATCGCCGGACTCCGTCAGCTCACCGCCTTCGAAGGCGTACTCGACGGCTCCAGACGCCGTGATGACCGCACGCCCGCGTCCGCTGAAGCGGTCTGCGAGATCCATGACGTTCGACGTGCGGGTGGTCATCCCGCGATCGAACGCGCCGGCGTAGCAGCAGTCGAGGAACAGCACGATGCGACGCGATCGGCTCTGCGTCATCCGCCGGTTCACGAAGTTGGCGGCAACCGCGGTCGCCGCCAGGAGGCGGAGTCGCGTGTTCGCCATCGCCAGGTACAGCTCGCCCTCTTGGTCCTTGATGCCGTGGCAGGCGAAGTGCAGCAGCAGCAGGTCGTCTGGTGAGCGGTCGGTGAAGAACTCCTCGACGGCCTCGTTGACCACATGCGCCGGCTCGTTCAGCAGCGTCCGGACGTCGAAGCCACCGATCTCCGGATCGCTCAGTACTCCGGCAAGGGCCTCGGCATCCGCTGCAGGGGCCCGGAGCTCGGTGAGCGCACTGTCCTGGTACGTCGTGCTCGCCACGATCAGCGCGCTGCGTGCTCCCCGAGCCGCCACGAACCCGGCTCCACTCGCCATGCATCAATTGTGTCGCCGCCTCAGCCCGGGTGGAAGGTCCCGGTCGCCGCTCGACCGCGGACCCGCGGCTCAGGCGAGGACCGCTGCGCCGGCCCGGCGCGGGTCCGCCGCGATCCCGTGGCGTCCCACGACCGAGACCCCCCCGAAGTAGGCGGCCTGCGACTCCCACCGCTCGACCCGCAGCCCGGCCAGCTCCAACGCCTCCAGCGCGGGCTCGGGGGCACCGGGCTCGGCGTGGACCAGGCCCGGGACCGGGTTGATCCGGGCGCGCTCGACGGCCTCGGCTGGGGTGAGGCCCTCGGCCAGCACGCCGGTCAGCACCTGCACCATCGCCGACCGGATCCGCGACCCACCGGCCGCTCCCGCGGCCAGGGCCAGGCCGACAGCGTCCGTGGCGACGACCGGGCACATCATGGAGTCCACCCGTGACCCGGGTGGATGCGACCCGCGCATCAGCTCGCCCTCGCCCAGCATCGAGTTCAGGTGCATCCCGAGCCCCGGGAGCCAGTCGCCGGAGCCCAGACCGAGGCTGGTCGTCACGACGCACGCATTGCCCGCCTCGTCGACCGCGCAGACGTTGGTCGTGCCCCACGGGTGCTGGGACCCGAGCAGGGCCCGGACCCAGGCCTCCACGCGGCGGACGTCGTCCACCTCACCGAGGTCGGCGGGGAGGCGCCCGAGCGTGCCGAGCAGGTCGAGGAGGTCGGAGCGTCCGTGGACCCGGTACCCCGCGAAGTCGACCTGCCGGGCGGCCGCCACCCGGACCTCGTAGGACGCCAGGTCGTCGGCGGTCAGCGCACCGCCGCGCTCGGCGACGAGTCGGAGCATGATCTCGGCGGCCGGTCCGGAGTAGAAGGCGCCGGCACCCTCCGCCACCAGCAGGTCGAGCGCGTCGGCGAGCCCTGGGTGGTGCAACCGCTCTCCTGGCGCCAGCAGGCGGCCGCCCGGCGCGTACGACGCCGCACCGGCCGGGTCGAGCAGCATGGCCTCCTTGACGTCGACCAGGACCGTGGCCTGCGCCGTGGACATCGGTGCACCCACGGCCGCGACCGTCCTGGCCGGCTCGACCACCTCAGCCCAGGGCAGCACTCCCCACCGGCGGTGCACCTCGGCCAGCCCGGCGGGCAGCCCCGGTACGGCCACGGTGGCGGCACCGGCCCAGTACTCGAGTCGCTGCGGCCCGAAAACCACCTCGATCTCTCGCATGGGGGCCACGGGCCGGTCGAGCCCCAGCCCAGGAACGGCTACGAAGAAGTCGACCGTGGTCGACCTCCTGGCGACTGAGTCCCAGTAGGTGGCGAAGCCGCCACCCGCCAGGCCAGTCAGCACGGTCTCGGCGGCGCAGGCGGTCAGTGCCGCCGCCACCGCTGCGTCGGCCGCCGAGCCGCCGGCCGACAGGACGCGCCCCCCGGCCGAGGCCGTGGTCGCGTCACCGGCGGCCACGGCCGCCGGAGGTAGCGCAGGGATCACGCGCAGATGGTAGGGCTCGTTCAGGGAGCTCTCAGCCACCCACGGCAGACTGGTCGCCATGCGCGTCCTCGTCGTCGACGACGACCCCGCCGTACGCGACTCGCTGCGCCGCTCCCTGGCCTTCAACGGGTACGAGGTGGACGTGGCCGCGGACGGCGAGGAAGGGTTGCACCGCCTCGCAAGGCAACGCCCGGACGCCGTGGTGCTGGACGTGATGATGCCGCGGTTGGACGGGCTGGCCACGTGCCGCGCCTTGCGGGCCGCCGGGGACGACGTGCCCGTGCTCATGCTCACGGCACGGGACGAGGTGTCCGACCGGGTCGCAGGCCTCGACGCGGGCGCCGACGACTACCTGCCCAAGCCCTTCGCGCTCGAGGAGCTGCTGGCACGCCTGCGGGCCCTGCTGCGTCGGGCCGTCCGCAGCGCCGCCGACGAGGACCAGCTACGGCTGGCCGACCTCACCTTGGACCCGGGCACCCGCGACGTACGGCGGGGGGACCGGCCGATCCGGCTGACGCGCACGGAGTTCTCGCTGCTCGAGCTCCTGCTGCGACATCCGCGCCAGGTGCTCACCCGCGACCGCATCCTCGAGGAGGTCTGGGGCTACGACTTCCCCACGACGGCCAACTCGCTCGAGGTCTACGTCGGCTACCTGCGCCGCAAGACCGAGGCTGAGGGCGAGCCCCGGTTGATCCACACCGTGCGCGGCGTCGGCTACGTCGCCCGCGAGACGCCGCCGTGAACCGGGACCGGCCCGCGCCGGCCGGTCTCCAGGAGCGGATCGGCCGGCTGAGCCTGCGGTCGCGGGTGAGCGCGCTCGCGGCGCTCGGGGTGGGACTCGCCGTGCTGCTGACCTCGCTGGCCGCGTACGCGACCGTGCGGAACGAGCTGCTGGAGCAACGCGACGAGGCGTTGCTGGAGCGGGCTCAGGCCGTGGTCGACGCCGGGATCGTCGACCCTGTCGCACTGGCACAGATCCCCCCCGGCGCCGTCGGCGCGCAAGACGTGGGCATCGCCCTGCTGGGCGCCGACGGGCGATACCTCGGCTTCGCCGGTGGCCGTGAGCTCTCCCAGGCCGGACGCGGAGAGCTCGCCGTTGCTCGCGGCACCGCTGCTCAGAGTGTGCGTTCGGCGGTGTTGGACGGAGTCGAGTTCCGCGTCGTCGCGGTTCCCGCGTCACCCGGGGTCGCCCTGGTCTTCGCTCAGCCGACAAGCACCACGGACGAGCTCCTCCGGCGACTCCGCCTGGTCCTGCTCGTCGTCGGAGGCGCCGGTGTCCTGCTGGCGGCCTACGCGGGGCTGGTCATCGCCCGCGCCGGGTTGCGCCCGGTGGAGCGCCTCACGGCGGCCGCCGAGCACGTGGCCGCGACGGGAAGGCCCGACCCGATCGACGTCCCCGCCGACCGTACGGACGAGATCGGCCGACTCGCCCACTCGTTCAACGCCATGCTGGCAGCGCTGGCGGAGGCGCAGGACCGCCAGCGCCGGCTCGTGGCCGACGCGGGGCACGAGCTGCGGACCCCGCTCACCAGCCTCCGCACCAACCTGGACCTGCTCGCCCAGGCCGACCGGCAGGGCGGGCTCGACCCGGTCGAGCACACCGCGCTCATCCGGGACGTGCGAGACCAGCTCGAGGAGCTCGGCGCACTGGTGGCCGACCTCGTCGAGCTGTCGCGGGAGGACGCCGACGAAGGCCCGCGGCAGGACCTCGACCTCGCCGAGACGGTCGCAGAGGCGGTGGGCCGGGTGCGCCGCCGCGCGCCGGGCCTGGCCTTCCGGGTCAGCACCGAGCCGTGGCCCGTCCACGGTGACGCCCAGCTGCTCGCCAGAGCGGTCACCAACCTCCTCGACAACGCCGCGAAGTGGTCGCCCCCCGGCGGCACGGTCCGGGTCACGCTGCACGACGGGACGCTCGAGATCGTCGACGAGGGACCCGGGATCGCGGAGACCGACCTGCCGCACGTGTTCGAGCGCTTCTACCGCTCCCCCGAGGCGCGGGCGCTCCCCGGGTCGGGGCTCGGCCTCGCGATCGTCCGGTCGGCCGCCGAGCGCCACGAGGGTGCGGTCCGGGCGGACCGGGCGCCCGGTGGCGGGGCCCGCCTCCGCTTCTGGGTACCGAGTTCTTCGGTGTCCCTCAACTGACTCTCAGCCTGCTCTCAGGGCCGGACGCGAGCCTCGATCCATGACCGAGACGCGCTCCCTCCCTCCGTACGGGCCGGCCCCCTCCCCGGCGCCTACCCCTCTCCCGGGCGCCGGCTGGTCCCCGGGCGCCCGTGCCGACGACCCGTGGGCGGCTCCGACGCCTCCCGGGGGTCCTTCCACGCCCGCCGGGCCGCCGTCCTCCCCTCGGCGGCCGGCCCGGCGGGGCTTCGCCCTGCTCGCCGCCCTGGCTCTGGGCGCCGGCCTCGTCGGCGGTGCCGCAGGCGGGGCCGCGTACACGGCCCTCGACGACTCGGACGCCACGACCTCGACGTCGAGCCTCGACGCCGCGCCGACCTCCAGCGACGCCGGGGACAGCGCAGGCTCCTCGGCCATGTCGAGTGTCGAGGACGTGGCGGCGGCAGTGCTGCCGAGCGTCGTCTCGGTCCAGGTTGCGTCGGGTACGGGCCAGGGCACCGGCTCCGGCGTCGTGCTCAGCTCGGACGGGCTGATCCTCACGAACAACCACGTCGTGGAGGTGGCCGCGTCCGGGGGTGACGTCGTCGTCAGCTTCCAGGACGGCACGACGGCGACGGCGACCGTCGTGGGCCTCGACCCGCTCACCGACCTGGCCGTCCTCCAGGCCGAGGACGTCGGCGGCCTCACCCCCGCGACGCTCGGGAGCTCGTCCGACCTGGCCGTCGGCGAGCAGCTCGTGGCGATCGGGTCCCCGCTCGGGCTGGACGGGACCGTGACGACCGGGATCGTCTCCGCGCTGGAGCGCCCGGTGCGCACGACGGACGCAGGGCCGGACGGCAGCACCGTCATCGACGCCGTACAGACCGACGCGCCGATCAACCCCGGCAACTCCGGCGGACCGCTGGTCAACATGGCCGGCGAGGTCGTCGGCATCAACAGCGCGATCGCGACCGCGCCGGGGAGCCAGGGCTCCATCGGCCTCGGCTTCGCCATCCCCATCGATCAGGCGCGCCCGATCGCCGAGGAGCTGCGCGACTCGGGGACGGCGACGCACGCCCGGCTGGGGGTCTCGGTGGGCAGCACGACCGACGGCTCACCGGGTGCACTCGTCGCCGCGGTCGAGCCAGGCGGCGCCGCCGACAGCGCCGGACTGCGGGAGGGCGACGTCGTCACCCGGGTCGGCGACCGGTTGCTGGCCGACGGCGACGAGCTGGTCGCCGCGGTCCGGTCGTACCGTCCGGGCGACTCGGTCGAGGTGACGGTCTCGAGCGGTGGCGACACGCGAACCGTCGAGATCACCCTGGGTAGCGACGGCGCAACCGGCTGACGTCAGGTGGCGACCGGCGTTGGTCAGGCTGCGACGGGCGCGCGCACGAGGCCCGCATCGACCATGAGCTCGTCCAGCAGGCCGGCTGCCTCACCCACGGTGAGGCGGCCGGCTTCGATCCCTGTCCACCCGAAGCGCTCGGCCCCGTCGATCTCGACGACCCGCTCGGGCTCCACGCCGGCCGGCACGACCAGGGGTGCGGTGGGGGCCTCGTGCAGGCCGACGAGTCGCTCGTCCTGGGCGGGGTGACCCGGCAGGTCGACAACCGGCCCGGGCACCGCCCGTCGTAGGGCCGCGGCCGCCCACACCGAAAGCCGCACCCGGCGCCCGCGGCAGCGCAGGTGCAGCGCCAGCCCGTCGGCGGTCAACGCCCACAGGTCGACGGGAACGGTGGTGGTCGGGGCCGTCACGGTGATGCCACGACCGGCCAGGTCGCGGGTCCACTCCTGCAGCTGCACGGGTCGTCCTCGGGAGTCGTCGGCGTGGGCGGCCGGATCCGGACCGGCCCACGGGATCGCGGAGGTCAGCGACAGCGACGACACGCGCACGAGAGCGCGAGGAGGGCGCGCGCACCCGCGACGCCGGGCACTGCCGGCGTACCGAGACGGGGGGTCGCGCGCACGGGGCGAAGCGTGCCACAACCAGATCTGCACCGCCAGCCATATGGGTCTGCGTCTCATGATCCGGCCGGTCGGGGGTCGACCGTGTGGATCATGATGCGTCGGCGATGGAGCGACGACTTGTCGGCGCCGAGGGGCAGACTCGGGCCGTGCTGCTCCACCAGGTCGCCGAGACCTCGCTCGCCGTGGCCGCCACGTCCGCGCGGTCGGGCAAGGTCGCGCTGCTCGCGGCATGCCTCTCGGCGGCGGCCACGCCAGAGGTGCCGGTGGTGGTCGCGTATCTCTCGGGGGCGCTGCGCCAACGGCGTCCGGGCGTGGGCTGGGCATCGTTGCGGGACATGCCGCCACCCGCGTCGACCCCGACTCTGGGCGTCCTGGAGGTCGACGAGGTCTTCGAGGGGCTGGGTGCGCTGTCGGGGCGCGGGTCCACCGCGGAGCGGCGGGCCCGGCTCGCCGCACTGCTGGCACGCGCGACGTCGGTCGAGCAGCGGCTGCTCGGCGGGCTCGTCTCCGGTGAGCTCCGCCAGGGAGCGCTCGACGGCGTCGTGACCGAGGCGGTGGCCGTCGCCGCGGGCGTGCGCGCAGCCGACCTGCGCCGAGCCGTCACCGTGGCGGGGTCCTTGACCCCCGTGGCCCGCGAGGTCCTCGCCCGGGGTGCGGCCGGCCTGGCAGACTTCCGGCTGGCGGTCGGCAGCCCAGTGAAGCCGATGCTCGCGCAGAGCGCACCGACCGTCGCGGACGCGCTGTCCCGTACCGGGGCGGCCGGCGTGGAGTGGAAGCTCGACGGCATCCGCGT
>DASTQL010000057.1:0-10775 GCA_035761805.1 Jiangellales bacterium | reverse complement strand
GAGGGCGAAGCCGTCTCGGGGGCCGTTCTGCAGACCGTTGGAGAGATACTCGACCACGGCCGTGCCGTATCCGGCCTGCTGATCGGGAATGACCCCGGCGAGCGGTGCGATCTCAGCCGGACTCGTGTAGACGACACCGTTCGTCGCGTCGTTGCCGTTGTAACGGACGATCCTCCAGCCGGTCAGGTCTGTCCCGGCGGGCCCCGCGACCTCGATGAACTCGCCCTCGTCCGTCCCGGTGTTGTCGTAGTGGAACTCGTTGATCCACACCGTCGAGTCGTTCCCCGGCACCGCCGCGGCCGGAGCCGCAACCATCGGCACCACGGCCAGCCCGGCGACCACCGAGCCGGCCAGGAGGGCTGCCCCTCCACGCCTGCGTGCGCGCATGCTTCACGCCCCTCTCGCCGGCCCGTCGTCGGGTGCGGCGGAGTCACCGTAATCGCGCCCGTCCCCCTCGGTCGAGGTTTCGGGACGCTGTGTCACACGACGGCCACCCGCTCGTCAGGTTGCGCCATTGACGGGTCTCCGGAGCGATCCGAGCGCACACCTACCGCGCAGCCCCCCCACCGCCAGGCGGGGGCTCGGGCACATCCGGGATCCCCGGCAGGTCCGTCGACCCCAGGGCCGCCCGCACGCTGCGCTCCGCCTCCACCAGCCCCTCCCGCAGCACCTCGATCTCGCCGGTCACCGCACGGAGGTCCTCGGCGCTCGTGTCGACCTGGCCGGTGGACTCGTACAGGGCACCGATCTCCCCGACGCGCACGGCCAGTCCCTCGATCCCCACAGCGGTGGCACGCATCCGCTCGAGCATCAGCTGCCGCTGCTCGGAGACCCGGCGATAGGCGGCCAGCTGCGCCCGGAGGCCCTCCGCGGTGCGCAGCCGCTGCTCCCTGAGCTCCGGTGCCGCTCCGGGCTGCGCAGCAAGCACGCGCTCCACCTCGATCAGCTCCGCCGACAGTCCCGCCGGGTCGACGCCGCCCAGCATCGCGTCCAGCCGGTCGACCTGGCGCCCCGTGTGCTGCAGGGCGT
Organism: Jiangellales bacterium; assembly: GCA_035761805.1. Classification (GTDB taxonomy): domain Bacteria; phylum Actinomycetota; class Actinomycetes; order Jiangellales; family Jiangellaceae; genus DASTQL01. The sequence goes on along the minus strand of DASTQL010000057.1, from coordinate 9,746 downwards.
CGAGCATCTGCCCCGCGTGGGCCCCGACGTCCGCGGCGACATCGGCGCGGGCCGCGGCGATCGACTCCTGGGCGCGTTCGAGACGCTCGGTTCCCGCGACCGCCCGCCGGACGTGCGCCGCCGCCTCCGGGTCCTTGACCCGCCCCCGTACGGCGGGTCGCTCCCCACCAGGGAGACGGCGCCGCGCCCGTCGCACCTGCCCCAGGGCGTCCGCACCCGCGCCGGCGGCGAGCACGAGCACACCGGCTCCGAGGGCCAGGCCCAGCGGAACGCCGGGCAACACGAGCAGCACCGCCGTCGCGAAGACGGCGAAGAGCCACAGCCACCGGTTGGCCAGCGCCGAGAGGAAGACCCAGACCATGCCGCTCACCCGTCAGAAGTTGCTGACGACGTCGATCATCACCTGGTCGATCGAGGCGGCGTCGGACGCGTTGTACGAGCGGGCGCGGGAGGCCTCGGCGATCGCGGCCAGGGTCTCCTGGTCCGCGTCCTCGCCGTACCCGATCGTGAACACGCGGACACCGGCCTCGCTCCCCTCGGTGGCGAGCTGGTCGAGCACGGCCTCCAGGTCGTTGTCCGAGTGCTCGTTGACCCCGTCGGTGAGCAGCACGACGGCGTTGATGGACGCGGCGTCCGCCTGGGACTCGACGCTGCGGTGGGCGGCCTTGGTCGTGGCGTAGAGCGCCGTACCGCCGTCGGCGACGAGGACCCGCACGGCCTCGGCGACCGGCCCGACCACGTCGTCGCGGGGGCCCATCGGCACGACCTCGCGCCAGGGGTCCTGACCCTGCGCCTGTTCGGAGGAGAAGGCCCAGAACCCGATCTGGTCCTGCTCGGCGAACTCGTCGAGCGCCCGCTCGGTCGCCGCCTGCGCGAGCTCCAGCCGCGACGACCCGGTCCCCTCCACGTCGGCCGCCATGGAACCCGAGACGTCGAGCACCATGAGCACCCTGGCCGGCTTGCGGTACTCCTCCCAGGCGTCCCGGACGGCCGCCAGGACGTCGGCCGCCGGCGTCCCGAGCACTGCCGTCGGTTGCTCCGGGACGACCCCGTTGTCCGTCGTGGCCAGCGGACCGGTCTCACCAGCCGCCGTACGGAAGCCGGCCTCGGCGAAGCGCTGCTGCTGCTCGTCTTCGAGCAGCCAGGTCAGCAGGTCCTCCGCCACCGCCCGCTTCTGGTCGTCGACCCAGTCGGCCTCCAGCACCGCGTACGGGCTGTCGGAGAGCAGGGTGCCCTCGGCGGGGTAGATCGCGGCCAGCTGAGTGCGGGGGGGCTCGAGGTCCGTGGCCTCCGGGTCGGCCGACGGGTTGCCGGCGTTGTAGTCGAGGACGCTCTTCTCCTCGACGGTCACGGCCGACACGTATGTCAGCCCCTGCCCCTCGCGGTCGGCCGCCAGCAGGTTGTCGAGGAAGGTCAGCGTCGTGTCGCCGTAGTGGACGACGCTGGCCTCCAGCGCTCGGACGTATTCCGCGACCGCCGGATCCTGCACCTGGGCCACGGTGAGGTCGGACGAGACACCCGTGGCGGCGAAGAACGTGCCCACCGTGGCGTTGAGGCCACTGGTGGAGAAGTTCGGGTTGGTCTTGCCGAGCTTGAAGCGGCCCCACTCCGGGTGCCCCCGCGAGGCCCAGCCGGCCGAGTCGGTGGCCAGCTCCCGGAGGTCGGCCCAGCCGATCGCCGCTTCCGGCCAGCCGAGTGCCTCGGCCATCGGCCGTGGCATCGCCACCACCAGGGGCGAGCTCGCGAGCGACGGTGCCTCGGTCGGGAAGATGTCGGGACGGTCGGCGTTGCGCGCGTCCAGCCGGGCGATCTCGATCCACCCGCTGGCAGCAGGGCTCCAGACGTCGGGTCGCGGCCCGTCCGTCTGCTCGTCCCACCCGCGGGCCAGTGCGGCCGCCGCGGCGCCCGACGAAGGGCGCGTGACCTCCACCCATGAACAGCTGCCGCCCACCTGGCGGTCCGCCCCGTTGTACTCCTCGGCCAGCGTGCTGAGGACGTCGTGCTTCTCGGGGGACGAGGCGACGACCAGCTGGACGCAGTCGGTGCGGTCCTCGGGGACCGTGGGCGCGGCCTCGGCTCCCCCACCCCCGGAAGCGGGGTTCTCGTCGCCACCACGCCCGACGAACCACCACACCCCGGCCACGACTACGGCAAGTGCCACCACCGCCGCCACGAAGCCGCCGCCCGCGCCGGCCCGTTGGCCGCCGCTCCCGCTCGTCCCGCTGCTCACGGCCAAACCGTAGTCGCGGCGGCCGATCAGTGGGCGGCGGGTGGACGTCCCGTACGATGTGGATCGGGCCGGTCCGGCCCCAACGAGGGGCACACCGCGCTCCACCCGCGGGCGGCTACGCTACGTGCGCCCTCGTCCAGAAGCGCGGCGAGTCACATCGGCCGTCTCAACCAGCGAGGTCCCGTGCAGGTCCGTCCCGACCGCGTCGCCGTCTCGACGACCCTGCGTCTCCTGCTCGTCGAGGACGACGACGGTGACGCCCTCCTGGTCTCCGAGTTCCTCCGTGACGCCACGGACCTGGTCGGGCCGGTGGAGCTCGTCCGGGCCCGGCGCCTGGACGAGGCGGCGGCCGCCCTCGAGGTCGACGACTTCGACTGCGTGCTGCTCGACCTGCACCTGCCCGATGCGGACGGCCTGGCCGGACTGACCCGGCTGCGTCGGCTCGCCCCCGGGACGGCGCACGTGGTCCTGACGGGCCTCGCCGACTCACACCAGGGGGTCGCCGCGATGTCCGCCGGCGCCCAGGACTACCTGGTCAAGGGACAGGTCGACGGGGAGCTGCTGGGCCGGTCGCTGCGCTATGCCATCGAGCGGCACCAGGCCGACGAGTCAGAGCGGGCCCTCTTCGAGGCCAACATCGTCGCCGAGGAGAACGCCCGGCTGGAACGGGGGCTGCTGCCCCGCCCGCTCCTGGGTGACGCCGGGGTCGACGTGCACGTCCGCTACCGTCCCGGCCGACGGCGGGCACTGCTGGGTGGCGACTTCTACGACGTCGTCCAGGGCGTGGACGGCCTCGTACGCGCGGTGATCGGTGACGTCTCGGGCCACGGCGCCGACGAGGCCGCCCTGGGCGTCTGTCTCCGAGTGGCCTGGCGGACCCTCGTCCTGGCCGGCGCGCCCGAGGGAGACGTGCTCACGGGGGTCGAGCAGATCCTGCTGGCCGAGCGACCCAACGACGAGGTCTTCGCGACGGCCGTGATGCTGTCGCTGGAGACCACGTCGGGACAGCTGCGCATGTGGCGGGCCGGGCACCCGTCCCCGGTCGTGGTGCAACCGGGTGGGTCCGCACGCCAGCTGCCCTTCGACGACCCGGGCCCCGCCCTCGGGATCCTGCCCGGCACACGCTGGGAGGCCGACGCGGCGAGCCTGCCGATCGGGAGCAGACTCCTGCTCTTCACCGACGGCCTCGTCGAGGGTCGGACGCCCGACGGTGGTCGCCTCGGCGACGAGGGGCTGGTGGAGCTGCTGAGCGCACGGCGCTGGCCCGACGACGCCGAACGAGCCCTCGACGCGCTCATCGACGCGGTGGAGGCCCTCAACGGCGAGCCACTCGCCGACGACGTCGCCCTCCTCCGGCTCGGCCGCCCGTTCCCGGGGCGGGCCGGTGCCTGACGGCCGCGGGAGGAGCCTCCGCTCCCAGCTGAGGCGCGCCACGCTCCTGGCGGTCACGGCGATGCTCGCCATCGTCGTCGCTTCCGTCCTGCTGGTACTCCAGCTCTATCGGACCGAGCAGATCCTCACCACGCGCTTCTTCGACGCGGTCCGCGTCAGCGGTGACTCCTTCTCCGCCGCGGTCGACCAGGAGACCGGCGTACGGGGTTACCTGCTCACCGACGAGGAGGGCGTCCTCGCAGAGTACGACGGGGGCCTCCGCATCCAGGAGGCGAGCGACCAGGAGCTGCGCGGGCTGCTCGCGGAAGAGGACGAGCTCACGGCTCTCCTGGACCAGGCGACCGCAGCTCTCACAACCTGGCAGGACGACTTCGCGGAACCCGCCGTGGCCCGGACTGCCGCCGACGGCGTCGAATCCGTCCCCGGGGCCGAGGTCGAACGGGGCAAGGAGCTCTTCGACGTCTACCGCACGCGCTTCGCAGAGTTCGAAACCACGCTGCTCGAGACCAGGGAGGAGGCCAAGGGGGAGCTCGACCGTGCGCTCCTGACGCTGGTCGTGGCATTCGCGGCGATCGCCGCCGGGGCGATCCTGCTCACCTACCTCGCCGTCCGCCTGTTGCGGCGCTGGGTCACCGACCCGCTCGAGCAGTTGGCCGAGCAGACCCGACAGGTCGCCCGGGGCGAGATCACCCGCAGGGTCGAACCGGTGGGCCCGGCCGAGATCGCTGCGCTCGCCGGCGACGTCGAGGCCATGCGGTCGCGGATCGTCGACGAGCTCGTCGAGGTCGCCCAGGCTCGCGAGCAGGTCGAGCAGGCCAACGCCCTGCTGGAGGAGCAGGCGGTCGACCTGCGCCGCTCCAACGCCGAGCTCGAGCAGTTCGCCTACGTCGCCTCGCACGACCTGCAGGAGCCGCTGCGCAAGGTCGCGTCGTTCTGCCAGCTCCTGCAGAAGCGCTACAGCGGCCAGCTGGACGAGCGGGCCGACCAGTACATCGCCTTCGCGGTCGACGGCGCCAAGCGCATGCAGGAGCTGATCCAGGACCTGCTCGCCTTCTCGCGGGTCGGCCGCGTGGGGCAGGAGATCGGCGAGGTCGACCTGGACGACTGCCTCGAGCGGGCTCTGCGATCCCTGTCCACGGCGCTGGAGGAGTCCGACGCCCGGGTCGAGGCCGATCCTCTCCCCACCGTCACCGGGGACGCCACCTTGCTGACCCAGGTCTTCCAGAACCTCCTGGGCAACGCGGTGAAGTTCCGCGGCGAGGACCCGCCGCGCGTCCGCATCACCTGCCACCGGGACGGCGACGTGTGGGAGATCGAGTGCCGCGACAACGGCATCGGGATCCCCCAGCAGTACGCCGAGAAGGTCTTCGTGGTCTTCCAGCGGCTGCACCCCAGGGACGAGTACGACGGGACCGGTATCGGCCTGGCGATGTGCCGCAAGATCATTGAGTTCCACGGCGGGCACCTCTGGCTGGTGCAGCCCGAGGACGACGGACCCGGCGCGGAGTTCCGCTTCACCCTCCCGGTGGCGGGCCGTGCCGAGGACATGGCGGTGGCCGCACCCGGCGCCACCGCGAACGGGAAGGACCCTGCATGACCGAGCCCGACCTGCGCGCCATCGAGGTGCTCCTGATCGAGGACGACCCCGGCGACGTGCTGATGACCCGCGAGGCGTTCGAGGACGCCAAGGTGGCCAACAACCTCTACGTCGTCTCCGACGGAGAGGACGCCCTGGCCTTCCTGCGCAGGGAGGGCGCCCACGCCCAGGTCCCGCGGCCCGACCTGGTCCTGCTCGACCTCAACCTCCCCCGGGTCGACGGTCGAGAGGTCCTCGAACAGATCAAGAACGACCCCGAGCTCCGATCGATCCCGGTCGTGGTCCTCACCACCAGCGAGTCCGAGGACGACATCGTCCACAGCTACTCGCTCCACGCCAACGCCTACGTGACCAAGCCGGTGGACTTCGACCGATTCCACCAGGTCGTGCGGCAGATCGACGACTTCTTCGTCAGCGTGGTGAAGCTCCCGCGCCGGCACTGACCGGGCCCGAATGACCACGTTCACCACCCTCGTCGGACGACCACGAGGCGTCGGGGCCTGGTGATGACCCGACAGGCCTGGTGAGGGGATCCGGGTGGGCGTACGGTGCCGCCGTGCCCGTCGACGTGCTGACCGAAACGGTCATCGGCCGCCCGCGCGGCGAGGTGGCCCGCTACGCGGCGGACCCCTCGAACGCCCCCGAGTGGTACGAGAACATCCGCGCCGCCGCCTGGCGGACGCCGCCGCCGCTCGAGGTCGGGTCCCTGTTCGACTTCGAGGCGCGCTTCCTCGGGCGACGCCTCTCCTACACGTACGAGGTGGTGGATTACGTCCCCGGCGAGCGGCTGGTGATGCGCACCACGGACGGCCCGTTCGCCATGGAGACCACGTACACGTGGGAGGCCCTGGGGCCGACGACGACGCGGATGACCCTGCGCAACCGCGGGGAGCCGTCGGGCTTCGGTGCGGTGGCGGCGCCGGCGGTCGCGACCGCGATGCGGCGGGCCAACCGCAAGGACCTGGCGCGGGTCAAAGCCGTCCTGGAGGCGTGATGCCGTCAGGGCGGCGCAGGACCCCAGCCACCCGGCCACCACCAGGCTGCTCGTGTCATCCCGAGGCGTCGACGCCCTGTGATCCCACCACGAGGGTGGTGAACGTGGTCGTTCGGGGCCCGCGTCAGCGGAAGGTGCGGAGGCGGAGGCTGTTGCTGACGACGAAGACCGACGAGAACGCCATCGCCGCCCCGGCGATCACCGGGTTGAGGAGTCCGGCGACGGCCAGCGGCAGGGCGGCGACGTTGTAGGCGAACGCCCAGAACAGGTTGCCCTTGATCGTCGCCAGGGTGCGCCGCGATAGCCGGATCGCCTCGCCGGCGGCGCGCAGGTCTCCGCGCACCAGGGTGATGTCGGCGGCCTCCATCGCCACGTCGGTACCGGTCCCCATGGCCAGGCCCAGGTCCGCCTGGGCGAGGGCGGCAGCGTCGTTGACGCCGTCACCGACCATGGCGACCACCCCGCCCTGCTCCTGGAGGGCGGCAACGACATGCACCTTGTCCTGCGGCAACACTTCGGCCACGACGTCGTCGACACCGACCTCGGCAGCCACGGCTCGCGCCGAGCGGTCGTTGTCGCCGGTGAGTAGGACGGGGCGGAGCCCGAGATCCCGCAGCTCCGCCACCGCCTGCCGGCTCGTGGGCTTGACCGTGTCGGCCACGACGAGCAGCCCGCGGACCACACCCGCCCAGCCGACGGCGACGACGGTACGGCCGGTGGACGCGGCTTCGGCGAGAGCCGCCTCGAGCCGGGGAGTGAGGACCGCGCCGCACCGCTCGACCACCCAGCCCACCCGGCCGACCACGACGGGACGACCGCGGACCACCCCTGCCGCACCGAGCCCACGGGTGCTCGTGAAGCCCTCGACCGGGGGAAGATCGCCGAGGCGCTCCTTCGCGCCGGCGGTGATCGCTGCGGCCACCGGGTGCTCGGAGGCGTCTTCCAGCGCCCCGGCCAGCTCGAGCAGCTCGTCGGCGGCCTGGCCGTCGGCGGGCACGACGCCGACCAGGGCCATCCGGCCGGTCGTGACCGTCCCCGTCTTGTCCAGGACCACCGTGTCAACTCGCCGGGTGGACTCCAGGATCTCCGGTCCCTTGATCAGCACGCCCAGCTGCGCCCCCCTGCCGGTGCCCACCAGCAGGGCGGTCGGTGTCGCCAGTCCCAGCGCGCAGGGACAGGCGATGACCAGGACCGCGACCGCGGCCGTGAAGGCCGTCTGGGCCGGTGCGCCGACCAGCAGCCAGCCCGCGAGGGTCACCAGGGACAGCAGCAGCACCACGGGCACGAAGACGGCCGAGACCCGGTCGGCAAGGCGCTGGACAGGGGCCTTGCCCGACTGGGCCCGCTCCACCAGGCGCGCCATCTGGGCCAGCTGCGTGTCCGAGCCCACCCGCGTGGCACGCACGAGAAGCCGGCCACCGGAGTTCACCGTGGCCCCGACGACGGGGTCGCCGGGGCCGACCTCGACCGGGACCGGCTCGCCGGTCAGCATGCTCGTGTCGAGCGCGCTGCTGCCGTCCTCGACGACACCGTCGGTGGCAACCTTCTCCCCCGGCCGTACGAAGAAGACGTCGCCGACGGTCAGGAGGTCGACGGGGACCCTGATCTCCACGCCGGCACGCAGGACTGCGACGTCCCGGGCGCCCATCTCGAGGAGCGCACGCAGCGCCGCGCCCGACCGGCGCTTGGCCCGCGCCTCCACGTAGCGGCCCGCGAGGATGAACGTCGTCACGACGGCGGCGACCTCGAGGTAGATCTCGGGCATCCCCTCGCCGCGGGCCGGGACGAGTGTCGGCTCCATGCGCGTGCCGACGTCACCCGCTCCGCCCCAGAGCAGCGCCCACACTGACCAGAGGTAGGCCGCGGTCACCCCGAGGCTGATCAACGTGTCCATGGTGGCCGCGCCGTGCCGCAGGTTGACGACGGCGGCCCGGTGGAACGGCCAGGCGCCCCAGACGACGACGGGGGTCGCCAGCACGAGCGCCACCCACTGCCAGCTGTCGAACTGCAGCGCCGGCACCATCGACACCAGCAGGACGGGCAGGGACAGCACCGCCGAGACGCCGAGACGTCGGCGCAGCCTGCCGACCTCGTCGGCACCGGGGACAGCCGCCTCGTCGCCTCCCGGGCGCACCGCGGCACGCACAGGCTCCCTGGCGGTGTAGCCGGTGGCCTCCACCGTACGGACGAGATCGGTCACACCGACGCCGACGGGAACGGTCACGAGCGCCTTCTCGGTCGCGAGGTTGACCGTGGCGTGCACGCCGTCGAGCCGGTTCAGCTTCTTCTCGACCCGGGCGGCGCAGGAGGCACAGGTCATCCCACCGATCTCGAGCTCGATCGTCCGCTCCCTCACCACGGGCCCCCGACGAGCACGTAGCCCGCCTCGTCCACCGCCGCACGGACTGCAGCCTCGTCCGGCGCGGTGTCACTGGTCATCGTGAGCACGGAGGACCCCGCCGGGACCAGGTCGACCTCCACGGCGGTGACCCCGTCCAGACGCCCGACCTCGTCGCGGACCGCGGCCACGCAGTGTCCGCAGGTCATGCCGGTCACGGTCCAGCGGGTGGTGGTGGCCACGTTCGTCCTCCAGGGCGGGGCGGTCAGGAACGTACGAGTCGGGCGATTGCGTCGGAAGCCTCCTTGACCTTCTCGTCGGCCTCGACACCGCCACCCGCGATGGCGTGGGCCACGCAGTGCGCCAGGTGGTCCTCCAGAAGACCCAGCGCGACGGACTCGAGGGCGCGGGTCGCGGCGGAGATCTGCGTCAGGACGTCGATGCAGTAGGTGTCCTGGTCGACCATCCGTTGCAGCCCGCGGATCTGTCCCTCGATCCTGCGCAGGCGCTTGAGCACTGCGTCCTTGTTCTCGACGTACCCGACCGTTGCGGAATCCGACTCCACCATGTCGCGACTATACCCCACTGGGGTAGGTGCCGTCAGCCTTCCATCAGGGGAGGAGGCGCTCCCGGCGACCGCGACGGACACCGATCTCGTACGCGACGAGGAGGCCGAGCCAGACGACCGTGATCGGCACGACGAAGCCGAGCATGACCTCGCTGTACGGGTCCAGGGCGTCGTGTCCGGTGGCGTCCAGGAGTACGTAGACCGCATACGCGACGTAGTACGCGACGAAGAGGGCTCCCTCCCAGCGGGCCACGGTGAAGCCGGTGAACGCGACCGGGACCAGCGCAAGCGCGACGGCCACCATGAACGGGATGTCGAACGCCACGGCGGCGTCGGCGACCGGGACCCCGTCCGGGGCGAGGAGCGCGGCGATCCCCAGCACCGCACCCAGGTTGAAGAGGCAACTACCGACGACGTTGCCCACGGCCATGTCACGCTCACCACGCACCGCGGCGATCACCGACGTAGCGATCTCGGGCAGCGAAGTCCCCACGGCCACGACCGTCAGCCCGATGACCAGGTCGCTGACACCGACAGCGGCGGCCACGTCGGTGGCGCCGCGGACGAGCCACCGTGCCCCGACGACCAGCAGGCCGACACCCCCCGCGACCAGGAGGAGGTCGACCA
>DASTQL010000056.1:0-7185 GCA_035761805.1 Jiangellales bacterium | reverse complement strand
TCACCTCTGGCCGGCGAGCTCGTCCTGCTGCACGCCGACCTGCACAACCACACACTGCTCTCCGACGGCGCGGGCGACCCGGGCGAGGCGTTCGCGCAGATGCGCGCCGCCGGGTTGGACGTCGCGGCGTTGACCGACCACTCGTCGATCCCGCGCCACCACCTCGACCGGCTGGACCCGGCCGACTACCCTGACGCCGAAGCCCTCCGACTGGCGCGCCTGGCCCCTGACAGCCTGGACGACGCCGGCTGGGCCGTCACGGCGGCGCTGGCCGCCGAGGCCGACGTGCCGGGGGAGTTCACCGCGCTGCGCGGCTTCGAGTGGACCGAGCCGTGGCTGGGCCACGCCAACGTCTGGTTCAGCGACGGCTACCTGCCGGTGGACACCCCTGGGCGGATCAGCGGCCTGCACGAGTGGCTGCTGGCGCACGAGCCGGACGCCCTCTTCTCCTACAACCATCCGGGCCGCGAGCCCGGGCGCTTCCACGGCTTCGCCCTGGACGAGGACCTACTGCCCCGCATGGTCGGGGTGGAGGTGTTCAACCGCTACGACGACTACCTGCTCGACGGGATCCACCACGGCCGCGCCCCCGCGATCGTCGACTGCCTGCGGGCCGGGTGGCGACCCGCCTTGCTCGGTGTCAGCGACGAGCACGGCCGCGACTACGCCCTGGCGGGCAAGGGCCGCACGGGGCTGTGGACCCGCGAGCACTCCCGGGCCGGTGTGCGCGAGGCACTCCTGGCGAGGCGCACCTTCGCCACCCGCGAGGTGGGGCTGCGCCTCTTCGCGACCCTGGGGGGCGTGCCCATGGGCGGTGCGCTCGATCTGCCGCCTGGTCGCCTGACCCTCACGGCCGACCTCGGCGGGCCGGCGCTCGCGACCGGTGCCAGCGTCCGGCTGCAGCTGCTCGGCGACGACGGCGGCCCCGCCCCCGCCGTGCTCCGGCACGCTGACGTCCGGGTCGGTGATGTCGTCCAGCTCGACGTCGACCCTTCGGGGTCACCCTGGGTGCTGCTCCGCGTCGTCGACCCGACGCGGCCCACGTCCCCGTACGTGCGGGCGGCCGGGGGGCCGCTGGCTGCGCACGCCGTCGCGTGCGCGAGCCCCTGGTACCTGACGCCACCGGGACCAGGGCCCGGCTGAGTTCAGTCCTTGGCCGTGCTGGCCGGGCTGGCGTAGACGAGGTCCGAGTACTCCGGGTGCTTGCCGATCCACCCCTTCACGAAGGGGCAGAGCGGCAGCACGGGCAGGCCGTTCGCACGTGCGTCGTCCAGCGCACCGCGGACCAGGGTCGACCCCACGCCCGTGCCCTCGTAGGACGGATCGACCTCGGTGTGCGTGAAGACGATGAGGTGCCCTGCCCGCTGGTAGGCCGCGAAGCCTGCCACGGCGTCCCCGTCGCGGGCCTCGTAGCGGTCCTGGCCGGGGTTGTCGATGACATCGAGGTGCATCCGCCCATCCTGCCCGCTCGAGCCATCGGGTCGCCCCCAGCGTTGCGTCCTGGTTCGCCTCGGGTTTAGATCAGGGTGCTGACGACTCGAGCTCGTCCCGGAGGAGGAACACCGTGCGCCGTATCTCGCTGTTGGCCGCCGTCCCCGTCGCCGTGGCCGGCCTGGTGGCGACCGCACCCGGCGCCTACGCCGACCACGTGCACTTCCTGGACACGCCGGCCGGCTGCGTGCTCGTGGCTCCCGACGGCGGCGAGAAGTACGTCCAGCTGCCCACCGCCGGCGACTACGCGCCGAACCGCCAGCACCCCCTGCACGTGAACGTGCACCTCGGCCGTCCCGGTGAAGTCCAGCCGATCTACGTCGCCTACACGGCCGACGGGACGCTCACCCAAGACGCCTGGGATCGGTGCGGCGGCGAGTTCGTCAACGGCTGAGCCGGCCCGACCGTCAGGGCGGGCTGGCAGACTCCCGCCCATGAACTGGCTCGAGCGCTACCTCGCCGCCGACGACCGCTACGACCGGATGACCTACCGGCGCTGCGGCCGGAGCGGGCTGCAGCTACCCGCGGTGTCGCTCGGCCTTTGGCACAACTTCGGCGACGACGTCGCCCTGGAGCACCAGCGCGCCATCATCCGCCGGGCCTTCGACCTCGGGGTGACGCACGTCGACCTCGCGAACAACTACGGCCCCCCCTACGGCTCGGCCGAGCTGAACTTCGGCCGGATCCTCCGCGAGGACCTCGCGCCGTACCGCGACGAGCTGGTGATCTCCACCAAGGCGGGCTACGACATGTGGCCCGGCCCGTACGGCGAGTGGGGATCGCGCAAGTACCTGCTGGCCAGCCTGGACCAGTCGCTGGCCCGGATGGGCCTCGACTACGTCGACATCTTCTACAGCCACCGCTTCGACCCCCGCACGCCGCTCGAGGAGACGATGGGAGCCCTCCACACGGCCGTACAGTCGGGGCGCGCCCTGTACGCGGGCATCTCCTCGTACGGCCCGGAGCGCACCGCCGAGGCAGTGGCGATCCTCCGGGAGTTCGGGACGCCGCTGCTCATCCACCAACCGTCGTACTCGATGCTCAACCGCTGGGTCGAGGACGGACTGCTCGACGTGCTCGAGCGGGAGGGCGTGGGGTGCATCGCCTTCTCCCCGCTGGCCCAGGGCATGCTGACGGCCAAGTACCTCGACGGGATCCCAGAGGGGTCACGCGCCGCGCAGGGCAAGTCGCTGGACCGGGCGCTGCTCACGGACGCGGCTCTCGAGCACGTCCGGGCGCTCAACCGGCTCGCCGATCAGCGCGGGCAGTCGCTGGCGCGCCTGGCGCTGACCTGGGTGCTACGCGATCCGCGCATCACGTCGGTCCTCGTGGGGGCGAGCAGCGTCGCCCAGCTCGAGGACAACCTCGCAGCGCTCGACGGCCCGGAGCTCTCCGAGGACGAGATCGCCGAGATCGACCAGCACGCGGTCGACTCGGGGATCAACATCTGGGCCCGGTCGAGCGAGGGGTGAGGGCATGAGGGTCGTCGTTGCCGGCGGGCACGGCCAGATCGCCCTGCGGCTCGAGCGTCTGCTCGCGGCCAGGGGCGATCACGTGGTGGGACTGGTCCGCAACCCCGATCACGTGCCGGACCTCGAGGACGTCGGAGCGGCCGGCCTCGTGCTCGACCTGGAGAACGCCACGCCGGTGGACGTGGCCGCGGTGACGAGGGGAGCCGACGCCGTCGTCTTCGCCGCCGGGGCCGGCCCGGGCAGCGGCGCCGCACGCAAGGACACGGTCGACCGGGCGGCCGCGGCACTGCTGGCCGATGCCGCCGAGCGGACCGACGTCCGGCGCTACCTGCTGGTGTCCTCGGTGGGGGTGGAGTCCCCCCCACCGCCCGGCACCGACGACGTGTTCGCCGCCTACCTGCGCGCCAAGGCCGCCGCGGAGGCGGACCTCACCGTCCGCGACCTGGACTGGACGGTGCTCCGGCCCGGCCGGCTCACCGACGACCCGGGCACGGGATTCGTCCAGCTCGAGCGTCGGGTGTCTCGGGGGTCGGTCCCGCGTGACGACGTGGCGGCTGTCCTCCAGGCGCTGCTCGACGAGCCGGCTAGCGCCGGCCTCGTGCTCGAGCTGGTGCTCGGCGACGTGCCTGTCGCCGAGGCGGTCAGGCGCGCGTGCGCTGACGGCGGCGGATGACCACCAGGTCAGCGAGAGCGGCGAGCGCGAGCAGACCGAAGACCGCCGCTGCGGCCCACGCGGTCCCCGTGGCGCCCTCCCCGTCGACGGCACCCCGACCCGGCTCGTTCAGCTCAGGCGTCCAACGCCAGGACGAGGGGCAGCACGGAGGGCGCTCCCGCGTGCCGGAGTGCTCGCGCGGCCACGGTCAGCGTCCAGCGCGAGTCGGCGATGTCGTCCACCAGCAGGACCGGACCGTCGAGCTCCTCGAGCGCCGCGCGCATGGCCACCGGGACGAGGACCTGGTCCCACACCGCCGCCAGGCGGAAGGCGCTGTTGCCCCCGCGGCTGCCGCGCGGCCCGTCGCCGGCGTAGGCGAGCTCACCGAGGAACGGAAGGCGGCCCAGGGTGCCGATGTGCGCGGCGACCGAGGTGATCAGCCGCGGCCGGGTGCGTGAGGGCATCGCCGCGACGGCTACCGGCCGCTCGGCCCAGTCCCACGCCCGCAGGACGTCGACGACCCCCGACAGCACGCGGTCCGGTGCCTCGGCGTCCGCCGCCGACGGGCTCAGCAGCGGGCGCAGCCGGGATCCCCACCCGAGATCGGACAACCGCGCGACCGCCCTCCCCGCCTCGGGTCGGCCCTCAGAGGGGACGCGGCCGCGGACCGGCACGCCGAGGGCGTCCATGGCGGAGGGCCACTGCAGGCGCGGCTCGACCTCGACCCCCACCTGGCCGAGCACGGCCCGAGCCGCTTCCAGCGCATCCTCGGGGACGTCGAGCGGGACGAAGGCTCCCGCACACCGGTCGCAGCGGCCGCAGTCGGCGGCGTAGGGGTCGTCGAGCTGGCGGCGCAGGAAGGCCATCCGGCACCCGGTCGTGGCGACGTAGTCGCGCATGGCCTGCTGCTCGGCCCGGCGCGTGGCGGCGACCCTGGCGTAGCGATCGGCGTCGTAGGTCCACGCCCGTCCGGTCGCCTCCCAGCCGCCGCGGACCCGCCGGACCGCGCCGTCCACGTCGAGGACCTTGAGCAGCAGCTCCAGCCTGGTGCGGCGCAGCTCCACGCGCGCCTCCAGCGCGACGGTTGACAACGGCCGGCCGGCGCCGGCGAGCGCCGCAAGCACGGACTCCACGTGCTGCTCGGACGGGAATCCGACGGTTGCGAAGTAGCGCCAGATGTCCTCGTCCTCCCGACCGGGCAGCAGCAGGACGTCCGCACGCTCCACTGCCCGACCCGCCCGCCCCACCTGCTGGTAGTAGGCGATCGGCGAGGCCGGCGACCCCACGTGCACGACGAAGCCGAGGTCGGGTTTGTCGAAACCCATGCCGAGTGCCGACGTGGCCGCGAGCGCCTTGACCTCGCCGGCCAGCAGAGCGGCCTCGGCCTCCAGCCGCTCGACGGGGTCGGTCCGCCCGGTGTAGGCCAGCACGCGGTGCCCCTGTGACCGGAGGAAGCCGGCGACGTCCTCGGCGGCCGCCACCGTCAGGGCATAGACGATCCCGCTCCCCGGCAGGCCGTCGAGGTGCGCGGCAAGCCAACCGAGCCGGTGCTCGTTGCCCGGCAGGTCGAGCACGCCGAGCCGGAGGCTGACGCGGTCCAGCGGGCCTCGCTGCACGTAGGTGTCGGTGCCGAGCTGCTCGGCGACGTCGTCGACCACGCGCTCGTTGGCGGTCGCGGTCGTCGCGAGGACGGGCACGCCCTCCCGCAGGCCGGCGAGCGCGTCGCGGATCCGCCGGTAGTCGGGCCGGAAGTCGTGGCCCCAGTCGGAGATGCAGTGCGCCTCGTCCACCACGAGCAGCCCCACCCGGGCCGCGAGCGGGGGGAGCACGCGGTCGCGGAAGTCGGGGTTGTTGAGCCGCTCGGGGCTCACCAGCAGGACGTCGACCTCGCCCGTGACCAGCGCCGCCTCGACCTGCTGCCACTCCTCGACGTTGGCGGACGAGATCGAGTGCGCGCGAATGCCCGCCCGGGCCGCCGCATCGATCTGGTTGCGCATCAGTGCCAGCAGCGGGGACACCAGCAACGTGGGTCCGGAGCGCCGGGCCCGCAGCAGGGCCGTCGCCACGAAGTAGACCGCGGACTTGCCCCATCCGGTGCGCTGGACGACCAGGGCCCTTCTCCGCTGGGCGACGAGGACCCGCACCGCCTCCCACTGGTCGTCCCTGAGCCGCGCGTCGTCGCGGCCCACCAGTGCCCGCAGCACGGCTTCGGCCTCGGTACGGAGAGCGGCGTGGTCCTCGGTCGCGGTCGCCGCTGCACCCGCCGACGCCGTGTCGGGCTTCCCGCTCATGGCGGGGACGCTAGCGCCAGGCCCCGACAGCCCACGATCCTCCTAGTCCGTACGGGCGATCTGCCATGGTTCGGCGCGACTCCAAAGCCCTTCTCGGGAACACCCGCGGGAGACGGGGCGTTCCATCATGTTGGACCCGATCTCGTCGGCCCCGCCGGCGACCCACCACCGAGGAGCCCGCCGTGACCGGTGCCCGTCGACTCGTGACCTTCTCCGCGGTAGCGCGGGTGCTTCGCGACGCGCGTCGCCCCGGCTCACCCGGCCTGGGGGAGCGGTTCGCCGCCCTGCCGAGGCTGCTGCGCGCGGCCTTGTCCCGCCGCTACCACGGCCTGCCCACCGGCCGCCTGGCGCTCATGGCCCTGGCGGTTGCTTACATCCTGTCGCCGGTCGACCTGATGCCGGAGGCCCTCTTCTGGGTGTTCGGTGTGGCCGACGACGCGGCTGTCGCCGCCTGGCTGGCCGGGGCGGTGCTGCTCGAGACCGACCGCTTCCTGGTCTGGGAGCGCACCGACCCGGGCAACGCCTCTACGGAAGCCTCGGTGGTGCAGGGTCAGGTCGTCTCGGGCTGACCAGAGGTCAGGCGGGCTCATGTCGACCGCGCACCGCCTCCACCGTGTCGGCCTCCGCGGCCGGCTTGTCCGGGCGGTGCCTCAGCACGCGGGCGAAGCGCAGCGCCATGCCGGCCGGGTAGCGCGGTGAGGTCTGCACGCCGTCGAAGGCGATCTCGACCACGAGCTCCGGTCGCACGTGCACGACCCAGCCGTCGGTCGGCCCGTCGGCCAGGCGCAGCAACCGCTCGGTCTGCCAGGTCAACATCGCGTCGGTGAGACCCTTGAAGGTCTTGCCGAGCATGACGAAGCCGCCCGCCGGCCCGTAGGTGCCGTCGGGGTCTCGAGCGCCCAGGTGCAGGTTGGACAGCCAGCCCTGCCGGCGTCCGTGCCCCCACTCGGCGGCCAGCACCACCAGGTCCAGGGTGTGCCGGGGCTTGACCTTCACCCACCCCGCACCCCGCCGCCCGGCGTCGTAGGGGGCCGACAGCGACTTGACCACGACGCCCTCGTGGCCGCGAGCCAGGGAGTCGGCCAGGAACGCCTCGGCGTCGGCGGTGTCCGGGTCGTCGAGCCGCGGCACCCGCAGGTCGTCGGGGACGGTCGAGGCGAGTGCGGCCCAGCGCTCGCTGCCGGGGGCGCCGACGAGGTCGTCGCCGTCCACGTGCAGCGCGTCGAAGAACAAGGCCGACAGAGGTACGGCAGCCCGAGCCGTGGCCACGTCGAGCCTG
>DASTQL010000055.1:0-48745 GCA_035761805.1 Jiangellales bacterium | reverse complement strand
GCCGGTCAGCCGTCGCCCGTCGCCGTGTGGTCCTTCTCGGGCCAGTAGGGCCACTCCTCGAAGTCCGCCACCCGCCCGTCGTCCGCGAAGCGCAGCACCCAGAGGTCGCGGTACTCCTGCCGTACGGGATCTCCGTAGCGGACCTCGAGCCGGACGACGGCGTCGCGGCCCTCCACGGCCACCGGTTCGGCCGTGACCGTGAAGACCTCGTCGTCGTCTTCCAACCAGAAGGCCCGGATGGCGTCGAGGCCGACCTCGCTCTCGTCGTACGGGGAACGGCTGTAGCGGGCGTCCTCGGTGAACAGCGTGGCGACGCCTTCCAGGTCGCCCGTCCGCCAGGCCCGCTCGTAGCCCGCCACCCACCGCATGACCTGCTCGCGATCCATGGACGGTCACTGTGCCACGCCGTACCGACAGCCGGTCGGTACCGGCGCGGGGTGACAGGACAGGGCAGACTGCCCCCCGTGGACAAGCAGCAGGAGTTCGTGCTCCGCACGCTCGAGGAACGCGACATCCGGTTCGTCCGGCTGTGGTTCACCGACGTGACGGGCACGTTGAAGTCGGTGGCCATCGCCCCGGCGGAGCTCGAGGGCGCCTTCGCCGAGGGCATCGGGTTCGACGGCTCGGCGATCGAGGGCTTCGCCCGGGTCTACGAGGCGGACATGCTGGCCAAGCCCGACCCGTCCACCTTCCAGGTGCTGCCGTGGCGCAGCGACGCCAACGGGGTCGCGCGGATGTTCTGCGACATCCTCATGCCCGACGGCTCCCCCTCGTACGCCGACCCTCGGCACGTCCTCAAGCGCACACTGGCACGTGCGGCGGAGCTCGGGTTCAGCTTCTACACGCACCCGGAGATCGAGTTCTTCCTCTTCAAGGAGCGGCCGCGGGCGGGGGAGATCCCCGAGCCGGTCGACGCGAGCGGCTACTTCGACCACACGCCGCACGGGCTGGCACACGACTTCCGGCGGCAGGCGATCACGATGCTCGAGTCGATGGGCATCTCGGTGGAGTTCAGCCACCACGAGGGCGCACCGGGCCAGCAGGAGATCGACCTCCGCTACGCCGACGCGCTGACGACGGCCGACAACATCATGACCTTCCGCGTCGTGGTCAAGGAGGTCGCGCTCACGCAGGACATCTACGCGTCGTTCATGCCCAAGCCCTTCACCCAGTGGCCGGGTTCCGGGATGCACACGCACCTCTCGCTCTTCGAGGGCGACACCAACGCGTTCCACGAGGCGGGGGCGCAGTACCAGCTGTCCAAGGTGGCGCGGTCCTTCATCGCCGGACTGCTGCGGCACGCGCCGGAGATCACGGCGGTCACCAACCAGTGGGTCAACTCCTACAAGCGGCTCTACGGGGGCGGCGAGGCACCGGCGTACGTGTGCTGGGGGCACAACAACCGCTCGGCGCTGGTCCGGGTGCCGATGTACAAGCCGGGCAAGGGGCAGGCCACGCGGGTCGAGTTCCGGGCGCTGGACTCGGCGTGCAACCCGTACCTGGCCTACGCCGTCCTGCTGTCGGCCGGGCTCAAGGGGATCGAGGAGTCCTACGAGCTACCGCCTGGGGCGGAGGACGACGTGTGGGCACTCACCGAGCGCGAGCGCCGGGCTCTGGGGATCGACCCGCTGCCTTCCTCGCTGGAGGAGGCCGTCCGGGTGATGGAGGGGTCCGAGCTCGTCGCCGAGACCCTCGGCGAGCACGTCTTCGAGTTCTTCCTGCGCAACAAGCGAGCCGAGTGGGACGCCTACCGGCGACAGGTGACGCAGTACGAGCTGGACCATATGCTCCCCGCCCTGTGACGGCGGGCCACCCCGCAATGATCACGGCAGCCGCGTAAGTGGGCGCCGAGCCAGGTGAATTCACCGCGGCACGTGCCTGCTTGCCGCGGCACGTGCGGCCGGATGCCCTAACGGTCTTGACCCGCGGGCGGGCTGGTCCGCGCATGGTCGGGTCGGTCCGCGGACGTCGGGATCCGCGCGGTCGGTCGCCCCACACGCGTCAGTCGACCGACTGGGTCTGACCCGGCCCGTCCCCGTCCTGGTCGGGTGGGCCGAGCAGCTCCTCGGCCGGGTGGTCGAATCGGTCGGGTGCGGCCTCGGGACGCCCCCCCGCCCGAACGTCGCCGGTCGGCGCTGTGCCCTCGTCCAGGAACCGGGTCGACCCGGCTCCCAGCCCCTCGGGATGGACCAGCCCCGCTGGTCGCTCGACAGGCGGCGGTGTCCCCGGAGTGTGGGTCATGCCTGTCCACTACCCCCCGCTCGCTGCGGTGACGCCCCAGGTCCCCGGCCGCCGTGCCGCGGCAAGTGGGCAGGTGCCGCGGTGCATTCACCTGGCTCGGCACCCAATTACGCGGCTGCCGTGATCATTGGGGCCCACGTACGCTGCCCGGGTGAACCGCCCCAGCGTCCTCGTCGTCGAGCATGCCGAGACCTGCGGCCCGGGGAGCTTCGGGACCTGGCTGGCCGAGGCGGGGCTGCACCTGGAGCCCGTCCGACCGTACCGAGGCGACCCGGTCCCAGACCGCGTCACCGCTGACGGGCTGCTCGTCCTGGGCGGGCCGATGGCCGCCTGGGAGGACGACGTCGCCCCGTGGCTGCCCGCGACCCGCGACCTCCTGCGCCGGGCCGTGGGCGACGGCACCCCCACGCTCGGCATCTGCCTCGGGATCCAGCTGATGGCCCTGGCCTTCGGGGGCCGGGTCACCAAGGCCCCGTACGGGCCGGAGCTCGGCGCCCCGCGCGTGCGCCCCCGGTCCGAGGCCGCCACCGACCAGCTGCTCGGCTGGCTGCCAGAGGCCGGGGTGCCCGCCGTCCAGTGGCACAGTGACGCGGTCGTGACGCCCCCGCCGGACGCGGTCTGGCTGGCCGAGAGCGACTCCTACCCGTACCAGGCCCTCCGCGTCGGCCCTGCCGCCTGGGGCGTCCAGTTCCACCCCGAGGCGACGCCGCCGATCGTCGCCCGCTGGCGCGACGTGGAGTCCGTCCACCTCGCCGAAACGGGCGTGGACATGACGACCCCGTACGAGGAGGTCGAACGTGAAGCTCGTGCGGCCCCGGAGGCCTGGCGGCCGTTGGCCGAGCACTTCGCCCGGGTGGTCGCCGCCGGAACGGTCGCGACCCGCAACGCCTCGTAGGGTGAGCGAGTGACCACGCCGCTGCCGCAGCACCCGATCGTCCTCGAGCTCGACCTGACCGCCGAGGTCCTCGAGACCGTCCCGCAGGACCCTGTCGGCCGGATCGCAGCCCGCCGCCGTACCGGCCTGCGGGACCTCGTCGAGGGGTTGCGTCGCGCGGCCGACGACGACCAGGTGGTCGGGCTGGTCGCGAAGGTAGGCCCGACGTCGACGGGGTTCGGCCGGGTGCAGGAGGTCAGGGAGGCGGTCCGCGACTTCGCCGGCTCCGGGCGGCCCACGGTGGCCTGGGCGGAGAGCTTCGGGGAGTTCGGTCCCGGCAGCGTCCCCTACTACCTCGCCACGGGGTTCGAGGAGATCTGGCTCCAGCCCTCGGGCGACGTCGGCCTGACCGGCGTGGTCGTCGAGGCCCGCTTCCTGCGCGGCACCCTCGACAAGCTCGGCGTCACGCCGCAGTTCGGGCAGCGTCACGAGTACAAGAACGCCGCCAACACCTTCCAGGAGACCGCGCTCACCGACGCCCACCGTGAGGCGTTGAACGGCATCGCAACGTCGGTGGCCGACCAGCTCGTCGAGGGCATCGCCGAGGCGCGCCGGCTCTCCGTCGACCGGGTCCGCGAGCTGCTCGACCGCGCCCCGCTGTCCGCCGCCGACGCGTCGGAAGCCGGGCTCGTCGACCACGTGGGCTACCGCGACGAGGCCTACGCCGCCCTCCGGGCGCGCGTGCCCGCCGACACCCGGCTCCGCTACCTCGCCCGCCACCGGGCCGGCGCTGCCGAGAAGCTCGCCCGTGCCGTGCGTGTGCCGCGCAGGCGTGGGCGTGTCGCGCTGGTGCACGCCGTGGGGCCCGTACGGAGCGGGCGTTCCGGCCGGGGACCGCTCCCCGGCCAGGCCATCGGCTCCGACACCCTCACGGCTGCGCTGCGCGCGGCCGGCCGCGACGAGCACGTACGGGCGGTCGTCCTTCGCGTCGACAGCCCCGGCGGCTCGTACGTGGCCTCCGACGCGATCTGGCGTGAGGTCGCCCAGCTGCGGCGGCACGGCACACCGGTGGTTGCCTCGATGGGCGACGTGGCGGCCTCCGGCGGCTACTTCGTGGCGATGGGTGCCGATGCGATCGTCGCACAGCCCGGCACGATCACCGGGTCGATCGGCGTCGTCGCCGGCAAGGCGGTCGTCGACGGGCTGCTCGGCCGCGCCGGCATCGGCTTCGACGACGTCGCCGTGGGGGAGCGGGCGCGGATGTTCTCGACCACGCACGGCTTCGACGACGCCGACTGGGCGAAGCTCGACAGCTGGCTCGACCGGGTCTACGAGGACTTCGTCGGCAAGGCCGCCGCCGGCCGGGGGATGACCCGGGACGCGGTGCACGAGGTGGCCCGTGGACGGGTCTGGACCGGCGCCGACGCACGCGAGCGGGGCCTCGTCGACGAGCTCGGTGGTCTGGCCCGGGCCGTGGAGCTGGCCCGCCGGCGCGGCGACCTCCCCGACGACTCGCCCGTCGTACCGTTCCCGCACGTCTCACCGCTCGAGCGGCTGCGTCCGCCTGAGTCCAGCGAGGACGCGGCCGCCGCCTCGGTGGTCCTCGATGCGTGGGGTCCCCTCGCCTCGCTGGCCGCGCGGCTCGGGCTCTCCGCCGGCGGGCCGCTGCTGCTCCCGTACGACCTCCGGATCCGCTGACCATCCCGTCCGGGGTGGCTGGCGGTCCGGCGCGGGATCCAGGCCGCACGGTGATCATCCAGTCCCACGACGCTGCCGGATAGGTTGACCACGTGGTCGACGAGGCGCGCATCTCGGACACCGGCCGGCTCGCGCGCCTCGGCTTCCAGGACCCGACCCGGGCCACCCGACTCCTCGCCGACCCGGCCCTGGACGACCTCGCCGAGAGCGACGCCGTCCTCACCGGTCTCGCGGAGGCGGCCGACCCCGACCTCGCCCTGCTGGGACTGGCCCGGCTCGCCGAGGCGGCCCCCGACGCGGATGCCCTGCGCGAGGCGGTGCGCTCCGACGACGGCCTGCGGATCCGCCTGGTCGCCGTGCTCGGGCTCTCCGCGGCCCTCGGGGAGCACCTGGCCCGCCACCCCGAGCACTGGCGCGACCTCCTCGACCCGCCGCCACCGGCGACGGGCGACGCCCTGCGCACCGACCTGCTGCGATCGGTCGGAGCCGATCCCGGGAGCCCGGCCCCCACGGCGGTCGACGAGGGACGCCCGGCGATGGAGGCGCTCCGCGTCGCCTACCGCCGCCACCTGGTCGGGCTCGCCGCACGCGACCTGGCCGACGGCGAGCCCGTCTCGGCCGTCGCCGCGGAGCTGGCCGACCTCGCCGCTGCCGCGCTCGAGGCCGGCCTCGCGATCGGCCGCGCCGGCCTGGCCCCCGACGCCGAGCCCTGCCGCCTCGCGGTCATCGGGATGGGCAAGTGCGGCGGCCGGGAGCTCAACTACATCAGCGACGTAGACGTCATCCTGGTCGCCGAACCCCTGGACGGCGGCGACGAACGGGCCGCCCTCGCCACGGCCACGGACCTGGCCCGGCGCATGGTGCACGCGTGCTCAGCCGCCACGGCCGAGGGCTCGCTCTGGGCCGTCGACACGGCCCTGCGCCCCGAGGGCAAGAACGGCCCGCTCGTCCGCACCCTTGCCAGCCACGTCTCCTACTACGAGCGCTGGGCCAAGACCTGGGAGTTCCAGGCCCTGCTCAAGGCCCGCCCGGTCGCTGGTGACGCCGAGCTCGGCCGGGCCTACATCGACGCCGTCGCACCGTTCATCTGGAGCGCCGCCGACCGCGACAACTTCGTCGAGGACGTCCAGGCCATGCGCCGCCGGGTCGAGGCCCACATCAAGCCGGGGCAGGCCGACCGTCACGTCAAGCTCGGGCCCGGCGGGCTGCGAGACGTGGAGTTCGCCGTACAGCTCCTGCAGCTCGTGCACGGCCGATCCGACGTCTTCCTCCGCAGCCCCACCACCTTGCACGCCCTCGAGCAGCTGTCGACCCGGGGTTACGTCGGTCGCGCCGACGCCGGCGAGCTCGACCGGGCGTACCGGTTCCTGCGCACCCTCGAGCACCGCATCCAGCTGCACCGCCTCCGCCGGACCCACATGGTCCCCGACAGCGAGGCGGACCTTCGCCGACTCGGCCGCTCGTTGGGCATGCGTGCGGACCCGGTCGACGAGCTCACCGAGACCTGGCGCCGGCATGCCCGCGAGGTGCGCCGGCTGCACGAGAAGCTCTTCTACCGACCGCTGCTCGCCGCCGTCGCCCGGCTCCCCGGCGAGGAGGCGCGGCTCACCCCCGAGGCAGCCAAGGACCGGCTCGTCGCCCTCGGGTACGTCGACCCCGCCGGGGCCCTGCGCCACATCGAGGCGCTCACCAAGGGGCTGTCCCGGCGGGCCGCCATCCAGCGCACGCTGCTGCCGGTGATGCTCGGCTGGTTCGCCGACGGGCCCGACCCCGACGCCGGGCTGCTGGGCTTCCGCAAGGTCAGCGACGCTCTCGGCTCGACGCACTGGTACCTCCGCTTCCTCCGTGACGAGGGCGCCGCCGCGGAACGACTCGCGACCGTGCTCTCGTCCGGCAAGTACGCCACCGATCTGCTCATGCGCGCCCCCGAGGCCGTCGGGATGCTCGGCGACACCGACCTCGCCCCCCGGAGCCGCGAGGCCGTCGAGCCGGAGGCCCTCCGGTCCGCCCAGCGCCACCACGATCCCGTCTCTGCGACCGCCGCCGTCCGCGCCGTACGTCGTCGCGAGCTCTTCCGTACGGCGGTCGCCGACCTCCTCGGTCTGGCCGGCGTCGAGCGGGTGGGCGAGGGCCTGACCGCGGTCGCCGCCGCGACGCTCGAAGCGGGACTTACCATCGCCGTACGGGCGGTGCAGGCCGAGCGGCGGGCGGATCTGCCCACCCGGCTCGCGGTGATCGCGATGGGCCGGCTCGGCGGGCACGAGATGTCCTACGCCTCGGACGCGGACGTCATCTTCGTCCACGAACCGCTCCCGGGTGTCGCCGAGGACGCTGCGGCCCGGGCCGCGCTCGAGGTGATCCAGGAGCTGCGGCGGCTGCTGGCGATCCCCATGGCCGACCCGCCGTTGCCGGTCGACGCCGACCTCCGCCCGGAGGGCCGCAGCGGTCCGCTGGTGCGCAGCCTCGCCTCGTACCAGGCCTACTACGCGCGGTGGGGCGAGGTCTGGGAGCGCCAGGCCCTGCTGCGAGCCGAGCCCCTCTGCGGCGACCGGGAGCTTGCCGAGCGCTTCATGGCCGTCGTCGACACGCTGCGGTGGCCGGAGGGCGGGCTCAGCGCGGAGCAGGTACGTGAGGTCCGGCGGATCAAGGCCCGGGTGGAGTCCGAGCGGCTGCCCCGCGGGGCCGATCCGTCCCGGCACACCAAGCTGGGTCCCGGCGGTCTCGCCGACGTCGAGTGGACGGCCCAGCTGCTCCAGCTCCGGCACGCGCACGAGGTCCCGGCGCTGCGGACGACCCGCACCCTCGAGGCGCTGGACGCCGCGGTCGGCGCGGACCTGCTCGCTCCCATCGACCGGGATGCTCTGGCCACCTCGTGGCGCACGGTCAGTCGGGTGCGTAACGCAGCGCTCCTGGTCCGGACCCGCAGCTCCGACGAGCTGCCGCGGGACACCCGCGAGCTGGCCAAGGTAGCCCGGGTGCTGGGCTACGAACCGGGCGAGACGGCGGCCTTCCTCGACCACTACCGTCGGGTGACGCGCCGGGCACGAGGAGTCGTGGACCGGGTGTTCTTCGGCGTCTGAGGCGTCCTGTCGACGGATCGCACCCCGCGAGGTCTCATGATCGCCGGGCGGCCACCGTGTCAGCCGACCCCGGGTCGGGCGCGTGCTCGTCGAGCATCCCCGCCGACAGACGACGAGGCCGCCGGAACACCTCGGGTGTCCCGGCGGCCTCGGCCGCTGTCCCTCGTGCGTCAGAGGGGACGGACGTTGTCCGCCTGCGGGCCCTTCTGACCCTGCGTCACCTCGAACTCGACGCGCTGGTTCTCGTCCAGCGAGCGGAAACCGCTCGACTGGATGGCCGAGTAGTGCACGAAGACGTCGGGGCCACCGCCGTCCTGCGCGATGAACCCGAACCCCTTCTCGGCGTTGAACCACTTCACGGTGCCCTGTGCCACTTCTTGCTCCTCCAGGAGAGGCCGTCAAGTCCCGCCCTGTGCGGGACTTGCTGAGGTGCGGTCAATCGACGGTCCCTGCTCCCGGGAGCAGCCTGGCACCGGAGATCCGGCACAGGCGGCCTCGGTCGAACCAAGACTGCGATGCAACTGCAGGACAGATCGTAGAGCCTCCGGGCGGAGCAGGGCCAATCCCGTCCACAACTCGTCCGGCGTGTCCGCGGTCTCAGTCGGCGCAGGCGCTCCGCCGCGTCCGACTGCCGTCACCCCGGAGGCGGTGCGGCCCCGGACGCCTCGTGCTCCCGCGCGCGCGTCCAGTCGTAGACCACCGTGGTGCCGAGCAGCAGGTCCTGGAGCGACCGTCGGCGCGGGCTCACGACGACCAGGGCGAGCCCGATCGGCACCAGCGTGCAGAAGAGGGCGCGCAGGAAGGCCCCCGACCAGCGCAGGTGCCGACCCGACCGCGCCACCACCCTCAGCCCGAGCACAGCGGTGCCGTAGGTCCGGCCGGTGGTGGCCCACCCGGCCGTCTGGTACACGACGGCCAGACCGGCCGCGATCACCAGGAGCGTGCCGAAGCCCGGTCTCGGCCACTGGAAGGACAGCGGCGACCACGCGAAGACCAGGCCGGCCCACGCCAGGTAGATCCCTGCCACGCCGAGCCCGACCACGGCCACGTCGACAAGTGCGGCGAGCCCACGGCTGACGATGCCAGCGACCTCGCCCTGGTGCGGTGGGGGGACGGGCACGCCGGTCTCACGGCGCCGAGGGGAGGGCAGGCCGACGACGCAGCCGGATGCGGTCGACCAGGCGTGCGATCGCGTCGTCCGCAGCCATCCCCTGGAGCCTGACCTCCTCGACGGTCTCCGTGGCCAGGGATCCGGTGGACTCGCGCACGATGTCGGGCAGCCCGATCCCGTCGACGACCTCCTGCGCGATGCCCACGAGGTCGACCCGGTCGAGGATCGCCTCGACGTCGATCCGGGCCGCTGCCGCGTCGAGGTCCGCGCGCGCGACGACGGCGTCGACGTCGAGCCGCCGGGCCACCCGGTCGAGGTCGAGCCGCTCGGCGACGGCGTCCAGGTCGACCCGGTCGAGGATCGCGTCGATGTCGACTCGAGCGACCGCCGCGTCGATGTCGACTCGAGCGACCGCCCCGTCGAGGTCCGCACGGGCGACGACGGCGTTCACGTCGAGCCGCCTGGCGACCCGGTCCACGTCGAGCCGCTCGGCGACGGCGTCCAGGTCCACCTGCGCGAGCACGTACCCGACCAGCGCCCGGACCGCCGAACGCAGCCGGTCCTCTGTGGACGACACCACGTCCTCGCGGCGCCGACGACCCTCGGACGCGAGCTGTCTCACCGACGCCCGGCCCCGCCGCACCACGTCCGGCGCCACCGCCTCCGCGGCCGTCCGGGCCAGTGCCACGCTCCGCCTCACCGCGTGCACCGGCTCGGCCCCGAGCCGCACGGTTCCTCGGGCCGCGCCCGTGGCGCCGGCGATCATGGTCGAGCCCACGCGGCCGACCGCCCCCAGCGCCGCGTCGCGTAGTCGAGGGGGACGGTCGGTCGGTATCGGCGGGTCCTGGCCCATGCCCGGATGCAACCGCGCCGGCCGGGCCGGCGCATCCCCCGTGCCGGGTGAGCCGGCACGGGCCGCAAGTCAACCGCCGCCCGCCGACGCCGTGGCGGTGTTCTCCCTGACGACCGTGCCGCTCTCCGTCTCGACCACGAACTGCTCCGAGGTGGCCTCGACGGTCGGTCCGTCGGTGGGCGTCACGACCGTCGTCTCCGTCTCGACCTCGACCTCGGTCTCCGTCACGGTGGTGCCGTCGTCTGCCGGCGGTGGACCCTCGTCGAACGTCCGGTCGGCAACGCCGAGGATCCCACCGATGAGTAGCCCGGCCAGCACCGCGCCGGTCCACCGTCCAGCCATCGAGCACCTCGCGGACGTCGAGACTCGCCCCGTCGGGGCCCGTGTGATCTTCACGGTACGTGCGCACCGCGCCGAGCCCGCGCAGGCGCGCCGATCGGATCCCGCCCGATCGCACCCCGAGCCACGACGTCAGGAGAGGGCTTCGTCGAGGAACCCGACGACCCTCGCCTCCCATTCCCGTGGGGCAGTCTGCAGACCCCCGGTGTGCGAGCTGCCCGGCACGACCCACACCTGCACACGGTCGGGCGCGGCCCGTCTCAGGACCTCGGCCGCGTGCTGCTCGTCGGGCCGGTCACCGGCTGTGACCAGGAGCACGCTGCTGGCGGCCCCGACCGCCTCCCGCAGCGCCGCCGGACGCTCGGCACCGCTCAGCAGCTCGACCAGCGAGGTCTGCAGCCACTTCGCCGCCTCGGTGACCGTCCCCCGCCACCCGTACACATCAGAGAGCCACCCCAGGTCGAAGGCGCCACGGCCTGTGGCGCCCTCGGCCACCACGGCACGTAGCCGGTCGTCCGCCGCCGCGGCTCCCAGGGCCTCTTCGCCCCCCATGGACAGCCCGACCGCGGCGATCCGCCCACCGGTGACCTCGGGTTGCGCCGCGAGGAAGGTCACCGCGGCCGCCACGTCCTCGTCCCCGTGCCACCCCCAGTCCATGGCTCGCCCGCCACTGTCGCCGTGGCCTCGCGCGTCGAGGAGGAGGACGCCGTAGCCGTGGGCCGCGAGGACCGCGGCCTGGTCGACGACCGATGACCTGGTCGACCCCGACCCGTGCAGCAGCACGACTGCTGCGCCGTTCCCCGACGGTACGTACGAGGCGGCGAGCTCCACCCCGTCGCGTGTCGGCAGTCGCACCTCGCGGTGGTCCAGGCCCACCGCCCCCGGTGTCCGGTCGGCCTCGGTGGGCGGGACCGTGGTCACCGCGAACGGGACTGCGAGCACGTAGACCAGCACGAGCGCCACGCCGACGGCCAGCGGGAGGACGACGAGCCTCCACCACCCCCGGACGGAGCCCGCGAGGCCGACCACGGCGAGCGCCAGCAGCAGGAGGCCGACGACGAGGGCCAGCCCGCCCGCGACTCCCAAGAGCGACCAGCCTGCCTTCCGCACGTACGGGAGACCGACGCCGAGCCCGAGGCTGGTGAGCAGGACGCCGAGCAGGAGGACGACGACCGCCCGCCAGCCGCGCGGGGCCACGCGGCTGGCCGGCGGGACGGGCGACCGACGCAGCACGGCTCAGGTCACGGGTCGGGAGGCCCGCCGCACGCCGACGGTCACGAGCGCCACTCCACCGATGAGGACGGCCGCGCCGACCAGGAGCAGGACGATCCCCGCTCCGGTGAGCCACGCCAGCGTGACACCGACGTCGCCGGTCACGGTGACTCCCGGGCTCGCGTCCGGGTTCATCACCACCAGCGACCACCGTCCAGCCCGCGGGGTCACGACGAGCTCCTGCTCGCCGGTCCCGACGGAGGACTCCACCCAGATCCCGGCATCCTCGGGGACCGTCGTCGGGGCGGACCCGGGCACGTCCCGACCCCTGAAGGACTCCTCCGTGGGAACAGTCCGGGCGACACCGGCCAGGTAGGCGTCGACGTCGCGGTCCCGCGCGATCCCGACGAAGACCGGCGTCGTGGCGTCCTCAGCGGTGACGCGGACCCGCACGTCGCCGAGCACGTCGTCCAGGACGTCGCTGTCGGGTCCGGGGGCCACCACGAGCACGTCCCCGATGACGTACGCGTAGCCCTCGGTCGAGAGCGTCTCGACGTCCGTGGTGACGAACCCGTCGTCCCTGGAGACCTGGTCGGCGACGAGCACGGCCGTGCCGCCGGCCAGCAGGCCGAAGGACATGAGGATCAGGACGCAGCCGACGACCACCGCGATCACCCGGCCGGCCGTCCAGCCGGTGGCGTGAGGCGGCCCCGGCGGTGCGGCTGCCTGCGCCGGAGGTGGCGGCGGGGCGGCCGGTGCGGACCCGTGCGGCGGCGGCGAGGCGGCCTGGGTCATGAGGAGTCCGGCCTCGGGCTCGTGCGGTCCCTGGTCGAGGCGGAAGGGGGGGTACTGGTCGGTCATCAGCCCGACGTACGCAGCCACCCGGAGCGCCCAGCGGTGCAGCCCGAGGAGCAGGTCGTAGACGGGCCGCGGGTAGCTGCCCGTGAAGGCCAGCACGACCGCGGCGACCAGGACGAGGATGCCGACGAGCCCGCTGCCCCACACCAGCTGGGAGTCGTCACCCTGCCAGGCCACCCAGACCCCGGTGCCCAGGAAGAGGCTCAGGACGATGTAGTGCGGGATGGCCAACAACCACCACTTGACCAGCACGAGTCCGCGGGACAGGTGCTCCGGGTAGTCCACCTCGAGGTGGGCCGGGTAGTCGGGGACCTCGGCGAGGGTGAACGGCGGGTACTGGTCCGTGGCCAGCGCCCCGTACGAGTAGTAGCCGACCCGCCAGGACCATCGCAGCACCCCGACGTTGAAGTCGAAGATCGCGCGAGGGTAGCGGCCGGTGAAGAGGATCGCGACCAGGGCGACCAGGCTCAGCACCGCGAAGGCGACCCAGAGGAAGGCCAGCACGATGAAGTGCGGAATGGCCAGGAGCCACTTGACGAGCCACAACCATCGGGAGACGGCCGGGCGGTCGACGGCGTCGACGTGCACCGGATAGGGCGGGGGAGGGGCGGTGGTCGTGGCCGCCATCGTTCTCACTCCTTACGGCAGCGGGTTCGGACGAGGCGCCTCGGCCTCACCTCCACGCTGCTCCGCAGGCCTCCCCGCTGGGCAGAGGCGAACGACCCCCGTGATCCGCGCTGCCTAACCGGTCGCGGGGACGAGGATGCCGCGCCCGCGCAGACGACCGGCGTCGAGGTCGTCCATCGCCTCGTTGACCGCGTCCAGCGGGTAGGTGTGCGTCAGCATCGTGACCTTGCCGTCCGCGTTCAGGGCCATCAGCTCGACCAGGTCGTTGTAGCTGCCCACGAGGTTCCCGATGACGTTGCGCTCGGTCGAGATCACGTCGATCGCCGGGACGTCGATGCGCCCGCCGTACCCGATCACGAAGTGACTGCCCGCCCGACGGGTCATCGTCCAGCTGTCCCGATCGGCGCCGCGCTCGCCGACGAAGTCGAGGACGACCTCCGCACCCTTGCCGTCGGTCAGGTCGAGGACCCGGTCGACGTGGGGGCCGTCGACGACGACGGTCTCGTCAGCGCCCCAGTCCCGGGTGAGGGCGAGAGCCTGCTCGTTTGGGTCGAGGACGACGATGCGCGTGGCACTCATCGCGCGCAGGCACTGGATGCCGATGTGCCCCAGGCCGCCCGCGCCCACCACCACACAGGTGCTCCCGGGGTGCAGCAGCGGGACCGCCTTCTTCACGGCGTGGTAGGCGGTCAGGCCCGCGTCGGCGAGTGCGGCGACCGCAGCCGGCTCGACACCCGCTGCGAGCCTGACGACGGAGCGGGCTGAGGTCCTGAGGTAGTCGGCCATGCCTCCGTCGGTGTCGATGCCTGGGAAGGCGCTGGCCTCGCAATGAACGTCGTCACCGGCACGGCACGCCCGGCAGAAGCCGCACGTCACCAGGGGGTGCAGGATGACCGCGTCGCCCACCTCGACGTGCTCGACCGCCGGTCCCACCGCGTGGACCCACCCGGCGTTCTCGTGACCGAGCGTGTACGGCAGTGCGACGTTGCTCTTCTCCGCCCACTGACCCTCGACGATGTGGAGGTCCGTCCGGCACAGGCCGGCTCCGCCCACCCTGACCACAACGTCGAAGGGTCCCGTGGCCTCTGGCTCCGCGACGTCCTCGACGACGGGTCGCTCGTCGTACTTGTGAAGTCGGACCGCCTTCATCACGCCTCCAGGAGCGGTGGGGCGGCCCCGGTGGTCGCCCACTGCACGGACCCAGGCAAACAGGACCGGGCACAGCGCGCCAGGGGTCACAGGGCGCTTGTCGCCACTCGAGGGGTCGGCGGAGAATCCGTAGGTCGGCACCGAGCGGGAGAGGAGACGGGCCATGACGACACGGACTCCCGAGGAGGTGTTCGCCCACCACGGGCAGGCGCTGGGCGCCGAGGACCTCGAGGACATCGTCGCCGACTACAGCGACGACGCGATCCTGGTCGTGCAGAAGCAGGTGTACCGCGGCAAGGACGGGGCCCGGCGGGTGTTCACCCAGCTGTTGAGCGACATGCCCCAGGCGCAGTGGGAGCTGGACACCGTCTTCGCCGACGACGTGCTCTACCTCGAGTGGAAGGCGACCGGAGGCGGTCGCAGGGTCGAGGACGGCATCGACACGTTCATCTTCCGGGACGGCATGATCCGGGTGCAGACGGTGGTCTACACGGTCCAGCAGGTCTGACGGGCGTTCCCAGGGGATCGCCTGGCGCCGGGCCTCGCGAGAGTTCGGCGTTTCGCTGGCGCCGCGGCCCGCGGGACCAGCCGAACCGCGACTTCTACAGGACGGGTGCCTCGACGTCGTGCATCCTGTGCCGGTGGATCTGTCGTCCCCGCGTTCCGTCGCCGTCATCGGCGGCGGCATCCTCGGCCTGGCCGTCGCGCGCGAGCTGACCCGCCGCTTCCCCGGCGTGCACGTGGTGGTGCTCGAGAAGGAAGACCACCTCGCCGCGCACCAGACCGGCCACAACAGCGGCGTCGTGCACGCCGGCCTCTACTACCCGCCCGGCTCGCTCAAGGCCACGCTGTGTCGCCGCGGCGTCGGCCTGCTGCACGACTTCTGTACGGAGCACTCCGTACCGTACCGCGAGCTCGGCAAGCTCGTCGTGGCCACCGACGAGTCCGAGCTCGACGGGCTGGACGGGATCGAGAAGCGCGCTCGCGCCAACGGGGTCCCGGACCTCGCCCGGCTGGATGCTGCCGGGATGCGCGAGGTCGAGCCGTACGTGGCGGGCGTGGCCGCTCTGCACTCGCCGCGCACGGCGGTCGTCGACTTCGTCGCGGTCTGCCGGGCGCTCGCCGACGAGGTCGCCGCCGCCGGTGGCGAGATCCGGCTGTCGTCGCCGGTGCAGGCCGTCCGGGAGACCGCGTCGGGCGTCGAGCTGCTGGTGAAGGGCGTGCGGCACAAGGTCGACCGGCTGGTCGCGTGCGCCGGGCTGTCGAGCGACGCCGTGGCCGAGATGGTGGGCAGGCCGGGAGATGTGCGCATCGTGCCGTTCCGAGGGGAGTACCACGCCCTCGGTCCAGCGGTACGGGACCGGGTCCGAGGCCTGATCTACCCGGTGCCCGACCCGCGGTACCCGTTCCTCGGCATCCACCTCACCCGCGGCGTCGACGACGAGGTCCTGGTCGGGCCCAACGCGGTGATGGCGCTCGGTTACGAGGGCTACCGCTGGGGGGACGTCCACCTCCGCGACCTCCGTCGCGTGCTCGCCTGGCCCGGAACCGTACGGATGGCCCGCCAGCACTGGCGGACCGGCGTCCGCGAGGTGTCCAGCTCCCTGTCGCGGCGCCGCTTCGCCGAGGCGGCGAGCCGCTACCTGCCCGGCCTCACGCCCGGCGACCTGCGGCGTGCCAGGGCCGGCGTACGGGCCCAGGCGGTCGGCCGCGACGGCCGGCTCGTCGACGACTTCGTGCTCCAGGACTCCGGCGCCGTGCTGTTGGTGCGCAACGCCCCGTCGCCGGCTGCCACGTCGAGCCTGGCCATCGCCGAGCACGTGGTCGGGGCCTGGGTGCGGCAGAGAATGTGACACGACCCTGTGGGCGGCGAGGTCCCTCCGGGACCGACGAGGGCCATGTGTACGCGTGCGCGGTCGTCCGGATACGAGGCAGGGGCGGCAGGACGTGGCCAGGGCACCCGCACCGGCCTCACCGGTCGACGATCACCACCTCGTACTCGTCCGCGGTCGGTGGTAGGCCGGTGTCGAACTTCGCGTTGACCACGGCGAGACGGCTGCCGTGGATCGCCACGGTCGTCGGAGTCTGGAACAGGTCGCTCTCGATGACCTCCTCGACGACGCCGCTGGTCAGGTCTGGACTGATCCGGAGTCGCGTGACGGTGTCCTGGAACGGCTGGGCCACCCACAGTCGCCCCGCCTCGAACAGGATCCCGTCGGGCCCTGGCACCCTCACGAGGAGCTCACTCTCCCCGGTGGCGGGGTCCACCGTGTAGAGCGCCTCGGCGGTCGAGTGGGCCACGATCAGGGTGTGGCCGTTGGGGGTGCCAGCGATGCCGTTGAGGTTGAACTCACCGCTGGTGTCCGCGGCCGGACCGGTCAAGTCGAGGACGCGGAGATCTCCCGGCAGGCCGGTCGGGCTGATCGGCACGAGGTAGAGCCTCGCCAGCTGTGAGTCGGTGAACCAGGCGCCGTCCTGGGTGATGGCGACGTCGTTGATGAGCGACTCTCCGGGTGCCCCGAACTGGTACGTGGCGACGGCCTCGCCGGTGGCGGCGTCGAAGACGTAGCCCTGCCCACTGAAGCCGCCGGCGACGAACAACAGCCCGCTGGCGTCGTCGGCCTTGAGCCCCACGGCCATCTGCCCCTCCGGCGCGTCGACCAGCCGCTCGACGGTGCCGCGCTGGAGGTCACCCCGGTAGATGTCGCCCCCGAAGAGCTCACCGGCGTAGAAGGTGGCGCCGCGTCCGACGGCGATCCCCTCGGCCGAGCTGGCTCCCGGCAGCACGATGACGTCGGCGGCGGGCGCTGCGGCGGATTGAGGTGCGATCGCTGTCATCGCTGCGAGGAAGCACAGGCCGACGGCCCCGCGGGGTCCCCGCCTCGACCGGCTGATTCCCGGCATGCCTCAGCCCACCGTTCGGAAGAACGTGCTGGAGGGGTCGTCGCCGTGCGTCTGCGAGAAGAACGGCGTGAATGCCCCACCGATGTCGGAGAGCCCCTCGTAGTCCCCGGTGAAGAATCCGACGGCGAACGGGGCGAGCCGCATGTCGAACGGCGTATTGGTGACCCGCACCTCGTCGCCCCAGCCGGTCGGGTCGGCGCAGCCCGGAGGGATGTCGGGGTGGCAGTGCACGAGGAAGTAGTCGGTCGGCAGCGTATCGGGGGCGGGCGTGTTGTTGCGGAAGTCGTAGTAGGTGACCCCGATCGTGCCGTCGTCGGCCACGTGTACCGACGGCGTGAACGCCTGCTGGTTACCCGGCGGCAGGCTTTCCGGCGTGAGGTTGACCTTGATCGGGCTGGACCAGGTGAGTCCGCCGTCCATTGACTGAGAGAACGCGACGCTGTCGAACCGGTCACCGCCGAACCTGGCGTCCTGCCATACGACGTACAGGGCTCCGCGGTCCGGGTCGACGGCCGCCTCCGGGATGATGTCTCCGGTCCGCACCGGGTCTCCGGTGTCGGGGTCGGTGACCTCGATCGTTCCCAGGCGGTTCACGTAGACCGGCCCGGACCAGCTCTCGCCGCTGTCGGTGGAGCGGAGCAGAGCGACGTTGCTGCCCACGCGACCCCCGCGGTTGTCGTTGCGGATCTCGTTGAAGACGTCGACGAGCGTGCCGTCCGGCAGGACGACGATCTGGTTGCCGATGGTCTGGTCGTTCTGCCCGGGGTCGTAGATCTGCCGGGCGGGCTCCCAGCTGACCCCGCCGTCGGTGCTCCTCGCGAACCACGCAGGGCCTCGGAAGGAGAAGGTCACGAAGCCCGCGATGACGCTGGCTCGCTCGCTGGTCGGGAAGACGAGCCGGTCCCACACGCCGTAGACCAGGTCAGCGTCCGTGGGGTCTGCGGTGATCGTCTGCTTGTCGTTGAACACGTTGGCGTCGAGGTCCCTGATCACCACCACTGGCTCGCTCCAGGTCAGGCCGCCGTCGGTCGACCGGCTCGCCAGCAACGCGTGGTCGAAGTCGCGCGGCTCGATCGGGGCGGCGACGTCGTTGAAGGACAGCGCCAGCTGGTGCAGCGTGCCGTCCGGCCCGAAGGAGACCCAGGGATCGGTAGACCGGTCGTAGTCCCCTCCGGAGCACAACGAGATCCCGGGGATGACGACCTCCTGCCAGCTGGTACCCCCGTCCAAGCTGACACCGGCCACCAGCCCCCGTGCCCCGCCGTTGGACCAGCGGTCCTGCTGCCAGATCCCGACCAGGTTGTCCTGATCGGTGGGGTTCACATCGATCCACGGCTCGACCTCGCTGTTGAGGTAGACCGTGCCGGACTGCTCGTCGACGGCGTCCGCCGTGCAGCCGAGGAAGGCGCTGGTCCCCGAGACCTGGACCAGCGGTCCCGCCGTCATCGGCCGGGCGACGGCGGGGGCAGCCACCGCCAGGACGAACGTCACGCTCCCGGCCAACGCAACTGCTCGCCGACTCGGCATGGCCCCTCGCCTCCAGCATCGCTCGGATCCCCTTGTCAACGTGGCACCGTCAGGCCCGGCTTGCAAGGGCAGGTTCCCGGTGACCTGTGCCGTGGGGCTACCTCACGCACGGCTCGCTGCGGCGAACACGAGACCCTGCTGCCACGCGCCCAGGTTTGCCGCGCGCACAGGGACGTGACCGGACGCTCGCGGGTGCCAGGCCGTCGTGGCCGGAGGCGGAGCGGGAGGGGTGAGCCTTGGCGCCGCTGCGGGTCGCTGAGATCCTGGCCGGGATCGCCACCGGCACTGCCAGAGACAGCGATCTACCGCAGCGACTGGTCGACGCATGCGACCCGAGGCGTACCGGTGACCGGGGCCGCGACCACGATCCTGCTGCACCTGCAGGGCCAGCAGTACCGGGACGACGGCTCGGCTCGTGGGGGATCCCCGTGCTCGAGGACCGCGCCGAGGTGCACCAGGCGACCGGCATGGTCGCCGAGCAGGCCGGCGTGTCCCGGGGCCAGGCGCTGGTCCTGCTGCGGGCGCGCCTACGCCGCGGAGCAGCCGATCATCGCAGCGAGCCGCGAGGTGCTCGCCGGGGTGGTGCACTTCTCCAGTGATCCGGCGGGTGGCATCCGAGACGCGTGACCGTGGACCATGATGACGGGCGCAGGCCCGGTGGGGGACCGACGCGGACGGGAGACCAGATGGACAGCGATACACGGCGACTCGCGCAGGTCTTCGTCGAGCTCGCCGACACCCTGGTCGAGGACTTCGACGTGCTGGACTTCCTGCAGATGCTCACGGAGCGGTGTGTCGAACTGCTGCACGCCGATGCAGCCGGGTTGATGTTGGCCGACCAGCGCGGAGGGCTGCAGCTGATGGCCTCCAGCGTCGAGCGCGCCCGGCTGCTGGAGCTCTTCGAGCTCCAGCACGAGGAGGGGCCCTGCCTGGACGCCTACGCCACCGGCGCGGCCGTCACGAACATCGACCTGGCCGAGGCGCGCGAGCGGTGGCCCAACTTCACCGCCGCCGCCCAAGCGGCCGGGTTCGCCGCCACCCACGCACTGCCGATGCGGTTGCGCGGTCAGGTGATCGGAGCGCTGAACCTGTTCACCGACAGCCCGGTCCGGCTGGGTGTGGACGACCTCGGGGTCGGTCAGGCGATGGCGGACGTGGCGACCATCGGGCTGCTGCAGAAACGAACCTTGCGGGAGCAGACCATCCTCTCCGAGCAGCTCCAGACGGCGCTGAACAGTCGGGTCCTCGTGGAGCAGGCCAAGGGCATGCTCGCCTCCCGCGCGAGCATCAGCGTGGCCGAGGCATTCACGCGCATGCGCTCCCACGCCAGGCGCAACGGCCTCGCACTCACCGCCGTGGCCTCCTCCGTTGTGGACGGCTCGATCGACGCGCGGGTGCTCACCAGCGCCTGAACGAAGCGCTCGGCCAGCGGTTGCCCGAGCACCGTTCCCTCTCTAGGGTGTGACCGGGCGCAGGGTCCGCACGCCGGACCCGACCGAGCGCCGTTGCCCCGGACCCGGCAACTCACCTCCGTCACTGACCTGCCGGGAGCCGCGACATGACCCTCGTTCTTCCCCCGTCGCCGGTTCCCTCCGACCGGGGACGACCGACGATGCAGTCGACCACCAGCGACACCCGGCGGGCGGCGTCACCCGCTGAGCGTCACGCCAGCCTCTACACGGGCCTGGCTCGTCGCGTGCGAGAGCAAGGCCTGCTCCGTCGCCGTTACGCCTACTACTGGAGCCGGATCGCGCTCGCGACGGTGGCCTTCGGTGCCATCTGGGTCGGCTTCTTCCTGCTCGGCGACTCATGGCTGCAACTCCTGCTGGCCGCAGCCCTCGGCGTGGTTTGCACGCAGTTCGGGTTCCTGGCGCATGACGGCGCCCATCGTCAGATGTTCGTGTCGGCTGCGTGGAACGCGTGGACCGCCCGCGTACTCGGCGGTGCATTCGCCGGTCTCAGCTACGGATGGTGGCGGGACAAGCACAACCGGCACCACGCGGCGCCCAACCAGGAAGGACGGGACCCCGACATCGGCCCCGGCGCCATTGCGTTCACCCCGGCAGCGATCTCGGGCCGCGGTCCGCTGGGGCGGTGGTTGGTCGCTCGGCAGGGGTGGTTGTTCTTCCCACTCCTCACCTTCGAGGGCTTGGCCCTGCACTGGGCCAGCCTGGCGGTGTTGCTGCGCCCCGGGACCGTCCCCCACCAGCGCAAGGAAGCCGCCATCGTCGTCGCTCGGCTCGTGGCGTACGTCGTGGTACTGCTTCTGGCGCTGCCCCTGGGGTTGGCGGTCGCCTTCTTCGCAGTCCAGATGGGCGTGTTCGGTGTCTGCCTGGGCGCCGCCTTCGCTCCCAACCACAAGGGGATGCCCATCGTCCCCAGGACCATGGAGATCGACTTCCTGCGTCGGCAGGTGCTCATGTCCCGCAACGTGCGAGGTGGGCTCCTGATCGACTTCGCGCTCGGTGGACTCAACTACCAGATCGAGCACCACCTCTTCCCGAGCATGCCTCGGCCCAACCTGAAGCTGGTCCAGCCGCTGGTCCGGGAATACTGCGCGCGACACGGGGTCGGGTACACCGAGGTCGGACTCCTCGCGTCGTACGGGATCGTCGTCGACTACCTCAACCACGTGGGACTTCGTGCCCGGGACCCGTTCCAGTGCCCCCTGGCGTCGGAGCTGCGCTGACGACGCTTCGCCGGTGGCGGCGGTATCCGCGGGTGCTAGCCCAGCGATCGGAGCGAGCCACCTACCGACGAGCGCGGGGTTGCGCAGGTCCGGTGGGGCCGGAGACCTGCGTAACCCCGCGCTCGGTCCTGCGGAGGCGGGCTGAGCTGCCTCGGATCAGATGTCGTAGTAGAGCTCGAACTCATGGGGGTGCGGCCGCAGCCGGATCGGATCCACCTCGTTGGTGCGCTTCCAGTCGATCCAGGTCTCGACCAGGTCGGGCGTGAAGACGTCTCCGTCGAGGAGGTAGTCGTGGTCGGCCTCGAGGGCGTCGAGAACCGCCGGCAGCGTGCCGGGCACCTGCGTGATGGACTCGTGCTCCTCGGGCGGCAGCTCGTAGAGGTCCTTGTCCACCGGCTCGGGAGGCTCGATCTTGTTCTTGATCCCGTCGAGGCCGGCCATGAGCATCGCCGAGAAGGCGAGGTAGGGGTTGCACGACGGGTCGGGCACCCGGAACTCGATGCGCTTGGCCTTCGGCGACGTCCCGGTGATGGGGATGCGAACCGCGGCCGAGCGGTTGCGCTGGCTGTACACCAGGTTGACCGGTGCTTCGAATCCCGGGACGAGACGGTGGTAGGAGTTGACCGTCGGGTTGGTGAAGGCCAGCAGCGACGGCGCATGCGCCAGCAGGCCACCGATGTACCACCGCGCCGTGTCGGACAGTCCGCCGTAGCCCAGCTCGTCGTAGAACAGCGGCGAGCCGTCCTTCCACAGCGACTGGTGGCAGTGCATGCCGGACCCGTTGTCGCCGAAGAGCGGCTTGGGCATGAAGGTGGCGGTCTTGCCGTGCTGCCACGCGACGTTCTTGATCACGTACTTGTAGAGCATCAGCTTGTCGCCGGCATGGGTCAGGGAGTCGAAGCTGTAGTTGATCTCGGCCTGCCCGGCGGTGCCCACCTCGTGATGGGACTTCTCCACCTGGATGCCCACCGAGAGCAGCGCCTTGACCATCTGGTCGCGCAGGTCCGAGTAGTGGTCGGTGGGCGGAACCGGGAAGTAACCGCCCTTGTAGCGCGTCTTGTAGCCCCGGTTGCCGCCGTCCTCGACGCGCCCGGTGTTCCAGGCCCCCTCGACGGAGTCGATGAAGTAGTAGCCGGCGTTCTGCTTGGTCTCGAAACGTACGTCGTCGAAGACGTAGAACTCCGCCTCGGGGCCGAAGTACGAGGTGTCGGCGATGCCGGAGCTCGTGAGGTAGGCCTCGGCCTTGGCCGCGATGTTGCGGGGGTCGCGGCTGTAGGGCTCGTCCGTGAACGGGTCGACGATGGAGAAGTTCAGCGCGAGCGTCTTGGCCTTGCGGAACGGGTCGACGAAGGCGGTCGCGGGGTCGGCGATCAGCTTCATGTCCGACTCGTGGATCGCCTGGAACCCGCGGATCGACGACCCGTCGAACATCAGTCCGTTGGCGATGGCGTCGGTACCGACCTCACCGGCCGGCACGTTGAAGTGCTGCATGATGCCGGGGAGGTCGCAGAAGCGCACGTCGATGAACTCGACGCCCTCGTCCTTCACGTACTTCAGCAGCTCGTCCGGGTTGGTGAACATCCAGCCTCCCTGGCCCGGCACGGGCGCCGGGCTTGTCGCGAGAACAGCGCGGGACCGGACGTGGGTCGTCGATGACCCGCTGCCGGCCGTTGGTGCGGGACCGTAGGAGGGGGCAGTTTCCCGTCCGTGTCCCGCATGTTTCGGTGGTGTAACGCGCCGCACCACCCGGCAACGACTCTCCCACGGCCGGGCCTGGGCCGCCAGACCGTGGCCTGGCCGGGCAGGCCCGCCGGGCGCCGCCTAGCCTGGCCGGGTGAGCACGCGCGACGAGCGTCCGCCGACCGGGGACACGGTGCCCTACCGCGGCCAGTACCTGGGCCTCCCCGCCGAGGGTCCCGGCTCGGTGGCGGGCTTCGGCATCCGACTGCTCGCCCTCGTCATCGACTGGGCCCTCGCCAACCTGGTGGCCCTGATGCTCGCCGGCACCGAGGTGTGGTCGGCCGCGACCGGCCGGGTATGGCTCCCGCTCGTCGCGTGGTACCTGCTCACGTCGCTCGCCACCGGGCTCACCGGTGCGAGCATCGGGCAGTGGGCGCTCAGGCTCCGGGTGCTCCGCCTGGACCGCCGGCCGGTGGGCCTGCTCCGCGGCTTCGCCAGGACGGCGCTCATCGCGCTGGTGCTCCCGGCCGTCGTGAGCGTGGGGGACGGGCGGGGACTGCACGACCTCGCCGTGGGCACCGTGGTAGTCCACGGGCCGCGCTGACCCCGTGCCCTACCAGCCCAGCCCGGGGTCGAAGGCCGGCCCCGGGCTGCTCGCCCCCTCCCGTCGTACCGTGCCCTCGATCAGCCCGTACGGGCGGTCGCTGGCGTAGAACACCTCGTTCGGGTTGTCGAGCCCGAAGGGCCCGAGGTCGACGACGAGGTGGTGCCGGTTGGGCAACGACAGGCGGACCTCGGCCGCGCTCGGCACGGCGTCGAGCACCGCGCCGCCCATCTCGTAGAGCGTCTGCTGCAACGAGCGGCTGTACGAGCCGGCGAAGGCGTCGCACAGCGCACCGTGCGCGGCGTCGTGCGCTCCACCCCAGTCCACGGCAGGATCGGAGTGCCACCACTGCGCCGTCACGGACGTCGCCATCACGCGATCGGTCGTCGGCGCGAGTGTCGTGTAGCGCTCCCGGTAGAAGCCGCGGAACTCCGAGTCGGTCGTCTTGAGCAGGACCAGGTCGCGGAGGCCGGACACCACCCACGCTGCTCCGTCGCTGCAGGTGACCGACGCCGTACGGACGTGACCCCCGGCCCGGGCGAAGGCGTGCGGGCTGGGGGAGCCGGCGTGATGCAGTCGCACCCACGGGTAGCCCTCGGTCGTCACCCGCGCGCGCTCCACCTGGGGGACGTCGTCGACGAAGTGGCGGGCAAGGGCGAGGCCGAAGGACTCCGGCTGCCGGGCCGCATCCCCGTGCTCCCTGGCATGGGCGTTGACGGTGTTCCTCATCGCGTCGGTCGTCAGGCACGCGGCGTTGTCGCCCTTGACGTGGACGTCGGCGAAGTCGCCCACCAGGGACACGCTGACGTCGTAGTCGACGAGCTCGTGCGGGTCGCGATCGCGGTAGACGCGCACCACCCGGGTCTCCGCCTTGCCGTACTGGTTGTGTCCGAGGACGTGCGGCATGCGGTCAGCTCCCCCGGTAGGTGGAGTAGGCGTAGGGGCTGAGCAGCAGCGGGACGTGGTGGTGCCGCTCGTCCTCGACCGTGAACACCACCGCAACCTCCGGGTAGAAGCACGGGCGCCCAGCCGCCGCGGACCAGGCGCCGGTGTCGAAGACCAGTCGGTGCACCCCGCGCGCCAACCCGTGTGGGGCCAGGTCGGCGACCCGCCCGTCCGAGTCGGTGCTCGTCGCGTGGACCTCGACCCAGCCGCCGTCGTCGGCGCGACTGGACAGGGCGACGGGTACGCCGCGCGCGGGGACCCCGGCGACCGCGTCCAGCACGTGGGTTGAGAGCGTGCTCATGCGGTCACCAGCCCCTCGAGCCGGCGGCCGGTGATGTCGGCCAGCTCACGCGCCACCTCTGCGCGCTCCGCGTGCGGGTCGTTGCCCAGGCGGCGGCGCAGCTCGGACAGGATCTCCTCCGGCTCCCGCCCGGCCGCGTGGATCAGGAACACCCGGGAGAAGCGCTCCTCGTAGGCCGCGTTGGCGAGCCGCAGCCTCTCCTGCACCGAGGAGTCGGCCCGGGCGACCGCGGACTGCTCGTGCCGGGACAGCCTGGCGGGTGCACCGTCCCCGGCTGCCCGGTCACCGATCCGGGGGTGACCGGCCAGCGCCTCGTCGAGGCCCGCCGACGGCAGCTCCAGGCAGGCGGTCTCGGCGGTCGAGAGGAGGGCCTGGAGGGTGGGGTAGGGCCGACCTCGGAGCACCGCGTCGGCCCACGACCGGCTGGCACAGCAGCCCTCCAGCGCGACCCTGGCCTCGGCCTCCGGCAGAGCGTTGAACTGGGCCAGCGTGAGGGTCGGTGTCACAGGACGCTCCTTCCGCCGGCGACGGTGCCGGTCCCGTGCATCTTGGTCCATGCCCCGGACACAGTGGCAGGGCGCGCCATGATGGCCCCCGGGGACCGGCCTCCGCCGGCCCGGCCGTGTCGGGAGGTGCGACGGTGCACGCGTACGACCTGGTGGTGCGCGCCGGGCGAGCAGTGCTGCCCGGCGGGGTGCGCGCCGCCGCCGTGGCCGTCGCGCGCGGGCGGATCGCTGCCGTGGACGTCCCCGAGGCCCCGCTCGACGCGGCCGAGGTGGTCGACCTCGCCGACGGCGAGGTGCTGCTCCCCGGGCTCGTCGACACCCACGTCCACGTGGACGAGCCCGGCCGCACCGAGTGGGAGGGCTTCGCGTCGGCCACGCGTGCCGCCCTCGCGGGCGGCGTGACGACGATCCTCGACATGCCGCTCAACAGCGTCCCCCCGACGGTGGACGTGGCGGCGCTGGAGGTCAAGCGCAAGGCCGCCCGGGGCCAGTGCCACGTCGACGTCGGCTTCTGGGGCGGAGCGGTTCCCGGCAACGCCGACGCGATGCGGCCGCTGCACGAGGCGGGGGTGTTCGGCTTCAAGTGCTTCCTCCTCGACTCGGGGGTCGAGGAGTTCCCGCCGCTGTCGTCGGCGGAGCTCGA
This sequence comes from Jiangellales bacterium, assembly GCA_035761805.1. Taxonomy (GTDB): domain Bacteria; phylum Actinomycetota; class Actinomycetes; order Jiangellales; family Jiangellaceae; genus DASTQL01. Next base: position 22,904 of record DASTQL010000055.1, on the reverse strand, counting down.
GCGTCACCTGGCCGTCTCGGCTTCCTTCGACGGGCTCGTCCTCGTCCATGCCGAGGACCCGCAGGTGATCGGCGCGGCCCCAGCTCCGAACGGCACCGGCTACAAGGACTATCTCGCCTCCCGGCCGCACGAGGCCGAGGACGTCGCGATCACCCACGTCCTCGCCGCCGCCCGGCGGACCGGGGCGCGGGTGCACATCGTGCACCTGTCCAGCGCGCACGCAGTGCCGCTCGTCCGGCAGGCTCGCCGCGACGGGGTCCGCGTGACCGTCGAGACCTGCCCGCACTACCTGACCCTCGACGCCGACGCCGTCCCGACGGGAGCGACCGAGTACAAGTGCTGTCCGCCGATCCGCGACGCCATCAACCGTACGGGGCTGTGGCGGGCGCTCGGGGCCGGCGACGTCGACTGCGTCGTGTCGGACCACTCGCCCTGCCCGCCGGAGCTGAGGCAGCAGGGGGGCGGCGATTTCGGTGCCGCGTGGGGCGGCATCGCGTCGCTGCAGCTCGGCCTGGCGGTCGTCTGGACCGAGGCCCGGGCACGCGGGCACGACCTGGCCGACGTGGTCCGCTGGATGGCCGAGGAGCCCGCCCGCATCGCGGGACTACGGCGCAAGGGCCGGATCGCCGTCGGTGCCGACGCCGACCTCGTCGCCTTCGCCCCGGACGCGACCGTCGTCGTGGACCCGGCCAGGCTGCACCACCGCCACGCAGTGACGCCCTACGCGGGGCGCGAGCTCACCGGCGTGGTGCGTCGCACCTGGCTGCGTGGCCGCGTCCCGAAGCCGACGGACCCCATCGGCAGGTTGCTGACCCGAGGAGACGCATGACCGGTCACGCCGACGTCCAGCCGGACTTCACGCACCTCGTCGACCTGGCGTCGCGCCACCTCGGCGGCAGCGTGGTGGCTGCCAGCGACGAGCTGTTCGCGCCCCGCGAGAGCCTGATCCGGCCCGAGCCGCCGACCTTCTCCCCGTCCACCTTCGGGCCCAAGGGGCAGGTGTACGACGGGTGGGAGACGCGTCGCCGGCGCGAGCCCGGGCACGACTGGGCGGCCGTCCGGCTGGGCGTGCCCGGCGTCGTACGGGGCGTCGTCGTGGACACGGCGTTCTTCACCGGGAACCACCCGCCGGAGGTGTCGGTCGAGGGGGCGTTCGTCGACGGCTACCCGTCGCCCGCCGAGCTGGGGGACGCCGCCTGGTTCCCGCTGGTCCCGCGCTCCCCGGTCGTGGGCGACACCCGCACCCCCTTCGCCGTCGTCGTGGAGCGGCTCACCTCTCACGTACGGCTGTGCCTCTACCCCGACGGCGGGGTCGCCCGGCTGCGGGTGCACGGGCAGCCCGTGCCGGACCCCAGGTGGCCGGGTGCGGGGCCCTTCGACCTGGCCGCCCTCGAGAACGGCGGCGACGTCGTGCGGTGCAGCGACATGTTCTACTCCTCGCCGCGCAATCTCCTGGCGCCCGGGCTCGCGCGGGTGATGGGGGAGGGGTGGGAGACCGCGCGGCGGCGGGACGGGGGAAACGACTTCGTCGAGATCCGGCTGGCCGGGCCCGGGGTGGTGCGGGTGGCCGAGCTGGACACCAGCTGCTTCGTGGGCAACGCGCCCGGGTGGGCGGGGCTGCGCGGGCGCGACGACCGGGGCGGGGACGGGGCGGCGTGGGTCGACGTGCTGACCCGGCGGCGCCTGCAGCCGGACACCCGGCACCGCTTCCTCGTCGACGACTCCGCCGCGGTGACGCACGTCCGGCTGGACGTCTACCCGGACGGTGGCATGGCCCGGGTACGGCTGTGGGGTGAGCTGTCGACGGCCGGGCGGGAGGCGCTGGCGGCGCGGTGGACCGCCCTCGGGGGTCCGCTGACGGTTCCGTGACGGCGCGGGTCAGCGCCCCGGCAGCTGCGGCCCGCCCTTGGGCAGGCGGATGTTCCTGGGGAGCGGTCCCTTGGGCATGGGGATCGACGACGTCCCGATTGCCCGCAGCCGGAAGTTGAGCTCGGAGACCTCGGCCGGACGGAGGGTGCGCGGCAGCTTCATCACCCGTTTGGGCAGCTTCTGCAACGAGACCTGGCCCTCGCCCTTGCCGAGGACCAGGTCGTGGACGGGGACGTCACCGACGACGCGGGCGTGGCGGCGCTTCTCCTGGGCGAGCAGGTTGGCCACCCGCTGGGGCGAGGTCCCCTCGGCCACCAGGACCACACCCGGCCGCCCGGTCACCCGGTGCACCACGTCCTGGTGCTTGTTGACGCCGACGGCCGGGGTCACGGTCCAGCCGCGGCGCAGGGTGCCGAGTGCGGCGGCGGCCGCCCCCGGCTGGCCCTCGATCTGGGCGTAGGCGGCGCGCTCGGCTCGCCGGCCGAAGACCACGGTGCCCGCGAGCAGTGCCATCGGCAGGCCGAGCAGGAGCCAGACCCACCACGTCCCCAGCAGCAGGCCGAGCAGCGCGATGACGGCGGCGACGGCGACGATCGTGCCCAGGGTGATCCAGCCGATACGGGGATCGACCCGCTTGGCCATCTGGTAGGTCTGCCGCACCTGGGCGATGCGACCCGGCTTCTTGGTGCCGCCGTCCTTCTTCGCCCCGCCGTCCTTGCGTGCCATGGGCGACAGGGTACGGAACCGGCCTGGGGGCCTCGACTCAGGCGGGGCTGGGCAGGGTGACCGTGACGGCGGCGTCCACTTCGGCGAGGGACTCACGCCAGTCGCGGGCCCGGCGCCGGTCGGCCGCGAGGGCGAAGGCCGCGTTGAGCCGGGCCCGGCCGAGGAGCGCGGAGTCGGCCCGCCGGGCGACGCTCGCGATCGGGTTGGCCATGGCGCCTCCTCTCCGTGGATACGCCCCGTAGGGAACAGGGCCTGCGTTTCGTCCAGGTGACGTACGGGTCAACGTTGTGGGGCGGACCCAGCCCGGATCCAGGCAATACCTCGAGGATCGCCAGGTGCTGCGGATGGCGACCGTTGTCCAGGAACTCTACGACGTGGACCCGGCGCAACTCCCAACGCAGCCTGAAGCCCGAGATCGCTGCCAGACCCCCGGGGAGAAGAGGTCACCGCCATGTGCCTCCCCGGGTCCCGGCCGGGCCGGCGCGAGCGGGCCCCGTGGACGGCCTACCGGGGGCGACGACAGGTGGCTTTACTGGATCGGTGGACCGGCGCCGGGCTGTTCTCGCCCTCCTGGTCGCCGTGGCGGCCGGTCTTGGGTCGCTCGCCCTGACGCTCACCAGCTCCCACGCCGAGCCACGCGGGCCGGTGCAGTCCGGCGGGCCCGTCATGGGCCTGGTGATCGGGTGGTCCTTCGCCGGTGCTGGCGTGGTGGCGTCGGTCCTGCGCCCGAGCAACCGATTCGGTCTGCTGCTCTACGCCACCGGGCTCGCATGGTTCCTGTCCGCCCTGATGGCGGCGGAGCGTCCCACGCTGTTCACGCTGGGACTGCTCACGGCGCCCTGGTGGCTGGGCGTGTTCGTCCACGCCCTCCTCGCCTTCCCGGGCGGGCGGCTGGAGGGACGATGGCGACGCCTGCTGGTGGCCGTGCTCTATGTCGATGTGACCGTGGTGCAGGTCCTCCGCCTGCTGTTCACCCGCTCCGGGGACCTGCCGGGCTGCGGTGACTGTCCGGACAACGTGCTCCTCCTCTCCGACCAGCCCGACGTCGCCGCCACGATCCTCGTCGTGCAGCAGGCGGTGATCGGGTCTCTCGTCATCGGTGGCACGCTGGTGCTGCTGACCCGGCAATGGCTGGACGCCTCCGTGCCGCAGCGCCGCGTGCTGTCGCCGGTCTTGCTGACGGGTGCGATGTGCCTGGTCGTCCAAGCCGTTGCCCTGGCCGCTGAGCCGTTCTCTGTCCGGCAGTCCGTGGACTGGCTCGGCGCCCTCGCGTTCGCCGCTGTACCGGTGGCCTTCCTCCTGGGCCTCCTCCGGCAGCGCCTGGACCGATCCGCGGTCGGGCAGCTGGTCGTCGACCTCGGCGCGTCCCGTGACGGCTTCGGCTTGGACGACCTGTTACGCAAGGCGTTGAGGGACCCGTCACTGCAGGTGGCCTTCTGGCGTGGCGAGACCGGGGAGTTCGTCGACGCGGCCGGGCGTCCGGTCGCGTTGCCGGTGCCGGACGGACAGCAGGCGGTAACGCTCGTCGAGCGGGATGGCCGGCGGATTGCGGCACTCGTGCACGACGAGTCTCTCGCCGACGACCCGGCGCTCGTCTCCGGGGCGGTCGCCGCAGCGGGACTCGCGTTGGAGAACGAACGGCTGCACGCCGCGGTGCGCGCCCAGCTCGAAGACCTGCGTGCCTCGCGCCGCCGGCTGGTGGAGGCCGGCGACCGGGAGCGCCGCCGGCTCGAGCGCAACCTGCACGACGGGGCCCAGCAAAGACTGCTGGCGGTCTCGATGCTGCTGAGCCAGCTCGAACGCGCGCCGGGCGGCGACGCAACGACGAGGGAGCTGGCTGCACAAGCTCAGGCCGAGCTGGGCAGGTCGCTGTCGGAGCTGCGGGACCTTGCGGTGGGCCTCCACCCGGCTGCGCTCACGGACTACGGGCTGGCGGTGGCGCTGCACGGCCTGGCTGCGCGGGCACCGGTCCGCGTGGAGCTTGTCGTGGAGATGCCCCGACGACCGCCGCTGCAGGTGGAGGTTGCGGCGTACTACGTCATCTCGGAGGCGCTCGCCAACGTGGTCAAGCACGCGGCGGCCACGAGAGCCTCCGTCCGCGTCTGCGATGACGGCTCCATCCTCCAGGTCGACGTGGTCGACGACGGTGTCGGTGGCGTGCACGCGCAGGGCGGGTCCGGCCTCCAGGGCCTGCGCGACCGGCTCGCGGCGCTGGATGGACGGCTGGTAGTCACGAGCCCGCCGGGGAAGGGGACGACTGTGCGGGCGATGATCCCGTGCGCGTAGCAATCGCCGACGACGCCGTCCTGCTCCGGGAGGGCATCTCGCGCCTCCTGGGTGACGCGGGCCTGGACGTGGTGGCGACCTTCGGCGACGCGGATGCGCTGCTCGCCGGACTGGAGACGACTCCGGTGGACGTGTGCGTCCTGGACATCAAGATGCCGCCGACATTCACTGACGAAGGACTGCGGGCGGCCGTCGCCATCCGTGCGCAGTGGCCGCAGGTCGGGGTCCTGGTCCTGTCGCAGTACGTCGAGCTGGGGCTGGCCATCCGGCTGCTCGCCGAGGGCGCCGAGGGCCTCGGCTACCTCCTCAAGGACCGGGTCGCCGACGTCGAGGAGTTCGTCGACGCCGTCCGACGCGTGAGCGAGGGCGGCTCCGCGCTCGATCCCACGGTCGTCTCCCAGCTCCTCTCGCGCCGGCAGACGGACGACGAGCTGGGCCGCCTGACGCCCCGGGAGCAGGTCGTCCTCGAGTCGATGGCGCAGGGGTTGTCCAACCCGGCCATCGCGCACCGGCTGCACGTGAGCGTCCGCGCCGTCGAGAAGCACGTGACGAACATCTTCGACAAGCTCGACCTCCCGGTCGCGAGCGACAGCGACCGGCGGGTGCTCGCGGTGCTCCGCTACCTGCGCGGGTAGGTACGGGCCGCCGTACCTCGACGGGTCGGGGGGACGCGACGTTCTTGCGCGGGGACGCCCCATGCCGCTCGGCGGCCCCGGGGACGAGCCTCTCCCCAACGGCCCGCGACGGTCCGCGGGCCCTCGGCAGAAGGGCACGGACATGACTGCTACCCCTGCACCCACTCGCCTCCGGCGGGTAGGAGTCCCCGAGCGTGTCGGCGGTATCGCCGGGCTCCTGGTCCCCGCGGCCTGCGCGGTCGCGGTGATCAGCACTGCACTCAGCGGACCCAATCTTCGCCAGGGTGCGTTCCCCTGGGCGGCCTCCGCAGGCGCCGTCCTGACGGCGTTCACGATCGACGCGCTGGCACGTCGGCACGACCGCGTGTGGGGGCGCCTTCGACGGGCTGTGGCACGCGGGACGACGGGGGGACTCCTCGGCGTGGCCGTGTTCTTCGTCGCCCTCGGCACCGAAGATCTCGCCAACGAGGGACTCGGCGCACCCCGGGTCCTCAGCGACAGCGAGCTGGTCACCGGGCTTGGAACCCTCCTCGCCAGCCTCCTCGCCACCTTGGTCGTCCCGATCGGCCTGGTCCTCGTCGGGATCTTCACGTCGCACGCCCGCTTGCTCGACCGCACCGGGCGGACCGCGATGCTCGCCGTCGGGCCGGTCCTGATCCTCGGTGCGCTGCTGACGGGGGTCACTGACGTGTCGTGGATCTCCGCGGCATGGCCACTGCTGCTCGGCCTCTGCTGGGCGGTCGTCGGCGCCAGCCTGCTCCGCGAAGGAGGGCACCGATGACTGCCACAGCCCTTGCCACACGCGAGGTCGCCCCGTCCACGAGCTGGAGGCGCTTCGCCCGTCATTACCTGGTGATGGTCGTCGCCATGTACACCGGGATGCTCGTCCTGAATCCGGTGTACGCCGCGGTGGCCGCCCGCACTGGCCACGCCGACCCATGGGCCGAGCTGCCCGTGGTCTCGGCTCTGGTGATGGCCGTCAACATGACACTGCCGATGGTGCTCCTGATGCTGCACCACGGCCACGGCCGCCTGGCCGTCGTCGAGATGGCCGCGTCCATGCTCGTGCCGACGGTCGCCGGCGTCGGTCTCGACGTCCTGGGCACCATCCCCGCCGGGCAGGTCATGACCATCGCCCACGTGAGCATGTTCCCGGCCATGTTGCTGGTGATGCTCCGTCGCTATCGCGAGTACGCCGCGTGAGCGGCCGTACCTACCCGACCATCCCGATGCGGAGCCCTGACATGACCGCGGACACCATCCAGAGCGTCGACACCGCCCGACTCGACAGCCCCGCCCTGCTCCGGCTCGGAGCCGTCGCCATGGTCGTGGGCCTGCTCGGCCAGCTGCCACTCGGCGCTCTGCACCCGCACGAGGCGTACGCCAACGACTCGGCCGCTGCATTCCACGAGTACGCACACTCACATGACTGGGTGGTGGTGCACCTGGGCCAGTTCCTCGGCGTGCTCCTGGTCGCCCTGGGCCTGGTCGCGATGGCGAGGTCGCTCGCCCGGCAGCGTGATCTGCCTGGCGCGCTCGGCGTCGTCGGAGCGGTGACCGCCGTCGTCTCGGTCGCCGTCTTCGCGGTGCAGATGGCGGTGGACGGAGTGGCGCTGAAGGCCGCCGTCGACGCCTGGGTGTCAGCACCCGGCGCCACCGAGCAGGAGGTCGCCTACCGGGTCGCCGAGTCGATCAGGTCGGTGGAGAAGGGACTCAGCGCCCTCTTCAACCTCACGAACGGGTTGACCTTGCTCTGCCTCGGCGTCGCAGTCGGCCTGGGCCGCGGCCGTCCGCGCTGGCTCGGCTGGGCCGGGGCGGTCTCTGGCCTCGGCCTGGTCGCCGTCGGCGTGCTCACCGCGCGGACCGGCTTCTCCCGGGAGGCCACCTCGCTGATGCTGCCGACCACGGCGGTCCTGGCCGTCTTCACCGTCGGCATGGCGGTCTCGATGTGGCGCAGGGCCCGGCACATCCGCACATGAACCCCCTGGGCGGGTCAGCTCAGCGCCGGGCGGGCCGGGCCGCCAGGGCCAGCACGGCGATCCCCGCGCCGTACCCGACGAGTGCCCCGGTCGGGAGCCCGGCCGGCCCGTGGTCCCCCCGGCCCGAGAGCCCGACGATCAGCAGCCCGGCGACAGCCGCCGCCAGGCCGAGCCACGCCATCGGGGCGCGGGCTGGGCCGCCGGGGACCACCGGACCGCGGGCGCCGAGCTCGGCCCACGCGAAGGCGGCGACGAAGACGGCCAGGACGACGAGCAGGACGGCGAGCCACGGGATCCGCCACAGCAGCCACTCGGCACTGCCCGGGTCGGGCTCTGGCACGAAGCCTGTCGGCACCAGCAGGACCGCGACGACGACGACCGCCGCCATGTGCCAGAGGAAGATCGTGAGCACGACGGCATTGACGGCGACGACCGTGGTCCATGCCCGCAGGCGGCGAGCCAGCCAACGGTCGACCGGCTCGCGAGCCAGCAGGACCACCCCGATCTGGGCGAGCGCCAGCGCCATCAGCGCGAGCGTGGGGGGTGCGGTGTTCTGCACCTCTTCGCCGGGGACGGCGACCATGCTCAGGGGGTACGGGCCGACGACGGTGAGCCCGACCAGCGCCACCGTCCCCACCGCCGCCATGGCCCTGGCCACGGAGGTATGGGACGGCAGGCGACCGTCCTGCCACGCGAAGCCCACCTGGTGGATGGCCAGCCAGGCGAACAGGTAGTTGGCCTCCCCGACGTACGGGAGGTCGAGACCCAGCCGGGCCAGGTCGCCCAGCCCCACCAGCACGGTCAGCACGACGGGCACGGCGAGCCCGGCCCGCTCGTGCAGGGCGTGCATCACCGGGGTCAGCCCTACGGCAACGAGGTAGACCACGAGGAACCAGAGCGGGAGGGCCGCCAGCCAGGCCGCCGTGCCCACCAGTGCGGCGTCCGCCCCTGCCGTACGGGCGAGGAGCGCGGTCGCGGCGACCACGGCGAGGAAGACGGTCGTGGGGCGCAGCAGGCGGCGGCAGCGCCCCAGCAGCCAGTCGGCGGCGGAGCCGTCCCGGCCCCGGTGCGATCGCCACGACGCGGCATTGGCGTAGCCCCCCACCAGGAAGAACACCGGCATGACCTGGAAGAGCCAGGTCAGCGGCGGGGCCCAGCCGACGACGCCGAGGGCGCTGCGGCCGTCGATGCCGCGCTCCGCGTCGTATGTGACGATCACGACCAGCCAGTGGCCCAGGACGACGGCACCGATGGCGACGGCGCGCAGCAGGTCGGCGTGTCGCTCGCGGCCCGGCGGGGTTTCCCGGGCCCGGCGGCGGATGTCGCCCACCACTCCTCTGGGGCCGAGGGAGCCGAGTGTGGACACGGTCGTCCGGCCGTCAGCCGGCGGTCCTCCCACCGGCGGGAAGGCGGGCGTCAAGGGCCTGCCGGTAGAGCCGGCCGGCGCGGTAGGACGAGCGGACCAGCGGTCCGGACAGCACGCCCGCGAAGCCGATCTCCTCGGCCTCGGCCGCGAGCTCGACGAACTCGTCCGGGTGCACCCAGCGCTCCACCGGGTGGTGGCGCGAGGAGGGGCGGAGGTACTGCGTGATGGTCACCAGGTCGGTGCCGGCCTCGTACAGGTCGCGCAGCGCCTGCGAGATCTCCTCGCGGGTCTCACCGAGGCCGAGGATGATGTTGGACTTGGTGACCAGGCCGGCCCGCCGGCCCAGGGTGAGGACCTCGAGGGACCGGTCGTAGCGGAACGCCGGGCGGATCCGCTTGAAGATCCGCGGCACCGTCTCGACGTTGTGCGCGAAGACCTCGGGCTCGGCGTCGAAGACCTGCTGCAGCAGCTCGGCCTTACCGGAGAAGTCGGGGACCAGGATCTCGACGCCGGTGCCCGGGTTGAGCGCGTGGATCTGCCGGATGGTCTCGGCGTAGAGCCACGCGCCCTCGTCCTCGAGGTCGTCGCGGGCCACCCCGGTGACGGTGGCGTAGCGGAGGCCCATCGTGCGTACCGACTCGGCGACCCGCCTCGGCTCGTCGCGGTCGAGCTGGGCCGGCTTGCCGGTGTCGATCTGGCAGAAGTCGCAGCGCCGGGTGCACTGCTCGCCGCCGATGAGGAAGGTGGCCTCCCGGTCCTCCCAGCACTCGAAGATGTTGGGGCAGCCGGCCTCCTGGCACACCGTGTGCAGGCCGGCGTCCTTCACGAGGGCCTGCAGCTCCCGGTACTCCGGGCCCAGCCGCGCCCGGGTCTTGATCCACGGTGGCTTCCGCTCGATCGGCACCGCGGCGTTGCGGACCTCGAGCCGGAGGAGGCGGCGGCCTTCGGGAGCGACGGTCACGTCGGCCAGCCTACGTCGGTCAGGCCGGCGTGGCCGCGGGGAGCAGCCCGGCCAGATGCTGCTCGACCGTCGGGAGCACGTCCCGGACGGTGACCGGGCGGCCCAGCTCCACGCTCAGCGAGGTGACCCCGGCGTCGGCGATGCCGCACGGCACGATCGCGTCGAAGACGGCCAGGTCGCAGTCGCAGTTGAGGGCGAAGCCGTGCATGGTGACGCCCTGGGCCACCCGGATGCCGACCGCGGCGACCTTGCGCTCGGGGCCCCGGTCGTCGGCCGGGACCCAGACGCCGCTGCGGCCCGGGACCCGCGTGGTGGCGAGGCCCAGGTGCTGGCAGGCGTCGATGAGGACCTGCTCGAGCCGCCGTACGTAGGCGACGACGTCGACCGGGTCGGGGAGCCGGAGGACGGGGTAGCCGACCAGCTGGCCGGGGCCGTGCCAGGTGATCTTGCCACCCCTGTCCACGTCGAGGACCGGGGTACCGTTGCCCGCCAGGGGTCGCTCGTGCGGCTCGGTGCGCTTGCCGGCCGTGTAGACGGCCCGGTGCTCGAGCAGCAGCACCGTGTCCGGCACCTCCCCGGCCACTCGCGCGGCGTGCAGCCGCCGCTGCTCGGCCCAGGCCTCCTCGTACGGGACCAGGCCGGGCGACAGCCCGAGGACCCGGGTCCGGAGGTCGCCGTCGCTCACCAGGTCACCTTACGCCGGGGCTGCCTCGGGGCTCCGGGCGTCAGCGGTCCCCGAGGACCTGGACGATCCGGATCAGGTCCTGCCTCAGGTCGGTCGGGTCGACGACGGCGGTGAGGATGTCCCGCTCGGCAGCGTCGCTGTGCACGATCAGCCGCCACGTCTCGGCGCCCCTGGGGGTGCGGTGCACGAGGACGCGGCGGCGGTCCCGGGGGTCGCGGCCCCGCCGGACGTGACCGCTGCGTTGGAGCCGGTCCAGTGTGCGGCTCATCGTCTGCTCGGTCACCTGGCATCGACGGGAGAGCTCTCGCTGGGACAGCGGGCGCTCGGCGAGCTCGTGGAGCGCCATGAGGCTGGCGTGGCTCAGACCGTGCTCGGCCAGGCGGTCGAACCACGCGTGCTCCACCAGTCGGGCGGCCGTGGAGAGCAGGCGGCCGGTGGGCCAGGAGGTCAAGTCCTCCCGGCCGCTCCGGTCGGCCGGGTCCGCCATGCGGTCCACCGTAATCCTCAGTACGCTGACTGTCTTCCCGACAACCACCGCTGGAGCCACCGATGTCGACCGTCGAGCCCGCCCACGCAGCCCGGAGTCGCACCCGGCGGGTGCTGCGCTGGCTGCTCCCCGCCGCGATCGTGCTGGTCTGGCTGGCGGTCGGGGGCCCACTCGGCTCGTTCGCCGGCAAGCTCTCGGAGGTCCAGACCAACGACAACGCCTCCTTCCTGCCTGCGAGCGCCGAGTCCACGCAGGTCAACGAGATCGCCGCTGGCTTCTCCGAGCAGGAGCTGCTGCCGGCCGTGGTGGTGTGGGAGTTCGTCGAGCCGGTGACCGAGGAGCAGCTGGGACAGGTCGCTGCCCAGGCCGGCGAGCTGGCCGACGTGTCGGGGGTGGTGGGGGACCCGAGCCCCCCGATCCCCGCCGAGGACGGCCAGGCGGTGCAGGTCGTCGTGCCCCTCGACGCCGACGGTGGGGAGAGCCTGGCGACCTGGGTCGAGGAGATGCGTGACCTGGTGGGCGGCACGCCAGGGGCCGACGTCTACGTCACCGGGCCCGCGGGTGTGCTGGCGGACTTCACCGAGGCCTTCGGCGAGATCGACGGCCTGCTGCTCGTCGTCGCCCTGTCGGTCGTCCTGCTGATCCTGCTCGTGGTCTACCGGAGCCCGATCCTGCCGTTCGTCGTGCTCGTCAACGCCCTGCTGGCGCTCGGTGCCGCCTCGGCGACCGTCTACGCCCTCGCCGACGCCGGGGTGCTGACCCTCAACGGCCAGAGCCAGGGGATCCTCTTCATCCTGGTCGTCGGCGCGGCGACCGACTACTCGCTGCTCCTGGTCGCTCGCTACAGGGAGGAGCTGCGCGACCACGCATCCCGCTTCACCGCGATCCGCAGGGCCCTGCGCGGAGCCGTCGAACCCATCGTGGCGTCGGGCGTCACCGTGATCCTGGGCCTGCTGGCCCTGCTGTTCTCCGACCTCAACTCCAACCGCGGGCTGGGCCCGGTGGCCTCGATCGGCATCGCCTTCTCGATGCTGGCAGCGCTGACCTTCCTGCCCGCCGCCCTCGTGCTGCTGGGGCGTGCCGCCTTCTGGCCCTTCCGCCCCGCGTACGGGTCGCCACACAGCGACGTCCGGGGCATCTGGGCGGCGGTCGCCCGGCTGGTCGGACGGCGCGCCCGTCCCGTCTGGGTCGTCACGGCGATCGGACTCGGGGCCTTGGCGGCCTTCCTGCCCGCCTTCCGGGCCGACGGTGTGGCCCAGACCGACTTCTTCCTCACCAGCGTGGAGTCGGTGGAGGGGCAGGAAGCACTGGCCCGGCACTTCCCGGCCGGGTCCGGCAGCCCGGCGCAGGTCGTGGCACCGGAGGCCGACCTCGGCGCCGTGCTGGAGGTGGTCGCGGCCGACCCGGGCGTCGCCGAGGCGTCTCCGCAGGTGGCCGGGCCTCCGGGACCGGACGCTGAGCCGCTCGTCGTCGACGGCGAGGTCCTGGTCAACGCGACGCTGGTCGACCAGGCCGACAGCGAGGCGGCGGAGGAGACCGTCCGGCGGTTGCGGACGGATCTCGACGAGGTCAGCAGTGAGGCCCTCGTCGGCGGGCAGACCGCACTCCAGCTCGACACCTCCGAGACCGCGCAGCGCGACCTGCGGGTGATCATCCCGATCGTCCTGGCCACGATCTTCGTGGTGCTGGCCCTGCTGCTGCGGTCGCTCGTGGCGCCGCTGGTGCTGCTGGTGGCGAACGTACTGTCCTTCGCCGCCACCATCGGCACTGCGGCGATCGTCTTCAACGAGGTGCTCGACTGGCCCGGCTCGGACCCGGCCGTCCCGCTCTACGCCTTCGTCTTCCTCGTGGCCCTGGGCATCGACTACTCGATCTTCCTGACCACCCGGGTCAGGGAGGAGTCGATCAAGCGCGGCACCCGGCCCGGCATCCTCAAGGGCCTCGCGGTCACCGGCGGCGTGATCACCAGTGCAGGCATCGTGCTGGCGGCAACCTTCTCGGCGCTGGCGGTCCTGCCCATCCTCTTCCTGGCCCAGATCGCCTTCCTGGTGGCCTTCGGGGTGCTCCTCGACACACTCGTCGTGCGGTCGTTGCTCGTCCCTGCGCTCGCCTACGACATCGGGCCGCGGTTCTGGTGGCCGAGCCGCCTGTCGCGCGAGTCGGCCCCCGCGGCGGCGCCACCGTCCGACGAGCCGGAGCCGGTCACGGTCCCCTGAGGTCGCGTGATCCGCGGGTCAGCTGGCGTGGTGCCGGGCCGACGGGTGCCTGGCCAGGTCGGCCAGCACCGCCGAGGCGGCCCGGCGCCCGCTGACCAGCGCCCCCTGGACGGACGAGGTGTCCCGGTGGTCACCCGCGACGTACAACCCGTCACGGAGCCGGACCGGCCGGCGGATGTCGAGCGGGGGCGGCATCGCCGGGAGCGCTCCGGCGATCGGGTAGCGCGCCACGAGCTCCCAGCGGCGCGTGTCCACCCCGTACAGGATCTGCAGGTGCGCCAGCACGGCGCGGTCCGAGGCTGCGGCACCGTGCGCGCCGAGCGCGGACGACGAGACCAGGGTGCGTCCCCGCGTGGCATAGGTAGGGGCGGCGGCGGTCAGCACGACGCTGTTGACGAGCGGCCCGCGCGCCTGGCCGTCGACGGCGATGACCGGCCGGCTGCCGAGCAGCGTGGGGGGCGGGGAGTCGGCCACGTGGTACCACGTCGTGACGGCGTGCATCCGTGGCACCTCGAGACCTGGGAGCAGCCCGCCGGCGGTGACCGGGTCGGTGGCGACGACGACGGCGCGGGCCCCGATGTCGCCGTCGCTGGTCACGGCCCCGGCCGTCGACACCGCGTGAACGCGACATCCCAGGTGCATGCAGCCCCCGGGCAGGGGAGCGGCGACCGCCTCCGGGAGCGCCTGCATCCCCAGCGCCGGCACGCCCGGCGTCCCGAGGGCGAAGGACCGCAGGACCAGCCGGAAGAACCGGCTCGACGTCATCAGGTCCGGCTCGAGGAAGACCCCGGACAGGAAGGGGCGCAGCACCCGCTCGACCAGGCTCTCGGGCAGGCGAGCGCGTCGAAGCTCCTCGGCCGTCGTCCGATCCGGCTCCTCCAGCATCTGGTCCACCGGCTGGGTCGCCGCGGCGGTGGCCAGCAGGGCGAAGCGCGCCTTGGCCACCGGGCCGGTCACCGCCGACAGGGCGCCGCCGACCGCCTCGCGCGGGTGCCGGCGTGGGTCGGCCAGCAGGTGGTGCCGACCCCCCAGGGCGACGCTCACACCGGCCAGGAAGGGCCGCAGGTCCAGGGCCGCGAGGTCGACCACGCGGGGTAGTACCGGGTACGACGGATTCAGCACCTGGAAGCCGCGGTCCAGCCGGAGTCCGTCCACCACGTCGGTGCGTACCCGCCCGCCCACCGCGTCACCGGCTTCGACGACCACCACGTCCAAGCCGGCCTCGACCAGACGTCGGGCGGCCGCGAGACCGGCCAGTCCGGCACCGACGACGACGACGTCCGCACGCGCGGGAAGCTGCGGCACCGGCACTCCTTCCGCGACCGCGGCCTGGGCCCGAGGCGCCGACCGTCGTCGGCGGTGGCCGCACCGTACCCGAGCAACACCGGGCCACTCCCGGCGGCGACCGTCCCCAGGTCACACCCCGCCGGTTCGGCGTCTGGGCCCGGCGTTTGCGACGATGGTCGGATGGATCCCCGGCCACCCGCCGGCGCACCACGCGTGCCCGGCTACACCGTCGAGCGCTCGCTCGACCAGGGTGGCGACGCTGCGGTCTGGGCCGGACGGCGGCACATCACCGGGGAGCGGGTCGCTCTCAAGGTGCTCCACCCCCGGTTCCCGGGAGCCGCGGAGGCCGCTCGCCGTGAGGCCGCGCTGCTCGCAGCGGTGGACCATCCGCACGTCCTGCGCATCGTGGAGCTCGTCGAGGTGGGCAGCGCCCTCGTCCTCGTCCTCCCGCTCGCCGAGGGAGGCGACCTCGGCCGGCTGATCAGGAGTCGCGGTGTGCTCGAACCAGGCGAGGTCGTGACGGCCTGTGCGCCGGTGGCCCAGGCCCTGGCCAGCATCCACGCCCGCGGCCTGGTGCACGGCGACGTGACCCCCTCGAACATCCTGCTCACCGCCGAGGGCCTGCCCCTCCTGGCCGACCTCGGGGTCGCACGGATGGCGGGCGAGTGGCCCGAGGAGGTGGGAGCGACCGCCGGCCACGCCGCGCCCGAGGTGCTCGCCGGACACCCACCCGGTCCAGCTGCCGACGTCTACGGGCTCGCGACGGTGGCGGTGCTCGCGCTGACCGGACGGCCGCCGAGCCGGCCCTTCGGCCTCCCCGGCATCGCGCCCGCGACCGCCGGAGCGCTCGGCCGGGCGCTCGACCACGACGCCCATCGGCGGCCGTCGGCGTCCACCCTGGCCGCGACGCTGTTTGCGATGGCCGATCCCGAGGCGATCGTGCTCACCGCCACCGGCGCGGGCGGTGACCCTGCCTCGTCGCCACTCGCCGGCCGGGGGCCGGCAGAGTCCGACGTGGTGGCCCCGCGCCACCGCCACGGCGCCCACCGCGCTCGTTCGACGCCCGCCGACGAGCCGGCGGCACCGGACACTCGCGGGGGGCGTCGCCGGCGCCGGTCCGGGACCACCACGGCAGCCGCGGCCGGAGCAGCGGGTGCGGTCGCGGCGGCATCCGGCGCCGATACCGCGGCCGGCAAGGCCGCACCCGGAGCTCCCACAACGCCAGGAGTCCCCGACGTCGGTGCGCCGCGCAGTCGGCACGGCCGCCGCTCGGCTCGCCGCGAGTCGCCCACCGAACGCGTCGACGAGTCGACCGCCACCCTTCCCGGCCGTGGTGGCTCCGCCCCCGAGGCCCCCTCTCGCGCCCCGGGCATCAGCGATGCCCCCCAGCCCACCGACACCCGCGCCGCTCCCCTCGGTGCGTCCGGTCCCGCTCCCGCCGGACCGTCGCCGGTACGGGACGAGCCGCATACTCGCCGGACCGAGCCCCCGATCCCGCCAGGGCCACCGGATCCGCCGCCGCTTCCGACACGTCCCGCACTGCCGGCCGGGCTGCCGGAGTCTCCTCCTGGCCGGGCCGAGCCGCCCCCTGCCTCCCTGCCCCCGCCTCCCTGGGCGGAGCCGCCGCCTCCCTGGGCGGAGCCACCGCCTTCGCCTCCCTCGGCGGAGCCGCCGCCTCCCCCACCGCCACACCGGGCGGAGCCCCCGACCGTGGCCGAGCGGCCTGCTGCATGGGCAGAGCCCCCGACCGTGGCCGAGCGGCCCGCTGCATGGGCAGAGCCCCCGCCCGTGGTCGAGCCCTCACCCGCAGGGGAGGAGGCACCGCCCACGGCCGAGCTGCCCTGGATGCTCGAGCACCCGCAACCCCTCGTGCCGGCCGGCCCCCCGCCCACTCCCGTACGGGACGAGCAGGCCTTCCCGGCACCACCTCCCGTACGGGAGGAACCGGCCCAGCCCTCCACGCCCGCACCCGCCTGGGACGGGCCGCCGACGGCCGACCGGGAGCGAACCAGCCGACGGGCGCGAAGAGAAGGCGGCGGCGGGGAGCCGACCGACCGACGCGGCCGACGTGCGCCCGAGGAGCCGGCCCAGCCGCGCCGGCGCCTCGGGCGGATCGACATCGGCCGGTTGGCCCTGCTGCTGGCGGTTCCGGTGATCCTCGTGGGTGCCGTCCTGGTGGCCGTCCAGTGGCTTGGCGGCTCCGATCCGGAGGCACCGCCACCGTTGCCGCCGCCATCGCCGCAACCGACGGCGGCCGACAGTGCGGCGGCCGCCGAGGAGGTCTGTGGCGGGCCGGAGCCGGCACCCGGTCAAGCACCCCCGCCGGTCGAGAACTGGACCCCCGTCCTGCAGGAGCTGTACGCGCAGCGGTCGGTCGCCTTCGAGCGGTTGGACCCGTCGCTGCTGTGTGACGTCTACGTGCCGGGGAGCACCGGGCTGGCGGCCGACGTGGAGCTCATCCGGGAGTACGCCGAGGCTGGGGTGCGTCCGGCCGACATCGCGTGGACCGTGGTGTCGTCCGAGGTCGTCGAGCAGACGGGGGCGCGCGTGTCGCTGCTCATCACCGACGAGCTGCCTCCCTACGAGCTGATCGACAGCGACCGTGAGGTCGTGGGCGAGCAGGACGGGCTGCCCCGGGAGAGCTGGGAGGCTGAGATGCTGCCGTCGCAGGACGGCACCTCGTGGCGCTTCGGCTGAGACCGCCTGCGCGCCCTTGACAGGCAAGTGAATGCTTGCCTAAAGTCGTCGGCTGTGGGCGATGTGTACAAGGCGCTCGCCGACCCGACCAGACGGGCCCTCCTCGACGAGTTGAGCGAGCGGGACGGCCAGACGTTGTTCGAGCTGTGCACGCGGCTGACCTCCCGGCACGGGCTCGGCTCGTCGCGCCAAGCCGTCTCGCAGCACCTCGACGTGCTCGAGGACGCCGGGCTGGTCACGACCAGACGTGAAGGCAGATACAAGTTCCACCACCTCGACACTGCGCCGTTGCGGGAGGTCGTCGAGCGGTGGCCCGTCCCGAAGGAGCCTCGATGAGGATCAACCTCGCCAGCGTGCTCGTCGACGACCAGGCCAAGGCCCTGCGCTTCTACACCGAGGTGCTCGGCTTCCTGCCCAAGACCGACATCCCCCTGGGTGACGCGCGGTGGCTGACGGTCGTCTCGCCGGAGGACCCGGACGGTACGGAGCTCGTGCTCGAGCCGGACGGCCACCCCGCCGCGCGCCCGTTCAAGGACGCGCTGGTCGCGGACGGCATCCCGTTCACGTCCTTCGCCGTCGACGACGTCGAGCAGGAGTACGAGCGACTCACGGCGCTCGGGGTCACCTTCACCCAGCAGCCGACCCGGATGGGGCCGGTCACCACCGCCGTCCTCGACGACACCTGCGGCAACCTGCTGCAGATCGCCAGCCAGGGCTGAGCCGCCCGGGCCGGCGGCGGTCGTCAGTCAGAGCGCGGCGCGCGCCACGGACTCGGCGTCGGGGTGCTCGAAGGTGAAGCCCGCCTCGATCAGTCGGGTCGGCAGGATGCGCAGGCTGCCCAGGACGTCCTGCGCGAACTCGCCGAGGTAGATCTGCAGCGCCGGCGGCGGGACCGGCAGCAGGGCCGGGCGGCCCAGGGCGCGCGCCAGCACCCGGGTGAACTCGGCGTTGGTCGCGGGCTCGGGAGCGGTCACGTCGTAGGGCCCCGAACAGGTCTCGCACTCGAGCAGGAACCGGATCGTGCGGACCGTGTCGACGAGCGACACGTGGCTCCACCACTGCCTGCCTCGGCCCAGCGGTCCGCCGAGGCCGAGCCGGAAGAACGGCAGCTGCCGCTGGAGCGCGCCGCCGTGCCTGGTCATCACCAGGCCCGTACGGAGGGTGCACACCCGGACTCCTGCAGCCTGGGCCGGCGCCGTGGCGGCTTCCCAGTCGCGGACCAGGTCGGCCAAGAAGCCGCGCCCGAGCGCGGACGACTCGTCCAGGATCTCGTCGCCGCGGTCCGGCCCGTAGATCCCCGAGGCCGAGGCGTTCACCAGCACCTGTGGGCGGGGATCGATGGCGGCCAGTGTCTCGGCGATCAGTCGCGTGGAGTCGATCCGGCTGTCTCGGATGACCTGCTTGTACTCGTCGGTCCAGCGGCGGTCCCCTACGCCTGCGCCGGCCAGGTTGACCACGCCGTCGGCCGCCTTGAGCGCCTTGGCGTCGACCTCGCCCCGGGCGGGATCCCACGCGATCTCGTCCGGATCCCGGGCCGCCCGCCGGACGAGCCGCTGGACCTCGTGGCCGTCGGCGGTCAGCGACTCGCACAGCGCGGCGCCGATCAGCCCGCTGGCTCCGCCGACGACGATCCGCATGCGGACATGGTCCCCGGTACCGGTCCGATCGGCACCTCGGCCGCAGAGGTCAGAGGCCCAGGTCGGCCTCGAACTGCCCACCCTCCAGGCGCTGCTTGACTGCGGTGAGGAAGCGCGCGGCGTCGGCGCCGTCGACCAGCCGGTGGTCGTAGGTGAGGGCCAGGTAGACCATGGACCGGATCGCGATGCTGTCGGCCCCGTCGGCGTCGGTGACGACGACCGGGCGCTTGACCACGGCGCCTGTGCCGATGATCCCCACCTGCGGCTGGTTGATGATCGGCGTGTCGAAGAGCGCCCCGCGACTGCCGGTGTTCGTGAGCGTGAACGTCCCGCCCGAGAGGTCGTCAGGCCCGATCTTGTTGCTGCGGGTGCGCTCCGCGAGGTCGGCGATCTTGCGTGCCAGACCGCCGATGTTGAGGTCACCGGCGTCGCGGATGACCGGCACGAGCAGGCCCCGCTCGGTGTCGACGGCGACACCGAGGTGCTCGGCGTCGAAGTACGTCACCTCGCCGGTCTCGGTGTCGAGCGTGGCGTTGAGCTTCGGGTGGGCCTTGAGCGCCTCGAGAGCGGCCTTGGCGAAGAACGGGAGGAACGACAGCTTGACGCCCTCGCGCGCCTCGAAGTCGCGCTTGGCCCGCTGGCGCAGCCGGGAGATGGCGGTGACGTCGACCTCGACCACCGTGGTCAGCTGGGCCGAGACCTGCAGGGACTCGACCATCCGGCGCGCGATCGTGGCGCGCAGCCGCGACAGCTTCTCGGTCCTGCCGCGCAACGGCGACGCCGCGGCCGGCGCCGGTGCGGGTGCCTTGGCGGCAGTCGGCTGCGCCGCGGGTGCGGGCGGCGCCTCGGGCTCGGCCGGCCGGCGCGCGGCCTCGGCGGCAGCGAGGACGTCCTGCTTGCGGACCCGCCCGCCCACACCCGTCCCCTCGACCGAGGACAGGTCCACACCGTGCTCGGCGGCGAGTCGCCGGACCAGGGGGGTGACGTACTGGGAGGTCTCGCCGTCGCGGCTCGCGACCTCCGCCGGAGCCTGCGGACGCTCCTCGCGGGTCTGCTCCTCCCGCACCGCCTGCTGCTGCGCGGGTGCCGCCTGCGGAGCCTCGACGGGCGCCGGCCCGCCCGCTGAAGCGGCGGTCTTCTGCTCGCTCTTCGCCTCCGACTGGGCCTCGGCCGCCGCGTGCTCGCGGGCCTCCGCCTCGAGCGGCGTGGCCGCCTCCGCTGCGGCCTGCTGGGGCGTGGCCGATGGCTCCGCGGCCTCCTGCGGCTGCTCAGCCGGCTGCTCACCGGGCTGCCCGATGACGGCCAGCTCGGTCCCGACCTCGACGGTCTCGTCCTCACCGACCTTGATCTCGACCAGGACCCCGGCGGCGGGGGAGGGGATCTCGGTGTCGACCTTGTCGGTCGAGACCTCCAGCAGCGGCTCGTCGACGGCGACCTCGTCGCCCACGGACTTCAGCCACCGGGTCACCGTGCCCTCGGTGACGCTCTCGCCCAGGGCCGGGAGCGTCACGGGGGTGCCGCTGCCGCCGCCTCCGCCGGCCGGCCTGGGTGCCGGCTGCTCCTCCGGCTCCGGCTGGGGGCCTGCCTGCTGCTGGGACGCCACCTGGGGCTCCTTCTCCGGCTGCTGCTCCGGTTCCGCCTGCTGCTCCGGTTCCGCCTGCTGCTCCGGCTCGGCGCCCGCCTCCTCACCAGCCTGCGCGGCGGGCTCCGCCTGCCCGTCGCCTCCGCCGCCGCCCGCCTCGGACGCGTCACCGATGAGCGCGAGCTCGGTCCCGACCTCCACCGTCTCGTCCTCGGCGACCTTGATCTCGAGCAGCACCCCGGCGGCCGGGGAGGGGATCTCGGTGTCGACCTTGTCGGTGGAGACCTCCACCAGCGGCTCGTCGACGGCGACCTCCTCGCCGGGCTGCTTGAGCCAACGGGTCACGGTGCCCTCGGTGACGCTCTCGCCGAGTGCGGGCAGGGTGACGGAGGTCGCCATCGGTTGTCCTCTCGTGGTCCTGGTCGGGATCCAGCCGCGTCGTGGGGATGGTCAGCCGTGTGCGTGCAGGGCCTTGCCGGCCAGAGCGAGGTGGGCCTCGCCCAGCGCCTCGTCCTGGGTCGGGTGGGCGTGGACGAGCTGGGCGACCTCGTCGGGCAGCGCCTCCCAGTTGTAGATGAGCTGGGCCTCGCCGACGAGCTCGCCGACCCGGCTGCCCACCATGTGAACGCCCAGGACGGCGCCGTCCTTCTCGCGGACGAGCTTGACGAAACCCTGGGTCTTGAGGATCTGGCTCTTGCCGTTGCCACCGAGGTCGTACGTGAGGGCCTCGACCTTGTCGTCGCCGAGCAGCTCCTTGGCCTGGGCCTCGGTCAACCCGACCGAGGCCACCTCGGGTTCGGAGTACGTGACCCGAGGGATCCCGGCCTCGTCGATCGGGACCGGGTCGAGTCCGGCGATGTCCTCCGCCAGGAAGATGCCCTGCTGGAATCCGCGGTGCGCGAGCTGCAGCCCGGGGACGATGTCGCCGAGCGCGTAGACGTTGGGCACGTTGGTCCGCAGCCGTTCGTCGGTGAGGACGAAGCCCCGGTCCATGGTGACCCCGACCTCCTCGTAACCGAGGCCCTCGGTGACCGGGCCGCGCCCGACGGCCACAAGCAGGATCTCGGCCTCCAGGGTCTCGCCGCCTTGCAGCGTGATCCTGACCCCGGAGTCTGTGTGCTCGAGCTTCTCGAACGGCGTTCCGGTCTTGAAGGCGATCTTGCGCTTGCGGAAGGCGCGCTCGAGCATCTTCGAGCACGCCTCGTCCTCGGCGGGCACCAGCCGCGGCAACGCCTCCACGACGGTGACCTCAGCACCGAACGAGCGGTACACGCTGGCGAACTCGACGCCGATGACGCCACCGCCCAGCACGATGACGCTCTGCGGGACACGGTCGAGCAGCTGTGCCTCGTTCGACGTCAGCACCCTGGTTCCGTCGATCTCGAGTCCCGGCAGCGTCTTGGCATACGAACCGGTGGCCAGCACGACGTGCTTGCCCTTGAGCCGGCGGTCGCCCACCTGCACGGAGTCGGCGGCGACGAGGCGACCCTCGCCCTCGACCACCTCGATGTTGCGGCTCTTGACCAGTCCCTGCAGTCCCTTGTAGAGGCGGGAGACGACGCCGTCCTTGTACTTGTTGACGGCGACCATGTCGACCCCGTCGAAGCTGGTGTGCACGCCGAACTGGTCACCCTCGCGGGCGCTGTCGGCTACCTCGCCGGCGTGCAGGTAGGCCTTGGTCGGGATGCACCCGTAGTGCAGGCAGGTCCCACCGACCTTGTCCTTCTCGACCATCGCGACGCGCAGGCCGAGCTGCCCGGCACGCAGGGCGCACGCGTACCCGCCGCTGCCCGCGCCGAGGATCACGATGTCGAAGCTGTCGGCGTCGTCCGCCACGAGACTGCTCCCTCTCGTCGTCGAGTCCGCAAAGCCGTACGGGCGGTGACCGGGGCGCCGGTGACGTGCCCAAGGGCATCTTTCCACCACGGACCGTACGAGAGGCAACGGGTCACCGTCGCCCGTGCGGCGGAACCGGCTGGCAGACTCGGGCCGTTGCTCCGTACGTAGGGAGCAGGCGCGACGGCGGCGGGAGGCAGCGGATGCGGTGGTTCGGGCGCAAGCGGGCGGCGGCCGGCAGCATGGACCGCGCGTCCGACCGGTCGGACCAGAAGCACCTCGAGGAGTTCGCGCGGACCCGTCGCGGCGTGGAGGCCTACGTGGAGCCACCCACGACGATGACCACGACCACCGTCGTGCTGGTCGCCCACGACGGCGAGTGGACCCGCCGGCGGGTCGACGACGCCCGGGCCGCCCACGACCTCGCCCGCAAGCTGGGCATCCCCGCGTACGACGCGCAGGTCATGGGCTATCCCCAGCGGATGAAGGAGTGGACCCGGCGGCACGGCGGCCGCGGGGTCTGAGCGCGGGAGTCGGACGACCCGTGGCCTGCGTCGAGACCCCGGCCCGTGTCGGGCGGGCCCGGGGCCTCGACGGATCCCCGCCCGGCCGGTGTGGTGGCTGAGGCTCGGGCGCGTCACCCCCCGCCCGTATA
>DASTQL010000054.1:0-14389 GCA_035761805.1 Jiangellales bacterium | reverse complement strand
ATCAGCCTCGTGTGGGTCCATCACCAGGCCAGCGGGGCCATCACCAGGCGCTGGAGCCTCGTGATGACCCGAGCAGCCTCGTGGTGGCCCGGTGGCCCGCCCCACGGGGGTGGGTGGTGATCGTGGTCGTTCGGGGGCTCGGTCAGGTGGCCAGGCAGGAGCGCGGCCGCCGAGGCGAGGCCCCCGACGGCCCCGACCAGCGTCATGTGGCGGTGCCTCGCCGTGTGCGCGGCGAGCGTGGCGGGGGCTGGTCGGAGCATCGCCGCGAGAGGCGATCATGTCAGCCAACGACCCTTCCTCCACTCCAGCCGGACGCTATGACGCCAGTCCATCTGGCGGCTGTGCCTGACCTGTCCGGTGCTCCGGACACACGCACAACCCGTAACGCCTGCCAGCTCCGTCGCTGGTTCACCTGGTGCGAGTCCACTGTGCTCGACCCACTCGTCGGGATCCATCGGACGCACGTCGGGCTCTTCATCCACCTCCTGGGCGAGTCCGAACTGATGCCTCCTCCGGTAAACACGATGATGCACATACCCGGGATGCCGGTCATCGGATCAAGTCCTTCCGAGACCGCGGCAGCGGACTCCCCGCACCGAACGGCGGACCCGGCTGGCGTCCGCGGTTACCGACCGGCTTCCGCCGCTGCGCTCGACGGCCGGTCAGTGGACGAGATTCGCGGTGGCAGCGGCGTCGTCGGGCTTGATGCGAGCGAACATGCTGCGGCCGTTCCAGGTCGGGAAGGCCCGGACGAGCCATGTCGGCCCATGGAGATCTATCCGGGAGTCCCGGGTTGCCTCCGCCCAGGAGAGCCGGCCTGCGTGCCACTTCACGAACGCCTCGGCGTCGGCGGTGATGTACAGGTCTTCGTCAAGACCCGGATATGTCTTGCAGATCTCGGTCTCGCGGTGCTCGATCAGCAGCCAGTAGCGCTCGTGGGGCCGAAAGCCGGTGAAGTCCAACCGGATGACAACGCGCTTGTCGGGTAGTCGGTCCGGGCGGATCGCACGGCACATCGACCACAGTGCCACGTAAGGATCGAGGTTCTCCGGGGCGATCTCGAGCCAACGAGCTCCCCATTCGCCGAGGGTCCCGCAGACCTTGAACAGATCGTGGCCCGAGCTGGTGAGGTGGTAGCGGTGACCCCGCCCACCCGGCTTCGGTGCTGACTCGACGATGCCGAGGCGTTCAAGCTGCTTGAGCCGCTGGGTGAGGAGCGTGCGGGACAGTCCGGGCGCGCCCTCGAGGATCTCACCGAACGTCTCGCAGCCCAGATGCAGGTTGCGGATGATCAACGGCGTCCAACGCTCGGCGAAGATCTCTGCGCCCCGGGCGATCGGGCAGTACTGCCCGTAGGTCCTCATGAGAGCACTGTCCACCGCCTCCCGGCCGGCGTGTAGTCCAGATTCCTTACTTCGAAGTCCAGATCGCTGACTTCTCCGCGCGGCCCCTCGATGTCGCGATTGCCACATCGACCAGAGGAGGAACGATGCCAGCACGAGCCACGGTGCAGATTGACGGGTTCCGAGGCGAGGTGATCGCCGCCGACCACCACGGATACGACAGCGCACGCGCCGTGTGGAATGCCGTTGTCGATCGACGACCTCGGCTGATCGCCCGCTGCTGCGGCACCGCCGACGTCGTCGCAGCGGTGCGCTTCGCCCGCGACCGCGACCTCGAGATCGCCGTACGAGGGGGTGGCCACAACGTGGCCGGCACCGCGGTGTGCGACGGCGGGCTCGTGATCGACCTGTCGGCGATGCGCGCCGTCTCGGTCGATCCTGTCGAGCGCATGTCCTTCGTCCAGGGCGGTGCCCTCTGGGGAGACGTCGACCGCGAGACACAGGCACACGGTCTGGCCACCACGGGCGGCATCGTGAGCCACACCGGCGTCGGTGGCGTCAGCCTGGGAGGCGGCATCGGCTGGCTCATGCGCAGGCACGGGCTCGTAGTCGACAACCTCGTGGAGGCCGAGGTGGTCACCGCCGAGGGTGAGATCGTCCGGGCATCGGCCAACGATCACCTTGACCTGTTCTGGGCGATGCGGGGTGGGGGCGGGAACTTCGGCGTCGTCAGCGCTTTCCGGTTCGCGTTGCACCGCGTCGGCCCCACCGTCATCGCCGGGCCCGTGTTCTGGGCGGCCGAGGACACCTCCGACGTCCTGCGCTTCTACCGGGAGTTCGTCTCCGACGCGCCCGACGAGCTCGGGACCATCATCCGGCTCGGCACGATCCCACCGCTGCCAGTGGTCGACAGGGACCTGCACTTCCGGCCGGCGATCGCGGTCTCCAGCTGCTACGCCGGATCCGTCGAGGACGGCGAACAGGCCGTCCGTGCCCTCCGCCAGTTCGGGACGCCTCTCGTCGACCTCATCGGACCCACGTTCTACGTCGACCACCAGAGCGGCATCGACGGCACCGTCCCCCACGGCTGGCACTACTACTGGAAGGGCACGAACCTCGCCGGCCTGTCCGACGAGGTCATCGACATCGTCGCCGAGCACGCGTACGAGGCCACTTCCCCGAGGTCGTATGCGGCGATCTTCCACATGGGTGGCGCAGTAGCCCGAGCCCCTCGGGAGGCCACGGCCTACCCGGGGCGCGATGTGCAGCACACCATGAGCATCGACGCCGTCTGGCTCCCGGAGCACGATGACGCCGTCCGCGCATCTGAGACGGCGTGGGCACGGTCATTCTTCGCCGCCCTGCAGCCCCACCACGCCGGTGTCTACGTGAACTTCCTCGACTCGGACGACGACTCGAGCCGCGTCCGCGAGGCGTACGGCGACGACACGTACCGGCGGCTCGCCGAAGTGAAGGCCAGGTACGACCCTGAGAACGTGTTCCACAACAACAACAACATCCAGCCCGCCACTCCGGCACGTCAAGGCTCGATCCGATAGGACCCGCGATCCGCGCAGCGCTACCACGTTGACAGCACCCCCCAGCTCCATCCACGTCTTTCGTCGCGTATGCCGCTTCCGCGGCCGACCTGGGAGCGGTGGCGCAGCGCGCGGACTTGCTCTCCGAGCCACCACCAGTGGCCCCAGAGCAGTCAGGGCCGCTTGGCCACGGTGAGCAGCACGGCGGCGTCCTCGAGCGCCTCGAGGCTGTGTCGCTCGCCCGGGACGATGAGCAGGTCGCCCTGCCGGCCCTCCCAGGCGGCGGTCGAGCTGGCCAGCCGGACCCGCCCGGTGAGCACGTGCACCGTGGCCTCACCGGGGTTCTCGTGCTCGGCCAGGACGGCGCCGCGGACCATCCCGATCACGGTCTGGCGCATCACCTGCTCGTGGCCGCCGAAGACGGTGTCGGCAGCTCGCCCGGCCCCGGTCGAGCGGGCGGCGGCGAGCTGGTTGCGGGCGACGGCCTCGAGGCTCAGCTTCTGCATGCCCCCATCCTGCCCGGGGCGGCGCTGCCCGTAGGCCAGGAGCCGGGCATCAGTCGTGCTCGGACGGCGGCTGGTCCAGTCCGGCCGCTTCGGCCTTCTCGGCCTCCTCCTTGGTCCGGTGCACCGTGTCGGGGGCGTGGTCCGGCGGCGCATAGAGCGTGTACAGCCGCGCCGGCCCCGCACCCACGTTGGTGAAGTTGTGCTCCGTGCCGGCCGGCACCACGACGATGTCGCCCGGGCCCACCTCGGTGGTGTCGCCACCGACCTCGGCGCGAACGGTGCCCTCGGTGAAGGTGAGGACCTGGTCGTTGTGCTCGTGCACCTCCTTGCCGATGTCCTCGCCCGGCTTGAGCGTCATCACGACGAGCTGGACGTGTCCGGTGGTGTGCAGGACGCGGCGGAAGGTGTCGTTGGAGCGGGCGGCCTGGGCGATGTCGACGCTGTACATGACGACGGTCTACCAGAGCCGCGCAGCCGGTAAACAGGGCCGGGCGGCCCACGTCAGGTCGGCTCGCCGTCGACGACGACCTCCGCGCCCCCGCCGCCGAAGCAGCGGTACCCGGCCACGGCGAGCGCCTCGGGCAGCGGGTCCCGGTAGCCCCACACCGCGTCGTCGACACGTGTCCCGCCGACCACGACGTGCTCGTACGTCGCCAGTCCCTTGTACGGGCAGCGGCTGGTCGTCGCGCTGGGCTCGAGCAACTCCTCCCGTACGTCGACGGGAGGGAGGTACCAGCGGGCGCCGACGCCGGTCTCGAGCACCGCGACCGGGCGCCGGCTCTCGGCGACCACCTCGCCCCCGACTCGTACGACGACGTGACGTGTCGACCGCCGCGTGTCCACTCGATGGAAGGGGTCGCGCGGGTGGGCGATCAGCTTCTCGTCCTCCTCGTACCACGCGTCGAGCTTCCCCAAGTAGAACGAGACCAGGCCGGTGAGCGGTGGCGCGCCCGGGATCGGCTCGGCGTAGGTCCACAGCGCGTCCTCGGCGACGCGATCGCCCACGCGGACCGACCAGTACGAGGCGTCTCCCTTGTGCGGGCAGTGGGTGCGGGTCCCGCTGGGCACCAGCAGCTCCTCGCGGACGTCCTCGTACGGGAGGTACCAGCGGGGCATCAGACCGGTCTCGTGGAGCATCCAGCCCCGGGTGGAGTCGACGACGACCTCGCCGGCGAGCTCGCCGCGGATGCGCCGGTCGAGCGGGTGCAGGTAGAGGGCGCGCTCCGGCGTTACCGCCCAGAGGTCGGCGTTGAGGTGACCGACCGGGGGTCGGGCGAGGGGACCGGTGCCCAGCGTCAGCGACATGCGGCGACACTACGTCGCGCTGACGGGTCCCCCAGCAGCCGCGCCAGGTCGGTGAGCACCTCCGAGCAGCCGTGGTCGACGTGCAGCGAGGCGAGGTCGTCGCCGCGGGTGGGCCCACGATTGACGATGACGATCGGGATGCCGCGTCGGTGCGCGTGGCGGACGAAGCGGAAGCCCGACAGCACGGTGAGGGAGGACCCGGCGACGAGCAGCGCCTCGGCGTCGTCGACGAGCGCGAAGCACCGCTCGACGCGCTCCTTGGGGACGTTCTCGCCGAAGAAGACGACGTGCGGCTTCAGCACGCCCGCGCAGCTCCGGCACGCGGCAACCTGGAAGCCGCCGACCGCCTCGAGCAGGGCGTCTCCGTCGGGCGCGACGTCGACGGCAGTCCCAGCGCCGAAGCCGGGGTTGAGCGCGTCGAGCCGTTCGTGCAGCTCGTCCCGGCCGGTGACCTCGCGGCAGTCCAGGCAGACGACCTCGGCGATCCGCCCGTGCAGGTCGACAACCCGGCGGGTCCCGGCGGCGCTGTGCAGGCCGTCGACGTTCTGCGTGATCAGTGCTGTGACGGCTCCGCTCCGCTCCAGGTCGGCGAGCGCACCGTGGCCGGCGTTGGGCAGCGCCCGCTGCATCCGCTGCCAGCCGACGTGGCTGCGGGCCCAGTAGCGTTGCCGGGCCGCCTCGCCCGAGACGAACGTCGCGTACGTCATGGGCGCCCGCGGTGGGGAGTCGGGCCCCCGGTAGTCGGGGATGCCCGAGTCGGTACTCAGCCCGGCCCCGGTGAGCGCCACCGTGCGCCGCCCGGCCAGCAGCCCGGCGGCGGCGTGCGCGCCCGCGTCCATCGCCGTCGAGGGTACGTCGGGGCGCGCGACCTCGCCCGTCCCGTGACCCGGTCACGCGGCGAGCGGCGTGCTCTCCGGGGGCACCGCCTCGTCCTCCGACACGGGCCCTGGCGGGGTGCCGTCCCCGAACGGCCGCCCGCCGAGCTCCTCGCGCCCGTGCGGCGTCACCCAGCCGGAGAGGTCCGGACCCGCGGGGACGATCCCGGTCGGGTTGATGTCCCGGTGCACCTCGTAGTAGTGCCGCTTGATGTGGTCGAAGTCGATGGTGTCGCCGAAGCCGGGCGTCTGGAAGAGGTCGCGTGCATACGCCCACAGGACCGGCATCTCGGCGAGCTTGTGCCGGTTGCACTTGAAATGGCCGTGGTAGACGGCGTCGAAGCGGACCAGCGTGGTGAAGAGCCGGACTTCGGCCTCGGTGACGGTGTCACCGACCAGGTAGCGCTGCCCTTCCAGCCGCTCGGAGAGCCAGTCGAGCCGGGCGAAGAGCCGGCCGTACGCGCGCTCGTACGACTCCTGGCTGCCGGCGAAGCCGCACTTGTAGACGCCGTTGTTGACGTCGCGGTAGACGACCCGGTTGACCTCGTCGATCTCGTCGCGCAGGCGCTCCGGGTAGAGGTCGGGCGCGCCCGGCCGGTGGTGCTCGCGCCACTCGGTGGACAGGTCCAGCGTGATCTGCGCGTAGTCGTTGGTCACCACCTCGCCGGTCGGGACGTCGACGATCGCCGGGACGGTGATGCCCTTCTCGTACCCGGGGAACCGGGCGAAGAAGGCCTCCTGCAGCCGTTCGATGCCCAGCACGGGGTCACGCCCGCCCGGGTCGAGGTCGAAGGTCCAACTGCGCGCGTCGTGCGTCGGCCCGGTCACGCCCATCGAGATGGCGCCCTCGAGCCCGAGCAGCCGGCGGACGATGATGGACCGGTTGGCCCACGGGCACGCGCGGCTGACCACGAGCCGGTAGCGACCGGGCTCGACGGGATAGGCGTCGCGTCCATCGGCCGTGATGCGGGTGCCGATGTAGCTGGCGTCGCGGGTGAACTCCCCGCCGGGGTTCACGAAGGAGCTGGACTCGTTGTCGGTGTCGGACATGTCCCCCACGTTTCCCCGTACGGGGTGTGCTCACGCCGGCCGGGGCGCGGTAGACCTGGGGCGTGCCAACGGGTCCTCCGGGGTCGGAGCCGGCGATCGCCGCCCGGCTGCGGGCGGCCGGCTGCGTCTACGCCGAGGAGGAGGCCCGGTTGCTGGTCGGGGCGGCCCGGACTCCGGCAGACCTCGACCGCATGGTCGACGAACGCGTGGTCGGCGTCCCGGTCGAGCAGCTGGTGGGTTGGGTCACCTTCTGCGGGCTGCGGATCGTGGTGGACCGGGGGGTCTTCGTGCCCCGGCGCCGGACCGAGCTGCTGGTCCGGGCGGCCGTCGGGCTGGCCTGCCGTGTCGACGCACCGGTCGTCGTGGACCTGTGCTGCGGGTCGGGTGCGGTCGGCGCGGTCATCGCCGCGGCGCTGCCTTCGGTCGAGCTACACGCGGTCGACATCGACCCGGTCGCGGTGCGCTGCGCCAGCCGCAACCTGGCAGGTCTCGGGGCCGGTGTGTACGAGGGGGACCTGGACGATCCGCTCCCCGCCGCACTGGCAGGGCACGTCGACGTGCTGGTGGCGAACGTTCCCTACGTACCGACCGAGGACATCGGCCTGCTGCCCCCGGAGGCGCGGCTGCACGAGTCGCGTAGGGCGCTCGACGGCGGGACGGACGGGCTCGACGTGGTCCGCAGAGTGGCCGCTGCGGCACCGCGCTGGCTGGCGCCAGGCGGGCATGTGCTCGTCGAGTCGGGGGAGCGGCAGGCCGAACAGGTCGCAGCCGCCTTCTCCCGACATCGGCTGCGTCCGCGCGTCTCGCGAGACGACGAGGTGGACGCCACCGTCGTCGTCGGCGCTGCGGGACGCCGGGCCGCTGGAGACCGCCGGCGACGCGGGTGCAGCCCTTCACCTGGGTAGCCCGGAGCTTGCCGCCACTCCTTGCAGCAAGCTCCCAGGCGTTCGAACGTGGGTGCGCGCCGGGATCGCCCGCCACGTGGACGGAGCCACGCGGCTCTGCCCGCAGGGGATGGGGCCCTTGATCGAGACCGACTGACGTCCCTGCGCTCACGGGCGGCTCGGCGTCCGGCACCGGGACGTCGGCCTCTGTCCGCCGAGCAGAAGCAGGTGCAAGCCTGGGCTTCAAGAGCACCCCCCGCACCGAGGCGGCACGCGATGGACCCGCAGAACTACTCCGCGCGCACCGACTACCGCCCTCCGGCCGGCTGGTACCGGCGCCTGAACCGGATCGGCGTACCGCTCACATCGTTGGGCCTGGCTCCGCGCGGTGCGGTGACGCTGCGGGTCCGCGGCCGGACGACTGGGAAGCAACGTCGGATCCCGATCCTCCGCACGCGCTTCCGGGGCCAGGACTACCTGGTGTCCCTGTCCGGCGAGGCGCAGTGGGTCCGGAACGTGCGGGCGGCGAAAGGTCACGCAGCGCTTCGTCGTGGGAAGGCGCGAGAGGTGCGGCTCCACGAGCTGCCGGCCGCCGACCGGCCCGAGGTCATCGCCGAGTACATGCGAGACGCTCGCCGCCGGAGCGGCGCGGCGGCGTACGCCAAGGCGGCTCGCTTCTACTTCGGGCTCGACCCCGATGCGACCACCGACGACATCGCGAGTGTCGCCGACCACTACCCGGTGTTCCGCGTCGAGTACCTCGGCTGAGCCCCGACGGCCCGGCGGCGCCCGACGGCCTCAGGGCACCTCGGCCGGCCCCACCCCGGCGGCCCGGTTGCGCTCCTGCTCCGCCAGCGCCCGCTCCTCGGCGGTCATGCGGGTGCCGAGGTGCCCGTGCTCGACGAGCGTCGCGAGGGTGTCCATGACGATCCGGGCGCCCAGCTGCGACGTGATGTCCGAGTGGTCGTAGGGCGGCGCGATCTCCACCAGGTCCATCCCGA
This sequence comes from Jiangellales bacterium, assembly GCA_035761805.1. Classification (GTDB taxonomy): domain Bacteria; phylum Actinomycetota; class Actinomycetes; order Jiangellales; family Jiangellaceae; genus DASTQL01. Next base: position 5,887 of record DASTQL010000054.1, on the reverse strand, counting down.
CCAGACCTTCCCGGGCCACCATCCGTACGGCCTTGAGCGCCTCGCGCGGGGTCATGCCGCCGGGCTCGGGCGTCCCCGTCCCCGGCGCGTAGCCCGGGTCGACCACGTCGATGTCGAAGGACAGGTAGACGGCGTCGGCGTCCTTCCAGGCGATCTCGAGGGCGATGTCCATGGCCCGACGGATGCCCAGCTCCTCGACGTCGAACATCGTGATCACCGTCGTGTCGATCCGCTCCGCGACCTGGACGCCCGAGTGGTTGCCGATCCAGCCGCCGATGCCGATCTGCACCAGGTTGGACGGCGGGACGTTGGAGAGCTTGGTGGCGTGCGACCAGTGGGTCGTGTGCATCCGCTCGTCCATCGTGGTCTCGGCCGTGTCGATGTGGCGGTCGAAGTGGACGATCCCGAGCTTGCCGTCGACGTGCTTGGCCAGCGCCTTGGCGTCGGGGTAGCCGATGCTGTGGTCTCCTCCGATGATCACCGGGAAGCAGCCGGCGTCGAGGATGTGCGAGACGCCGAGGTCGATCTGGTCGAAGGTCTTCTCGATGTTCGACGGGATGACGAAGATGTCGCCCGCATCGCCGATGGTGATCTCCTCCAGCAGGTCCGTCCCGATGTCGGGGCTGTAGGAGTCGTAGAGCGCGGAGATCCGCCGCACCGCCTGCGGCCCGAAGCGAGCCCCGCTCCGGTAGGTCGTCCCCATGTCGAACGGCGCACCGACCACGGCTACGTCGTAGCGGCCGATGTCGCGGACGTTCTCGACGTACGGCGACTTCAGGAAGGTGTTGACCCCCGCGAAGATCGGGTCCAGGCCTCGGGAGAAGAGCGAGATGTCCCGGTCGTTGATCGACCGCGCGGACTCCAGGCCCAGGTCGAGGCTCCGCTCGACCAGCTCCCTGCGCCTGACCTCCGGTACGTCCTTGAGACGGCGCCGGGCGCGCATCCCCGACAGTCCCTGCCGGACACGTTCGATGTCCTCGTCCTGGTGCCGGTCGTCCGCCATGAGATCGCTCCCCGGGTCACTCGACGCTCACTTGGAGGATGATCAAGGCAGACGCTAGTGCCGGCGCCCGCGCAGTGCACGCGACCAGGCTCAGGACGGGGCCAGCCGGAACGTCGTCTGTGCGTGCGGGTCCTTGGCGAAGGCGAGCACCTTGGTCGCCTCGACGCGGAACACCGCCGCCGTGCCGTCACCCGCCGCGAACCCGCCCTCGCCGACGTCGAAGTGCCAGTCGCGGCCGTACTTGCCTTCGTACGCGTCGGCCAGACGCTGCAGCTCCGGCGCCGCCGTCACCCGTACGGCCGTGCCCTCGACAACCACGTCCGTGCCGCTGGCCCAGGCGTTGCTCCCCGTGGTCAGCGCGACCTGGCCGCTGTGCTCGAGGTTCCGGGCCTTCTGCTCGTCCAGACCGGTGCAGAAGTGCATCGCACCGGCCTGCCACACCGCGATGAGTGGCGTCACGTGCGGCCGACCGTCCCGCCGGACCGTCGTCAGCCAGAACAGCTCGGCCTCCGCCAGGACCCTGGCGACCTCCGGCCACGAGGTCGGTCCCGCCTCGGGATCGCTGAACCGCCCGTCGAGCTTCCCCCCTGCCGGCTCGGTCATCTCGCCACTCCTTTCACCAATGCCGTGGTCTCGCCGCCCTTTCCGACGCCGTACGGCCGGGGAACTCATCGAGATGCTCGCAGACCGGGGGGTCCGGACGTTCGCCGACCTGCGCATCGAGGACCGAGGAACCGACGCCGCACCGCGCGAGACCAGGGGACGCGACTACCGATTCGTCGCCATGGCGTCGGACATCTCGCACGGTCGTCTCGTCCGGCTGCCCTGGGACTACCAGGAACGTTTCCACGTCGACCCTGCCGAGACACCCGTCGCCGAGGCCGTCCGGGCCTCGATGTCCATCCCCTACTACTTCGGCCCAGCGCAGCTGACCGATCACGTCGACGGCGGCACCACCTGGATGGTCGACGGCGGCATGCTCTCCAACTTCCCGGTCGGTGTGTTCGACCGGGAGGACGGCGCCGAACCGAGATGGCCCACCTTCGGCATCAAGCTGTCGGGACGCCGGGGGTTGACCGGATCAACGACGTCCGCGGGCTCGATGAGCACCCGGCCTGGGACTTCGAGGAGTACAAGCGGACGTTCCGGACGCCCGAACCTCCTGCCGCGGCCGCGTGAGGTCCGGCTGAGGCGGCTGAGCCCGTCCCTTCTCGACGTCCTGGCCCACGAGTCAGAGGACCCGGCCGACCAAGGGAACCCGGCGGATCAGCAGCCAGGCGAGGGCGAAGGAACCGGCGACGGCTGCGGTCCCGACCAGGAGGGCCTTGACCTCGGCCGGCAGGGGCACCGAACGCAGCGCGAGGGCGCAGCCGAGGAGCACGGGACCCTGCAACATGAACGCCCCGTAGGCGCTCCGGCGCGCCGCCGGTCCGACGAGCGGTAGCCGCCGGTCGAGGTGTCGCTGGGCGACTCCCAGGAGCCACACCGCCCCGAACACGGCGATGGCGCTCTCGCAGGCGGCGAAGGCCAGCGCCGGCCACCGCCAGCCCCCGGTCAGCTGCTCCTGGTCGATCCCCAGAACAGCCGACGAGACCAGGAGGGCGCCGATGGCCACGCCCGCCACCAGCGCCGCCGTGCGGCAGTGGCGGCGGAGCCGGTCGGGGACAGCGGTCAGCCACTTCTGGCCGGACGCGGCGACGCCGAGGCCGAAGAGCGCGATGCAGGCCGGCCACTCCCAGAGGTTCAGGTCGACGACCGGGTTGTCTCCCTCGAGTGGGAGCACCAGACGTACGAGGAAGGTGGTGACGGTCACGGCAGCAGCGAGCGCCAGCAGGTGACGTGCACCGAGTGGTGGGGTGCCGGCCGGACCTGGGCGACCCCCTCGGAGGTGGACCCATCCGGCGTACACCAGCGAGAAGACCAGCAGGGCGCCCACGAACCACAGCACGCCCGTGTCGAGCGTCCCCTCGGCCCGGAGGTAGGTCCAGAGCCCGGGCGCGTCCCCCAGCGTCCGGAACAACGCGTACTCGAGGAGCGGCCAGAGCAGCAAGGCGAAGACGACGAACGGCACGCCCAGGCGCAGCAGCCGGTCGCGGACGTACGTGGCGGTGCCCTTGCGCTCGAGCGAGCGGGGGGTCAGCAGTCCGGCGACCAGGAAGAGCAGGGGGATCACGAGGGCGGTCAGGGCGAAGGTCAGGAGGAGGACCGACTCGGTGGCAGCGGACAGCGTGACCTCGCGGACGTCGGACCAGGACCACGCGTCCGTCGTGGCCGCGTAGCCGAGGACGGCGTGCGCCGCGATGATCGCGGCGATCAGCAGCACCTTGAGGTTGTCGACGTAGACGAGCCGGCCGGGTGCCCACTGCTCGGCGGGGCTCCCGCGCGAAGCCGACGCGGAGCCGCGAACACGACCAGCGTCCCCGGCCACGCCTCCAGGCTCCGCCGCGCACGTCGGCCCTGCCAGCGCCCAAGGTCCTGTCCTCGGCGGCTGGCAGAGTGGCCCTCGGAGGTGGTGTCGTGGAGTCGCAGACGTACCCGATGCTCCGGCAGGTCGTGCTGGACTGCATGGACGCGCGGGCACTGGCCGAGTTCTACCGGCAGCTGCTCGGGTTCCGGTACCGGCCGGGCGACGAGCCGCCGGCCACCGGTGAGCCGGATCCGCGCGGTCAGGACTGGCTGGTCCTCCGCCAGCCGGCGGGCGGCACACAGGTGGCCTTCCAGCAGGTCGACGACCTACCGGAGGCCACATGGCCGGAGGGCGAGCACCCGCAGATGCTGCACCTGGACCTCACCGTGCCGTCGGTGGCGGAGCTGGACCACCAGGACACCCGGGCGCTCGCCCTAGGAGCGCGCCTCCTGCTGGACCGTTCCGGCGACCCGGAGGAGCCGCTGCGCGTCTATGCCGATCCCGCCGGGCACCCGTTCTGCATCTTCGTGGCACCGCCGACGGCGGACTGATCCCGCGCCGGTACGGGGACGACATCAGGCCGACGCCACGGCCGCCCGGGCGAGCTCGAGTTGCCGGAGGCCGTCCCGTACGGGCCAGAGCACCAGCTCATGAGCTCCCTCGGCCGCATATGCCGCGATGGCCTCGGCGCAGTGCTGGGCGGTCCCGACCGGCAGGTGGGAGAGGAGCGCTGGATCCCGCCCCAGCGTCGGGGCGAGGACGTCGGCGAGGATCTGATCCGCCTCCCGCCGGCTGTCCGTGACGTAGAGCCACGCGGTCGCGACTGCGTCGGGGAAGGTGGCCGGGTCGCGGCCGGCGGCCCGTAGGTGGTCGTCCAGCCGCGAGCGGGCGGCCGCGTACTGCTCCGGAGGCGCGTTGTAGGCCGAGGCCAGCCATCCGTCGGCGACTGCGGCCATGGCGGCGAGCCGCCGGTCTGATCCCCAGCTGCCGCACCAGATCTGTGGCGGGGTCTCGGGCAGCGGCGCGAGCGGGACCTCGCCGTAGTAGGTCCCGGCACCGGCTGGTTCGCCGCGCACCAGGGCGCGGACGAGCCGCAGCGCCTCGTCGAAGCGCTCCCACCGCTGGTCGAACGGGACACCGACGGCGTCGTAGTCGGCCCGGCTCGACCCGGGGCCGAGCGCGCCGACCACCGGACCGCGCGCCATCGCCGCGAGCGTGCTGAGCGTCTTGGCGACGACGACCGGGTGACGCACGACCGGCAGTGTGACGGTGGTGGCGAGGGTCATGTCCCCGGCGGCGTCGAGGACGCTCGCCAGCGCCGTAGGTCCGTCCAGCCAGGGCCGGCGCCAGACGAGGTGGTCGTTGGCGGCCAGCGTGGCGTAGCCCAGATCCCTCGCCGCGCGGGCGTAGGCGGACAGGTCCGGCGCGGGCACCTCGCCGTCGAACAGGTAGGCCAGTGGGAGGTGCACACCCAGCCTCACGTTCCCCTCCTCACCGGATGGCTCCGATCCTCCCGTGGCGGTGCGGCACGGCGCCCACGGTCAGCGCCCAGGTCGCAGCCACAGGGTCCAGCGCTCAACGGCCTGGTAACCCATGCGCTCGTACACGGGTCGTCCGTCGTCGCTTGCGAGGAGGACGGCGGGCCGGTCAGGGTCCGCCAGTGTCGCTGCCCACGTGACGGCGCTCCCGGCCCCCCGGCCACGTGCCCGCGGCAGGGCCGCGACGTACTCGACCAGTGTCACGCCAGCGTACAAGTGGGCTGCTGCAACTGCGGCGGGCTCCCCGTCGATGTGGGCCAGCCACACCCTGGTGCGACCGTCCAGGATCGCGGGCCCGAGCAGGTCTCCGGGCGTCAGCGGCTGCATCTCCGGCATCGGGTAGCCCTCGACCAGGACCCGCTCCGCCACCGCCAGCTCCGTGGCGTCACCGACCTCCCGTACGTCGACTCCGTGGGTGGTGGGGGCAGGCCGCGGGCCAGGCCATCGGACCATGAGCGGCGGGTGGCCCAGCAGCACGAGCCCGTGCTGCCGGAGGTCCGACGTCGGCCAGGCAGCGATCAGTGCGTATGGGATGTGCGCCGGGAAGAACTCCTCCACCTGCGACAGCAGGCCCGCTGGGTCGGTGAGTGGTTGCGTCGGGACCACCCAGTTGGTCAGTGCGCCACGGTCACCGATCCAGCCCCCTGCCCACTCCGGCGTCGAGTGCCAGGGCCTCCCGGTCCCACGGGCGATGTGCACCGGCCAGGACGCGTGAACGAGCACCGCCTGCCGTACCAGGGAGTCCTCGGCGCGCAGGTCGTGTTCCCACCCGTTCGTCAGGTGCTCGTCCGCCGGGGGGATGCTCGATGCCACTGCGTCACCCTTGCACAACGTGACGGCCAGCCGGCTCGCTGAGCTGTTCCTAGCCGTCGAGGGCGGTCAGGTCGAGCCGGCGCAGCCGGTCGGGGTCGGAGAGCACGTCGATGGCGACGATCTTCT
>DASTQL010000053.1:0-9855 GCA_035761805.1 Jiangellales bacterium | reverse complement strand
CTCGCGCTCCCAGGTGCCCAGCAGCGAGGCGGGGCAGACGACGAGGGTGGGCCCGGCGGCGAGCGACCGCCGGTGCAGGTGGAGGGCGATCAGCTGCACCGTCTTGCCAAGGCCCATGTCGTCGGCGAGGCACCCGCCGAGACCCAGCCCGGCCATGCCGGCAAGCCAACCGAGGCCGCGGCGCTGGTAAGGCCGGAGGACGGCCTCGAGTCCCGCCGGCGGCTCGAGGGCCGGCGGGTCGCTCCCGGCGGCCCGCGTCGCCGCGACGAGGTCGGCCACCGCGCCGTCGGCGACGACCTCGACCTGGTGGCCGTCGACCTCTGCGACGCCGGCCAAGGCGGCGGCGAGCGCTGCTGCCGCCGGCCTCCGGCGCGGCCGCCGGCGAAGGCGCTCGAGCAGGTCGGTGTCGACGGTGATCCAGCGGCCACGCAGCCTGACCAGCGGGCGCTTGGCCTCGGCGAGCTGGGCGACCTCCGCGTCAGTGAGCACCTCGCCGCCGAGGGTGACCTGCCAGCGGAAGTCGAGCAGCTGGTCGAGGCTCAGCCCGGCATCCGTGACGGCCCCGGGGGCCGGGGTGCCCACGACGGCTCGCAGGCCGAGCCCGCCGGTGACGAGCTCCGCCGGCCACAACACCTCCACCCCGCTCGCGGCGAGGGCCTCCGTCCCGGGCCCGAGGAGATCGGTCACCGCGGCGTCGTCCAGTGGTACTGCTGAGGGGGCGCTGTCGCGGAGGGCCGGAGCCAGCGGCGGCCAGGCCCGTGCTCCCCTGCGGAGCCCGATGAGGAGGTCGGCCTCCGCCTGGCGGCCCAGCCGGGCGAGGACGGCCTGCGGCTGGTGCCACAGATCCGCCGCGTCGACGACGAGGCTCGGGTCGCGGGTGCTCCGCAGCTGCAGGACGGCGCTGAAGTCGACGCCCTCGGGGCACTCGAGCCGCAGCCCGAGCTGGGCACCGGCGTCCAGGGCCCGGGTCGTCTCGGTCAGCCACGGCGCGAGCTGCCGCGCGGGCCGCGGGTCGCCGGTCGCGAAGGCGGCAGCGGGGCTCGACGCGTCCACTGTGACGGCGGTGGCCGGACTCCGGGCCAGGACGTCGGCGACCGCGTCCCAGAGCTCACGTACGAGGGACTCGGCCGTCCGGATGCGTACGGGCCGGGTGCCGGGGACCGGGAGCGCGTGGCCCTGCGGGGGCAGGGTGGCGGCGATCCGCCGCAGCAGGGTGGTGTCGGCGGCGTCGAGCGGCCCAGCTCGCCAGGTGCCGTAGCCCTCCGGGCTGACAGCGGGGACCAGGCGGCCGCGGGAGACCAGGGTGACCCCGGCGGTCGCCGCCTCGGCCCAGGCGGCCAGCCCTGGTCCGGCGGTCGCACGGTCGAGCGCGAGCAGCGCCGGCAGCGCCTCGCCGATCGGGAGCATCCTGGCGGGGACCGTGCGGCGGCGCACGCCGGAGCGGGTCGGGAGCACGAGCTCCACGGCGTCGGGCCCGGGCTCGCCGTCGCCGCCGTAGAGAACGAGCCGGCCGAGGCGGGCGGGATCCCCGGGGACGAAGACGGCCTCTGCTCCGCGGCGGCAGGCCTCGTCCAGCACGCGGTGGGCGGCTGCTCCGGATGTGGCCGGGTCCACCGCGGCGAGGGAGGGCGCGGCGTGGGGCACGGCGGCGAGGCTATCGCCGGACCCGGACAGGATCAGGGAGGTGCTCCACAGCCTCGCCGTCATGTCCGGGGATCGCGGGCGCCCGTCGTCACAAGGGTCTGACCAGGGGCTAGCGTGGCAGGTCGCCGAGAGCGGAGGTCGGGCCGGCAGGCTCGTGTCGAACCCCGACGTGACGTTTCGGGCCTCTAGCTCAATTGGCAGAGCAGCGGACTTTTAATCCGCGGGTTCCGGGTTCGATCCCCGGGGGGCCCACGTGATCAAGCGCTGTGTCATGGCATGGCGCTCACGATGGCGTACATGAGGTTGGAGCGCCCGTCGTGTACGTCCTTGCGCGCTGAGGCGTCCCGCGGGTGCATCATGAGCCGCTCGTAGGCCTTGACGAGTTGAGCTCTGGCGGCGACGGCCCGGGGAGTGAAGTACTCGGGTACGGTCCACGCCCAGCTCGGCGAGGCGTAGACCCCGGTCTCGACGATGTGGGCGGCAGCCTGCCGCAAGGAAAGACCGTGGTTGACGAGGCTTGGACGGTCGGGCTGGTCGCGTGTCGAGTCGTCGTCCTGCCAGTGACAGACCACGCAGATGTGATTCCCGCCGCGCTCGCTCAGGGTGGGAAGCCCGCAGGCCAGGCACGGCACCTCATCGAGCAGACCGTCGGCATGCAACCGGCCCGATGCAGCGAGCCGTGCATGCGTGGTCGCCCACGGGTCGCCTTCCGGCACATCCCAGGTCATCGCACTCGGCGCCCCCCTTCGGCATGAGCAGTGGCGAGCGCGCGCCTCAGTCGATCCTGCCCGAACGCCGCTGCCGCCGTCTCGCGGCAACCCACACAACTGCAGCGATCTGCCCTCGACCTGGCTCGGCTCGGCGACGTCGCGCCCGTCGACTCGCGAGCACCTCCGGAAACGGCGGCCGGCCTGCTCGACCTCGACGTCACGGCGATCGTCGACGGCTGCGGCCTGGTCAGCGTCGGGACGCCGAGGATGCCGGAATGGCGATGCCATGCCGTCGCCGATAGCGTTGCGCCGTCCCAGTGAGGAAGGGAGGACCGGCGTGACCACGAAGCGTGACTTCACCGAAGAGGAATGGGTCCGGGTGCGACGGGCGCCTTTCGTGGCTGGACTGGCGATCTCGCTGGCTGATCCCGGTGGTCCCATCGAGACTGCCAAGGAGTCGATGGCGACGATCAGGTCCGCGACCAACCCGCCCAGCCGGGAACCGTTGCTCGCCGACGTGGCTCTGGACATCCAGGCCATGACCCAGCAGAGGCAGAACCCCGTGGGTGACTTCAAGTTGACCAAGGAAAGTCCGCCGGGGCAGCAGATTCTGGGCGAGCTGCGGGCAGTGAGCGGGATCGTGACGTCCAAGGCCACGCCCGAGGAAGCCAGCGCATTCAACGTCTGGTTGCTCGACACCGCGCAGGCCGCGGCCGACGCGGCCAAGGAAGGTGGCTTCATGGGCTTCGGCGCGGAGCAGGTCAGCCAGGGCGAGAAGGACATGCTGGACCAGATCCGGTCCGCACTGGGTACTGGCTGACGCTCCTGCCTGCTCGCCTTCCTGGGAGTCTCTCAGGCGGCTCACAGCTTCCTCACAGGTCCGGCTGGCCTACTGGGACGGATCGAATGAGGAGCGTGCATGTCCCAGACCGTCGTGCCGGTCGCCGACCTGGGCGCGCCGAACGGCGTCGCCGAACCACCAGCAGCGCGTGTCACTCGTTCACCTGCGAGGTTCGTGCTGGTGGGCGGGGTACCCGGTGCCGGCAAGACGACGCTGATCCGGCGCATCGCGGGTGACCACCCGCACCTCCGTACGGTCGACCCGGACCAGCTGCGTCGGAGGATCGCCTGTGTCGTTCCGGCATCGGTGCCCTACCCCTCGCCGTGGTGCACACGTCGACGGCCGTCCAGGTGGTTCTCCTGCTGTTGCTGGGTCCGAGATGGTCGACGAGGTCGCTGGTCGTCCACGACCCGGCCACGCGGCCGCTCCGCCGGTGGCTCACCGGTCGGCTCGCGCGGTGGCGCGGGTGGGAGCCGGCGTTGGTGATGCTCGACGTCTCACGGGATGCCGCGCTGGCGGGCCAGCACCGACGTGGTCGGGTGCTGGCCCATCGGTCCTTCGCCCGGCACTGGAGTCGCTGGCAGGAGCAACGTCCCGCCCTGGGAACCGCGTACCGGAGGGACGTAGGCACGACGCCCTGGCGGGAGGTGCACGTCGTGGACCGTGAGGGCGCCTTCGCCGTTCTGCGCGGGGTCCTGCGCTGACGTCCACGGCGCCCGGCACGTCACGCCGGCCGGTGCATCCAGGCGGAGACGGCTGCTGAGAGCCAGAACGCCGCCGCCTACACGACTGCGTGCGGGGCGGGTGCGTCGAGTTCCGCGCCCGCTACGCTGCCGACGGCGCGCCTCGGCCCGTACGCGGAGGTCGGAGGGAACGGTGTGGCATGACGACGCCCAGTGACCCGAGCAGGCGAAGACCCGGCATGGCACTGCGCGAGGGCGGGAAGGTCAAGTTCCTCGAGCTCTTCTTCGACCTCGTCTTCGTGCTCGCGTTCACGCAGTGCACGGCGCTCATGGTCGAGCAGCACAGCTGGCCGGGCATCGCTCAAGGCATGCTCGTGCTCGCCGTGCTCTGGTGGTCGTGGGCGGGCTACGCGTGGCTCACCAGCGTCCTCGACCCCGACGAGGGTGCAGTGCGGTTCGCGATGTTCGGTGCGATGGCCGCCTTGGTCATCGTCGGACTGGCCGTGCCCGAGGCGTTCGGGGATCTCGGGCTGATGTTCGCGATCGCCTACGGCGTGGTGCGCTTCGCCCACCTGCTGCTGTTCGTGCTCGCGAGCCGAGACGACCCCAACCTGCGACAGTCCGTCACGAGCCTGGCGGTGAGCTCGGTCATCGGCATCGGATTGCTGACCACGGCCTCGTTCCTCGACGGCATCGCCCAGGGAGCCGTGTGGGCGCTCGCCGTGGCCATCGACCTCGGTGGCCCGGCACTGTTCGGCGTCGCGGGGTGGCGACTCGTGCCGGCTCACTTCGCGGAACGGCACGGCCTGGTCATCATCCTCGCGCTCGGTGAGTCGATCGTCGTGCTCGGTATCGGGGCCGAGCTCGGCCTGGACGCGCCAGTCGTCGTTGCGGTGATCCTGGGCGTCGCCTTGGCATCGGCGCTCTGGTGGATCTACTTCGACGTCGTCGCCCTCATCACGGAACGGCGGCTCACCCAGGCGGCCCCGGGTCGCGACCGGAACGCGCTGGCGCGCGATTCCTACTCCTACCTCCACCTCCCGATGGTCGCTGGGATCGTCCTCGTGGCGTACGGGCTCGAGAGCACCGTTGCGCACGCCGACGAACCCCTGGACACGGTGCAGGCCTTCGCCTTGCTCGGTGGGGCGGCGATCTACCTCCTGGCGCACGTCGCCCTCCGCCTGCGCAACGCACGGTCCCTGAACCTTCACCGGTTCGTGATCGCGCTCGTCCTGCTCGCCCTCGTCCCGTTCGTCGGCGAGGTCCCGTCGCTGGCCGCGCTGACGGGTGTGGTCCTGCTCCTCTGGCTGATGATCGCTCTGGAGACCCGGAGCTACGGTGAGGCACGTCACCACCTGCGCCTGGGACATCCGGTCGAGTCGTAGGCCTGAACTCCGCCGTTGGTGATCTGCCCCGGTACGGAGTGGGCGAGGCAATCGCGCTCGGACGATCAGCCGGTCTGTCTCGGCTCGAGGACGACCACGGCCGTCTCACCCGACCGGAGAGCCGCGTAACCGTCCAGCTCGCGGTTGACCTCCGTCCAGCGCGCCCACAACCGGGCGCGCTCCTCACCCTCGGCGGCCCGGGCCCTGACGGCGCGAGGGCCGTCGACGGTGTCGACGGTGGCGTCCGGGCTTGCCTGCAGGTTCAGCCACCAGGCGGGCTCCCCGTCGGCCCAGCCGTTCATCGCCATCGTGACGAGGTTCGGCCCGTCCTCGATGTAGCCCACGAGAACGCCGCGCTGCCGCCCGGTGCGGCGACCGACGGTCGTGAGCCGGGCCGTACCCCATCCACCCGGCTTCGGTCGCCACAGTCCGAGGCGGCCGCGGGTGACGCGGTAGAGGGCTCGGTGCACCTTCCACGCCCCGCGCACGAACCAGCGCGGGGGGACCCGCGGCGTGCTTGCCATCTCACCATCTCCTGTGGGTCGACGGAGGACCGTTCCGAACGTCGCGATCCGGTCGGGTCAGGACGCCAGTGCGGCGAAGACCTCGTACACCATGAACGCGGGCCAGAACAGACCCTGGAGGAGGGCGAGCAGGTACTCCCAGAAGGAGTCCGCCTGCTGCCAGAAGTACACCAGGGCACCGAAGATGCCGAGGCCGTAGATCGCGCCTCCGCCTGCGGCTCCTGCGTTGCTGTTGGCCATGGTCAGCCACCTTTCGTCGACGGTTCCACTGTGCTCCCAAGGGCGGTGGCGCACCTGGGGCGAAGGTCCACACGACCGCTCAGCCCGCGGCCCACCACCAGGCTGCTCGGGTCTTCACGAGGCGTGGACGCCCGGTGATGGCCCCACGGGGGTGGTGAACGTGGTCAATCTGGGGCGGGCCGTCCATGCGAGCACCTGCGCCACGGCCCCGACGACGAGCAGGGCGACGGCAAGGGCGGTGACGATCCCGGGTGGCACCGGCCACCACGACTCGGGAAGGCCAGGGTCCGGCCGCACCCAGAACCAGTCGAGGGCGCGCCACGCGCCACCGAGGGCCACGAGCGTCGCCACGAGCGGTACGACGGGCAGTGCGCGCCGCGACACCGGGTGCGACGCGAGTCCGGCCGCCACGAGCACGCACGCCGTCACGGCGCCGGTCTGCAGGTAGCGCCCCTGCACACCGCGCAGCCGGGCGATCTCCAGCCAGGCGTCGAACGCTCCGTAGACGACCATCGCGAGCGGGAGCAGCCACAACGAGTGCAGGACGAGGAGCGCGGCCGGCCGGCTGCGCAGGGACCAGGTGCCCGCGGCGACCAGGACGAGTGCGGTGACGCTCACAGCCACCCAGCCGGGCCTCGGCAGCGGATCCTCCAGCCAGCCGTGGATCGACCACCAGGACCAGGAGAGCGCCCGGACGACGCGCCACGCCCACGTCGGCAGGTCCAGCTCGCGGCCGCTCGTCCAAGCGACGAGGTCGTCGCCCCTCGGCTGCACGGCGCCGAAGCGCACGACGTTCGCGACCCACCACGCGAGCCCTCCCGCCGCGACGGCCGTCACGACGGCCCCGGCCCGCACGGCAGCACGGGCACCCGCCACCCGCGCGGCGGCCACGTACGCGACGCCCGCCGAGCCGACGAATGCCAGCGCGAAGCCCTTCGTCAGCAGCCCGACGGTGAGCACGGCACCGACGGCCGCCGCCCGTCCGACCCCCGTAGCCCCCCGCACGACGGGCAGCAGCAGCCAGGCGAGCAGCCCGCCACACACCACCAGCGGCGTGCCGTTGTTCAGCGTGGCGCCGGTGACGGCGATCTGGGGCCACGCGAGCGGCACCCACGCCGCGGCGGCCGCGACAGCCGTCGACAGGCCCAGGTGTCGGGCCACCGCCCAGCACAGCCACGGCAGGAGCAGCAGGGGAGCCGCGGACAGCAGCCTCAGCACGAGCAGGGCGCTGGCAGGCGGCTCGTCCTCGAGCCCGAGCGCAGCAGTGGCTCCCGCGAGGGCGACGTAGTAGCCGGGGGGGTGCTGGGTCATCTGGTCGAGCTGCGGTGGCTGTCGGGGCAGCTCGGGCGCGCGCAGCTCGCGCAGTGTCGGGTCCGCCAGGTCCGCGGGACGGCGGTCGAGTGGCTGCTCGGCGTGCAGCTCACGCAGACCCGGGAAGCCGACGAACGGGTACGAGGCGGCGACCGCGTCGTCGACGACGGCAGCACCCGGAGCGGGGTAGCCGCCGCCGTGCAGCAGGCGCAACGCCGTGGACAGGTGCTGCGGCTCGTCGGACGCGCGGAATCCCGGCGCCAGCAGGGCGTGCAGGGTGAGGACGAGACCGAACGCGACCGTTGCCAGAGCCACGACATGGCGCCCGGAGCGGTCCGTCATCGTGGCGACGATACGCCGCAGCGCCCGGACCGCTGCTCCTGCCCGGTCGAGGTGAGGCCTGGCGGGTCACGCCTTCACGCGGGCCGGGCAGGCCACTCGGCCAGGCGGATCGCGGGGTTGGTGAGGTCCGGTGTCACCGCGCTGCCGCCGAGGACCGGGACGCGCACGAGGACCCCGAACTCCGGGGCGTCGCCGAATCGGTCCCGGAGGTAGGCCTCGTTGCGTTCGCGCAACCGCGCGTCCGTCAGGCAGCGGACGGCGCCGAGGACACCCCTCGAGAAGACACCGCTGACGATGGTGAGGGTGTACGCCGTGTTGTGCGGGTTCGGCATGCGATAGAGCAGTCCCACGTCCTCCACCAGGCCGAGGCGCTGCGAGACGACGGGGAGGAAGCGCTTCGCGCCCTCGCTCTGGGCCACCTCGAAGACCAGGCCGTCCTCGACCGCCGGATCGGGAACCTGGGAGACGGGGAGGTCCTCGCGGAGGGTCACCCACTGGGTCGCCTGGTTCCACCCGACCCCCCCGAGCAGGACGAGGTGGCCGGAGATGTCCTCGGCGACGAGCGTCTTGAGGTGCCCGGAGCGGCGGAAGCGGACGTCGCTACCCGGGTTGGCCATGCGCAGGTGCCCGAAGAGCTCGACCATGGCGTCCAGGTCGACGTAGGACAGCAGCTCGGTGAAGTTCAGCGACGCCGGGTCGGCGATCCGGCTCCGGTCCTCCTCCGGCAGGTCGCCGCAGATGAGACGCACGGGTGCTCGGTCGCCGAACTGCCAGGTCTGCCGCGCGGATGCCGAGGACCCCGGCTGCTCCTCCGACCCGCCGGTGGCACGGAGCGAGAGCAGCTCCTCGTAGAGCTCCTTGCGTCGGACCCGCTCCGCCTCGCCGAGCCGGTCGTCCGGCAGCAGCCCCGGGCCACCTTCGGTGAAGGACCGAGGGGTCGCGAAGAAGGTCGCGTAGTCGTAGAGACGCTCGTCCGGCGGCACGATCGACCCGCTCTCGTACGACGAGATCGTGGAGGTGGACAGCCCACCCAGCGCGTCGGCCAGGACCCGCTGCGTGACGCGCTGCCGAGGCCACTGCCGGACGCGAAGCGTGTGGAGGCGACGAGCGAGAGCCGGAACGGACGTGTGATCGAAGGACATGGGTCCCGCCACCTCCGGTGTGGCGACTTCAGTGGACTTCAGTGACACGCCGAACAGTACCGGACCAATGGTACAGCCCATGATCTGAACCAGTGCATACGCTACCGCATTCAGTCTTGATGTCCAGCCAACACGCGAGTACATTCCAGCCATCGGCTCCACAAAACTTTACCGCACTGAGAGTGGAATCCAGTGGAGGGGGTGGGCGGGGAGACCACGCAAGCGCCGCACGGCGCGCAACCGCGCGAACGGCCGGGCCCGACGGGCTCCTCGGCCCTGACAGCCAAGCGCCCCGGACAACGTTGGCAGCGGAACCCGGGGCGCCTGCAACTTCCCACGACGGACGCAGGTCCGTCCGCAGCGCCAGGCCGAACGGAGGACTTCCGTCATGGCCAGTCTAGCCCTCGCACATCTGACCGAGAACGACCTTCTCGCCGCGTCGCTCCCGCAGGGGGACGGTGCCGGTGGCAACGGTCTGCTGATGGCCGTCCTGGCCGTCGTGTTGGTGTTCGCGCTGATCCGAGTCCTGGCCGTCCTGGTGGGGACCGTCCTGGCGATCCTCGCGCCGCTGCTGGCGGCCGGCGCCGCCATTGCCGCCGCGGTCGCCCTCGCGGCCGTGGTCCTGGGCGGGATGTTCACCGGTGGCGACGGCTCCCCGGATCCACCTGCGTCGGAGGTGGAGGTCGCTGCCCCGGTGGCGCCGGTGGCGTGCGGGTCGTGACCAGGGGGGCCTGTGCAGCTCAGGCGTACAGCGCCGCGAAGTTGTCACGCAGCACGAGACGACCGAGCTCGCCGTCGCCGGCCGCGGCCCGTAGCCGGGCCAGCTCGCCGACGTGGTCTCCCCAGGGCTCGTCGCTCGCATAGACGAGCCGATCCTGTCCGATGCCGCGCCGCTCGATCTCGCGGCACAGCCAGCGGGGCGCGAACCCCGTGGCCCAGCTGGTGTCGGTGTAGACCTGCTTGCCGCCCTCGATCCAGTCGAAGAGGCGCTTGCCGATGAGCTTGATGTGCGCGCTGACCCCGCCGCCCAGGT
>DASTQL010000052.1:0-4032 GCA_035761805.1 Jiangellales bacterium | reverse complement strand
CCAGCGTCCGCTCCACCAGCCCGGCGTAACGGGTCGGGTGCTTGGTCTCGATCGCCAGCTCGAGCGGCCGGCCGGCGTCCAGCACCGTCCCCAGCAGCCGCTCCAGCGTGAGGATGCCGGTCAGCGTCCGGTCGGGCCACTCGGCTTCGTCGTCGAAGTCCCAGCCTCGCTTCCAGTTGCCGAAGTCCAGGGCCGTCAGCTCGCCCAGCTCGAGCGTGGAGACGACGCCCCTGCCGTCGGACGTGCGTTCGACGCGTCGATCGTGCACGCAGACGAGGTGGCCGTCCGCGGTGAGCCGGACGTCGCACTCCAGCCCGTCCGCACCGTCGGCGATCGCCCGCTCGTAGGCGGCGAGCGTGTGCTCCGCGACGTCCTCGCTGGAGCCGCGGTGGGCGATCACCCGGGGATGCGGGCGCCCCTCGTCCACCGCGGCAGGGTCCCACGCCTGGCGCGGTCTACACCCGAGCCGTGCCCTCCGGCTCCTGGGGTAGGACGACGCCGGGGTTGAGCAGCCCGTCGGGGTCGAGCGCGCGCTTGACGGCCCGCATGGCCGCGATCTCGGCCTCGGACCGGGTGAGGTGCAGGAGGTCGGCCTTGGCGACGCCCACGCCGTGCTCGGCGGCGATGCTGCCCCCGTACGACGCGGCGAGACGGAGCACGGCCTGGTCGACGGGGTCGTCGGGGGTGGCCCCGAGCACGTTGACGTGCAGGTTTCCTTCGGCCAGGTGCCCCCACACGTACGTGGGGTGGGGGCGGGTGGTCGCCGGCAGCTCGGCGAGGAACGCGCCGAGCCGGGCGAGAGGCAGCGCGACGTCCATCTTGTGCGGGACGCCCAGCTCGGCGGCCAGCGTGGCCAGGGCCTCGGTGTGGCGCTCGCGGTACTCCCAGAGCCGGGGGTCGACCGCAGCGTCGGCGTCGCCCGGGAGCGTGGGCAGGTCGGCCGTCTCGAGGAGCACAAGGACCGGCCAGTCCCGGGCGAGGGGGGCCGGCAGGTGGGCCACGCGACGGACGAGGTCGGCGCCGTCGGCGAACATGACCTCGGCCGCCCAGGGCGCGGGGTTGGCGGCGAGGTGGGCCAGGGCCTCGTCGACGTCACGGCAGCCGATCAGGGTGACCGTGCCCTGCGTCGTGGCCGGGTGCGTGCTCAGCCGCACGGCTGTGACCACGCCCAGGGTGCCCTCGCTGCCGACGAAGAGGCCGGACAGGTCGTAGCCGGTGCTGTCCTTGGCCAGCCCGCCGAGCCGGGAGACGACCGAGCCGTCGGCCAGCACCGCCTCGACGCCGACGACCTGGTGACGGGTGTCGCCGTACCGGCAGACCCGGACGCCTCCGGCGTTGGTGGCGACGGTCCCGCCGATCGTGGCGCTGTCGCGAGCGGCGAGGTCGACGCCGTAGGTACGCCCGGCCCGGCGGGCCTGCTGCTGGACCGAGGCGAGGGTGGCGCCGGCGCCGGCGGTGACCTGGCCGGAGCGGAGGTCCACCTCGCCGACGGCGTCGAGGCGGGTGGTGGAGAGGACGACGGCGTCGTGACCGGGTCTCGGCACCGAGCCGCCGACGAGCCCCGTGTTGCCGCCCTGGGTGACGACGGGGACGCCGTGGGTGCGGGCCGCCCGGACGACGGCGACGACCCCAGCGGTGTCGGCCGGCCGGGCCACCACGCGGACGGGGGTGCTCCAGCGGCCGGTCCAGTCCGTACCGTACGACGCCGTGAGCTCGGGATCGGTGATGACGTGCAGGGCGCCGAGCGCCTGGTGGAGGTCCGACTCCAGGCTCACCCACCCGATCGTGTCAGGCGGCCCGCGTTGAGCCGCCTCCAGCCCTCTCTAGCTCGGCGGCTAGACGTCGCGAGAGAGCCCGAGCGCGCAGTGGTGACAGCCGTGACCCGCCTGGCCGGTGCCGGGAGTGAGGGCGGTGACACGATGGCACAGCGTGGGCGGCGAAGGGCGGTTCGCCTCAGCTCAGGGACCGCGCGGGGTGGTGAACGTGATCGGTCGGCCGGAGCCGACTATCCGGCCGCTGCGGTGCGCAGGTACGCGCCGAAGTGCGGGACCGTGAAGGCGATCAGCCCCCGCTCGCCCGAGTAGACGAGGCCCTTCTTGATCAGGGCGTCCCGGGCCGGCGAGAGCGACGACGGCTTGCGGCCGAGGTGCACGGCCACGTCCGAGGTCGCCACCGGCGAGTCACCGTCCGCCGCCCCCAGGTCGGCCATCGCCCGCAGGTAGTCCCGCTCGGCCGGCGTCGCGCGCTCGTACCGGGAACCGAAGAAGCCCACCGCGAGCTCGGCCGCCGCGACGGGCGCGGCGACTCGCACGTCGTCGGCCGTGATCGGCGAGCGCGGCGCGTGGTCCCAGGTGACCTGGCCATAGGCCTGGACGAAGTACGGGTAGCCGTCCGTCGCCGCGTACAACGCGTCAAGTGCGGCCGGCTCGTAGGCCACGCCCTCCTCTGCGGCAGGGGAGCCCAGTGCCTGGTCGGCGGAGGCGCGGTCCAGCCGATCGATGCGGAGGTAGCGGAAGAGCCGCTCCGAGTACGACTTCGAGGCCGAGAGCACGGCCGGAAGGTGAGGAAGCCCGGCCCCGACGACGACCAGCGGCAGCCCCTGCTGCGACAGCTCGTGGCACGCTGCGCAGACGGCCGAGACGTCCGGCGGGGGCACGTCCTGCATCTCGTCGACGAAGAGCGCGATGCCCACGCCCACGTCGCGGGCCAGGCCGGCCGCGTCGACGAGGAGCTCGACCAGGTCCACCTCGATGTCGCCGGTGTCGGCCCGCCCGGTCGCGACCGGGACGTCGATCCCGGGCTGCCAGCGGTCACGGAGCCGGCGGGATCCGCCGCCCGACCCGCGGGCGCCGTTCGAGCCCGGCCCGCCGGGCTCCGAGCGGAGCGCGAAGGCCTTGAGCACCCCGAGCAGCTCGTCCACCCGCTCCGGGTCGCGGTGCCGGGCCGCGATCTCGCGTACCGCCATGTGCAGGGCGCTCGCCACCGGCCGGCGCAGCGACTGGTCCGGGCGCGCCTCGATCTTGCCGGTCCCCCACAGTCGCCCGATCGCCTGCGAACGCAGTGCGTTGAGCAGCACCGTCTTGCCGACTCCGCGCAGCCCGGTGAGCACCAGCGAGCGTTCCGGCCGCCCGCGCGCGATCCGCTCGAGCACGACCTCGAACTGCGCCAGCTCGCGGTCTCGTCCGGCCAGCTCGGGCGGTCGCTGGCCGGCACCGGGGGCGTACGGATTGCGCACCGGGTCCACGGCATCGGACCCTATTCGCCCGTCTAGCGCCAGCCGTAGAACTGGCTAGACAGTGCTACCGGCGTGTCGCGGCGGGTCCTCGGGGAGGCCGTCACGGCCAGAGTGCGGCCCGGTCCTGGAGCGGCTGCCACCATCCCCGGTTGTCGCGGTACCAGTCGACGGTGGCGAGCATCCCCTCGTCGAGGTCGACGCGTGGGGAGTACCCCAGCTCCTCGGCGATCTTCGTCCAGCTCAGGGCTGGGCGGCGCCCGTGACCGGCGCGGTCGGGCACCGACTCCACCGCCGACCAGTCCGCCCCGCAGAGCTCGAGCAGGCGACCGGTCAGCTCCCGATCGGTGAGCGCGGTGCCACCTCCGACGTGGTAGACCTCGCCGGTCCGGCCTCGCTCGGCCACCAGCTGGACGCCGGCACAGTGGTCCGTGACGTGGAGCCACTCCCGTACGTGGAGTCCGCCCGCGTCCAAGGAAACTGGCTTGTCGTCCAGCAGACTGGTGACGATGAGGGGCACCATCTCCTCGGGCAGCTGGTAGGGCCCGTAGTTGTCCGAGCACCGGGTGACGACGACGTCCAGGCCCTGCGTCCTCACGTACGAGAGGGCGAGCCGCTCGGCGGCCGCCCGGGAAGCGCCGTGCGGGGAGCGTGATCCGATCCGGTCGCTCTCGCGCCAGGCCCCGTGCTCGACCGACCCGAAGACCTCGGCCGTCGACACGTACATCATGCGCTCCACTGGCCGACGGACGGCTGCATCGAGCAGCGCCTGGGTGCCGGCGACGTGGGTGAGCACGAAG
>DASTQL010000051.1:0-54729 GCA_035761805.1 Jiangellales bacterium | reverse complement strand
ATCGACGAGCCGTTCATGGCATCGGAGATCAATCTGACCAGGGCGATGATGGTCGCGCTCGGGAGCGCCTTGGGCGAGTGCAGTCGTGAGCTGGCGCGAATCGGTTCCCCGACGGAACGGCTGCAGCCCGTTCATGCGATCGTCGCCCAGGCGTGCGCCCAGTACGACGAGGGCGCGCAGTGCTTCGACACCGCCGCCGGTGCCAGCGACGAGAGCGGCGCCGTCGTGGTGGGCACGCCCGAGGAGCGAACGCAGGCCGACGGGCTCGACTGTGCTTCGCTGCCCAGGGGAATGCTGGCAACCTCCTTGCGCAAGCGGAGGCAAAGGGCAAGGAGATCACCAACGCCCCGATCGGCTAACCACGTCACGCTGGGCGCGTCACACCATGCTCTCCGATTCCCGGGCTCTCCCGCCGACGGAGTCACGCGCTGTCACCCGGCCTGGACTGCCGAAGGGGTCGTCGTGAACAGCGACCAGTGGACCGTCGAGAGTCCGACCGGACCGGCCCGTGGGTGGCCGGTGCGCCGCTCTCGCAACCTCCGGAGTCTCCTCCGCCGTGGCACGTCCCTGAGCTGCCCCCACGGCAGGAGGCTCCGCTCGACGTGCCGGCCCGTCGTACACGAGCTTCAGCTACCACGCGACGCCGACCGCTGCGATGTCACCGTCCGAGGCGAGCAGGTCGTCGAGTGGGAGGAGTCCACCACGATTCGACTTCTCGCCCGCGGTGGTCTCGGCCGATGACGTGGAGGCCTGGATCTCCTGGGAGCTGGGCATCGACCGCGAGCAGGCCCGCTGCCCCAGCGACCTGGTCGCCGAGGTAGGTGCCTGGATCACCTGCACCGCCGACTCCCGTGACCGCATCTCCGCCGAGGTCGAGGTGACGCTGCGGGAGGTCCGTGACGCGGACGTCGGGCTCGCCGTCGAGGTCGTCCGGCCTCCCGAGCCCCGGCCATCGCAGCCCTCCGGAGCCGACGACTCCGCGTGATCGCGACGAGACCCCGGGCCCGCGAACCGGCTCCGATGCCGTCCACCACCAGGCCGGTGGGGTCACCCCCAGGCGTCGAAGCCTGGTGATGGCCCGGCGAGGGTGGTGAACGTGGTCGATCGGGGCTCGGCTCAGACGACCTGGTCGAGGCGGCCCGTGTAGACGTCGTAGACGAAACCGCCGACCCGGACACCCGGTGGGAGGAACGGCCAGTGCCGGATCCGCTCCACGTCGACGAGCAGCGACCAGCGCTGGTCCCGGACGACGCCGAACTCCAGGCTGCGGGTGTCGATCCCCGAACCCTCCCGGATGACCTCGACGATCTGCTCCTGCGTCGCGCTGGCCATCTTGCAGTTGGTGTGCGGGACGACCATGATCCGGTCCACCCCGAGCAGGTGGGTGGCCAGGACGAGGGTGCGCAGGACGTCGTCGGTGACCCGGGCCCCTGCGTTGCGCAGGATCTTCACGTCGCCTGCCCGCAGGCCGGTCATGGCCAGTGGGTCGATGCGGGAGTCCATGCACGTCACGATGGCGAGCCCGGCCCGGGCCACGGCGTCGAGCCCGCCCAGGTCGAAGCCCTCGGCGTAGTGGGCGTTGGCCGCCAGGACGTCGTCGAAGTCACTCACGGCGGCACGCTAGTGGAGCCGGGACTCCGGGGCTCGGTCGGCGAGGATGGGGAGGAGGCCGGGCGGGAGCGCAGGAGCAGGACCGCCAGCACGGCCGCCAGTGCTGCACACGCCGCCGCACCCGCCAGGCTCGCGTGCACTTGCGCCAGGAGGGTCTCCTGCACCGCCTGGGCGTACGGCGGGCAGTTCAGCGGATCCTCCGGGCACAGCACACCGGGCGACTCCACGTCCGCCTGGGCGCGGTAGAAGGCTCGCAGCCCCAGGGCGGTCAGGGCCGACAGCCCGACGAGCTTGCCGATCGTCCGGGCCACGACCAAGAGCGCCGTCGCCCGCCCGTGCACCGAGGCCGGGGTCGTGGCGAGCAGCGCGGCGTTGATCGGCGCGATCGCGAGCCCGAAGCCGAGGCCGGTGACGAGGAGGACCACGTCGTCGGTGCGGCCCTGGATCGTCCCCAGGCTCCACGTCGTGACGTGTGCCAGCCCGGCGGCCGCCACGCCCATCCCCAGCCCGGCCACCGCCCCGGGGGAACGGTGCCGCACGGCCCACCCGCCCAGGAGCGCGCCCACCGGCATCCCTGCCAGGAAGCGCATGAGGTAGACCGCCGCATCGAGCTGGGTCTCCCCGGTCAGGGCGGTCCGTGCGTAGACGGGGACCTGGATCATGACGGCGATGAGCGCGGCACCCAGCAGCAGGCTCACCAGCATCGACCCCCAGGCCGCGGGGTGGCGTAGCCGGTCGAGCGGGAGAAGTGGGTCGGCCGCGCGTCGCTGGCGCACCGCCAGCCCCACCGCAGCCACCGCCGACACAGCGAGGTAGGCCGGCGCGGCGGGGGAGACCACCTCGACCGAGGCGTCCGCCGTGGCGAAGGCCAGCACCACACCCCCCAGGGCGACGGCCGCCAGCAGGGCACCGAGCAGGTCGACCTCGCGCGCAACGCTCGGCGCTCGCCGCAGGTCGACCCATGGGTGCGCCGCCGTGAGCTCGCGCACCACCCAGGCGGCCAGGAGCAGGACGGCGGCCACGGCAACAGGGGCCGTGGGCCCGCGGCCCTCGACGATGGGGACCCACGGCGTACCCCACCGGACGCTGGAGACGAGGGGATCCGGGCGGACGAGTGCGAGCACGGCCGCCACGGCGGCCGATGCGAGCAGCAGAGCCCCGGGGAGGTCAGGCGGCCCGCCGCGGCGCGTACGGCGGGAGCGCCCGAGCACGAGCAGCCCGCCGGCGAGGACCAGCCCCAGTGTCATGGTGAGCCAGAAGATCGCCCGCCAGTCGGCCACCGCCAGCACGACGGCACCCACGAGCGGGCCGACGAGCGTACCCAGCTCCTGGACCGCGCTGACCACACCGAGCGGCACGCCGCGCCGGGGTGCCGGGTAGAGGTCGGCGACCAGCGCCAGGGTCACGGGCAGGATCCCGCCACTCCCGACGCCCTGCAGGAACCGGCCCACCACGACCGAGGTGAGGTCACCCGCGACCGCGGTCACCAGGGAGCCGCCGGCGAAGACGACCAGGGACCCCAGCAGCACCGGCAGGCGGCCGTAGTGGTCGGCGAGCCTGCCGAGCAGCGGCAGCACGGCGACGAAGCCCAGGAGGAACACCGAGACGATCGGAGCCGCCCGCTGCAGCTCGGTCACGTCGAGGCCGACGCCCACCATGATGTCCGGGAGCGCCAGCACGACGACGTAGGTGTCGGCCGAGGACACCAGGACGGCGACCGTCGCCAGTCCGAGCGCGGCGCGGCCCGACGTGGCAGGCAGCCCCCCGGGCCGGCCCGACCCCGTCGGTTCAGCCGGTCGGCGCACGGATGTCGGCCTCGACGCCGTAGTCGTCCAGGAGCAGCGTGTAGGTCTGCTCGCCCCCTCCGGTGTAGAACGGACCGGCGAGCACCGCCCGACGCAGCTCCGACGTCGCCGGGTCGACGGCGAACCGGGCGCTCACCGTGGCGCCACGGTCGGCGATGGTGAGCAACGACCCGACCACGGCACCGGGGAGCACGGCCTCGTACTCCTCCAGCACCTCGCCCTCCACGCGGACCTCGCCGAGGTCGTCCGGGTCGGGATCGGCGGTGAGCAGGCCCGAGACCCCCGCCTCGATGTCGATCAGCCGCCCGGGGTCGCCGACCCCGAAGGACGACGGGTCGACCTCCGTGAAGGTCGTGGTGAAGGGCAGCTGGGCCCACACCGTGCCGTCGACCGACACCAGGGGAACGGTTGCCGCCAGGCCCGACTGGGCGATCCGCAGCTCCCCTTCGAAGGACGACGGGTGGGCCGCCACCCCGGTGCCCGAGACGAGCACGATGCCGGTCGTCGGCAGGCCCTCGCCGGTGAGCTCGACCGAGACCGACGGCGTGGCGTCGAGCACGTCCTTGGCCTCGGCCAGCCGTTCGGCGGGCGTGGGCGTCTCGGCGGCCGGCGCATCAGAGCACGCCGGAGCGATCGCGGACACCGCCGCGGCGACCGCGACGGCGACCGCCGGGCGCAAGCCGGTCACGCGGTTCAGCCTGTCACGCCCGGCCCCCGACGGCAGCCACCGGTTGCCGCAACCGGGTGCCGGAACCGTCGCGCCGCCCCTCCGCCGCGGGCAGGTCGACCGGGACGCCGGATGCCGCCGCGCCCATCGCCGGCGCCGGACCGGCCCAGGCCAGCACCAGGGAGTCCTCGCCGCGCAGCAGCCGGTGGCAACGGACGCCGCCCGTGGCCCTGCCCTTGGCGGGGTACTCCTCGTACGGGGTCACCTTGGCCGACCCGGCCTGGGTGCCCGGCAGCGCGCCGGAGGACCCGGCGACCGTGGCGACGACGCTCTCCCGCTCGGGAGCCACGGCGCCGAAGAAGACCACGCGCGCACCGGCCGCGAGCCGGATGCCCGCGATCCCGCCGCCGCCACGCCCCTGCGGACGCACGGACGAGGCGCCGAAGCGCAACAGCTGGGCATCGCTCGTGACGAAGACGAGGTCCTCGGTGCCGGTCCGCAGCTCCGCCGCGCCGACGACCAGGTCCCCGACGTCGAGGCGGACCACCTCCCACCCGTCCTTGTTGCCCGGGTGGTCGGGGACCACGCGTTTGACGACACCGCGTTCGGTACCAAGGGCCAGGCCGGGGGAGCCGGGGTCGAGCGTCGTCAGACAGACCACCCGCTCGTCCGGGCCGAGCTCGACGAACTCGCTCAGCGGTGCGCCGCCGGACAGCGAGGGTGCCTGGGCGGTGGGCGGGAGAGCCGGGAGGTCGAGGACGTCGAGGCGGAGGACCCGGCCGGCCGACGTGACGACCCCCACCTCGCCGCGTGCCGTCGTCTCCACCCGGGACACCACCAGGTCGTGGCGGGACCGCCTGCCGCCCTCCGGATCGGGATCGAGGGCGGCGGACCGCGCCAGCAGGCCGGTGCTGCTGAGCAGGACGCGGCAGGGGTCGTCGGCGACCTCGAGGGGCGACGTGGCCACCACCGCGGGGACACCGGCCGACTCGAGCAGGACGGTGCGCCGCGGCGTGCCGTGCGCCGCCGCCACCGCGGCGAGCTCGTCGGAGACCACCTGCCGCATTCGATCAGGGGACTCGAGGATCTCGGTCAGCTCGTCGATCTCGCGGCGCAGCCGCTCACCCTCCTGTTCCAGCTCGAGGCGGTCGTAGCGGGTGAGCCGGCGCAGCGGCGTGTCGAGGATGTACTGGGCCTGCAGCTCGGTGAGGTCGAAGACCTGCACGAGCCGGGCCTTGGCCGCGGCGCTGTCGTCGCTGGACCGGATCACCTGGATGACCTCGTCGATGTCCAGCAACGCGACGAGCAGGCCGTCGACCAGGTGCAGCCGCTCCGACCGGCGACGCCGGCGGTAGTCGCTGCGACGGCGGACGACCTCGAGTCGGTGGTCGAGGAAGACCTGGAGCATGTCGCGCAGACCCAGCGTCCGCGGCTGCCCGTCGACCAGGGCGACGTTGTTGATCGCGAAGCTGTCCTCGAGCGGGGTGTGCTTGTAGAGCTGCTCCAGCACCGCCTCGGGAACGAAGCCGCTCCTGACCTCCACGACGAGTCGCAGGCCGGTGCTCCGGTCGCTGTAGTCCTCGACGTCGGTGACCCCCAGCAGCTTCTTGCTGCGGACCAGGTCGGCGATCCGCTCGCGGACCCGCTCGGGACCGACGTTGTAGGGCAGCTCCGTGACGACGATGCCCTTGCGCCGGGGGGTGACGTTCTCGACCCGGGCGGTGGCCCGGGTCCGGAAGGAGCCCCGGCCCGTCTCGTAGGCGTCGCGGATGCCGTCCAGGCCGACGATCTTGCCTCCGGTCGGGAGGTCGGGACCGGGCACGAGCCGCATCAGGTCGTCGAGCGAGGCGTCCGGGTGCGCCAACAGGTACCGCGCCGCCTCGACGACCTCGCCGAGGTTGTGCGGCGGCATGTTCGTGGCCATGCCGACGGCGATCCCGGAGGCGCCGTTGACGAGCAGGTTGGGGAAGGCGGAGGGGAGCACCTCGGGCTGGACCTCGCGCCCGTCGTAGTTGGGCACCATGTCGACGACGTCCTCGTCGAGCGAGCCCGTGAGCAGCAGGGCGGCCGGGTCCAGCCGGCACTCGGTGTATCGGTAGGCCGCCGGGCCGTCGTCGAGGGAACCGAAGTTGCCGTGGCCGTCGACGAGCGGCACGCGCATCGCCCACGGCTGGGCCAGCCGCACCAGCGCGTCGTAGATGGCGGTGTCACCGTGCGGGTGCAGCCGCCCCATCACCTCGCCCACGACCCGGGCGCACTTGACGTGTCCGCGGTCCGGGCGGACACCCATCTCCTGCATCTGATAGAGGATCCGGCGCTGCACCGGCTTGAGGCCGTCGCGGGCGTCGGGGATGGCCCGGGAGTAGATGACCGAGTAGGCGTACTCGAGGAACCTGCCACGCATCTCCTCGGAGACGTCGACGTCGAGGATCCGCTCCTCGACATCCTCCGGTGGCGGGGTGGTCCTGGTGCGGCGGGCCATCGGGTCGGGCTCCTCGAGTACGGCGGAGTGGGGCGGGCCCATTCTCCGGCACGGCACCGACGGAACGCCGCAACGCCACGGCCCGCCCCCTGCTGGGGACGGGCCCGCGGCCGTTCGCGTCGGTGAACGAGTGAGTGGCGACCGTCAGACCGGCGCACCCTCCTGTGCCTGCAGGACCGCCTCCTGCTGCAAGGCACGCTTGGTGCTCTTGAGCGGGATCACCAGGGCGGCGGTGACGACGGCGCCGGCGGCGATCGCGACCAGGTAGAGGAGCGGGTTGCCGACCAGCGGGATCACGAAGATGCCGCCGTGCGGCGCCCGCAGGGTGCACCCGAAGAGCATCGACAGCCCGCCCGCGACGGCCGAGCCGGTCATGATCGACGGGATCACCCGGAGCGGGTCGCCGGCGGCGAAGGGGATCGCACCCTCGGTGATGAACGACGCGCCCAGCAGCCAGGCGGTCCGGCCGGCCTCCTGCTCGGGCTCGGTGAAGAGCCGCTTACGGATCGTCGACGCCAGCGCCAGTCCCAGCGGGGGGGTCATGCCGGCCGCCATCACGGCCGCCATGATCTGCAGTGACGCCTCGGTGCCCGTCGACAGACCGGCCACCGCGAAGGCGTAGGCGACCTTGTTGACCGGCCCGCCCATGTCGAAGGCCATCATCAGTCCGAGCAGGATGCCGAGCAGGATGGCGTTGGCGCCGGAGAGGCCGTTCAGCCACTCGGTGAGTCCTTCGGTGAGCGCCGCGAGCGGGGCGCCGAGGACGACGAACATGACCACACCGACGACCAGCGTCGACAGCAGCGGGATCACGACCACCGGCATCACGCCGCGCAGGGCCTTGGGGACCTGCCAGCGCTTGATGCCCATGACGATCGCCCCGGCCAGCAGACCGGCGGCCAGGCCTCCGATGAAGCCGGCGCCGACCTCGACGGCGACGGCGCCGCCCACGAAGCCGGGTACGAGGGCCGGTCGGTCGGCCATCGCGTACGCGATGAAGCCGGCCAGGACCGGGACGAGGAAGCCGAACGCCGTGCCGCCGATGGCGAGCATCAGCGCGGCCCAGGAGTCGAGGCTGCCCCACTCGAAGACGTCGACGATGGTCGAGCCCTCGGGGACGTAGTCGGTGATCTCGTAGCCGCCGAGTGCGAAGGCCAGCGCGATCAGCAGGCCTCCGGCGGCGACGAAGGGAATGACGTACGAGACACCCGTCATCAGCCACTGGCGCAGCCGCGTGCCCAGACCCGCGTCGCTGGTGACCTTGGTGGCCATGCCGCCGCCACCGGTGCCCGCGGCGGCCGGCGACGTCTCGGCCGGCGGTCCCGCTGCGAAGGCGGCTTCGGCCTGGGCGATCACGCCGGGCCCGTCGTTGATCGCGGTCTTGACGCCGGTCTGCACCAGCGGCTTGCCCGCGAAGCGCTGCCGGTTCTGGACCTCGACGTCTGCGGCGAAGATCACTGCGTCGGCCTCGGCGATGATCGCCGGGTCCATGGGCTCGGAGCCGGCCGAGCCCTGGGTCTCGACCGTGATCTCGTGACCGGCGGCCTGAGCGGACTGCTCGAGCGACTCGGCGGCCATGTAGGTGTGCGCGATGCCCGTGGGGCACGACGTCACGGCGACGAGCTTCACTTGGGGGTCACCTCCTGGCGGATGTAGTCGGCCACGTCGGCGGGGTCGGTGGCGGCGTGGAGTCGGTCCTTGAAGTCCTGGCGGATCAGGCGTCGGGCGAGCGCAGCGAGGATCTTCATGTGTTCGCTGCCCCCTCCCTCGGGTGCGGCGATGAGGAAGATCAGCGTCGCCGGGCCGTCGGCGGCACCCCAGTCGATGCCCCCGTTTGACCGGCCGAAGCCCAGGGTGGGCTCGGTCACGTGCGCGGACCGGCAGTGCGGGATCCCGATGCCCCCCTCGATGCCGGTCGGCATCTGCGCCTCCCGGGCGGCGACGTCGGCGAGGAACCCCTCGAGGTCGGTGACCCTCCCGGCGGCGGCGAGCCGCTCGGCCAGGCTGCGGGTGGCGGCACCCCGCTCGGTGGCGGCGAGGTCGAGGTCGACGAGGTCGGCGGTGATCAGGGTCTGGTCGCTCATGCGGCGTCTCCGGTGAGTGGGCGGCTGAGGTCCGGGGTCGGGTCGAGAAGGACGAGGTCGGTGCGGATGTCGTCGGGTCCGGGCAGGGCACTCCCGGGGAGGGTGACCGCGGCCGTGCCGAAGGCGACGGCGGCGCGGAGGGCGCCGGGTCCGACGCCTCCGGCGGCGAGGTAGCCGGCCAGCGTGGAGTCGCCGGCGCCGACGGTGCTGCGCACGGTGACGGCCGGGCCGCGGGCGAGCGTGACGCCCTCCCCGTCGACGAGCAGCGCCCCCTCCGCACCGAGGCTGACGAGGACGGCGCCGACGCCTGTGACGACGAGGCTTCGCGCGGCCTCGGCGACGTCACCGAGGGTGGTCAGGGACCGGCCCACCAGCTCTGCCAGCTCCTCGTGGTTGGGCTTGAGCAGGTCCGGCGACGCCTCGACCGCCGCCGCAAGGGCGGCGCCGCTCGTGTCGACGGCGGTCCGGGCGCCTGCGGCTCGCGACCGTGCGACGAGCTGGGCGTAGAAGTCGGCATCGACCCCGCGCGGGAGACTGCCACAGCCCACGACCCAGGTGGCGCGGGCCGCGAGCTCCTCCACCCGCTCCTCGAGAGCCGCCACCTCCTGTGCGGTCAGCGCCGCTCCGGGCTCGTTGATCTTGGTCGTCGTGCCGTCGGGCTCGACCAGGGTGACGTTGCTGCGCGTCGCGCCGGCCACGGCCACCGGGACGGTCGGGACGAGCTGCGGCGCCAGCAGCGCCGCGAGCTGGGCGCCCTCCGCGCCACCGGAGGGCAGGACCGCCACCGTGGGCCGGCCGTGCTGCGCCAGCGCCCTCGACACGTTGACGCCCTTGCCGCCCGGGTCCACCCGGACCGCATGGGCCCGGATCACCGCGCCCCGCTGGAGTCGTTCGATCTCGATGGTCCGGTCCAGGCTCGGGTTGGGCGTGACAGTGACGATCATGCGAGCACCACCTCCGGTCCGGCCGCCTCCAGGGTGGCCGCGTCGACCGCAGGCAGCCGGGTGTCGGTGACCAGGACGTCGATCTCGTCGAGTCCGGCGAAGCGAGCGAACTGGTCGGCGCCGTACTTGCCCGCGTCGACCAGGGCCACCCGCTGGCGGCCGGCCCGCAGCATGGCCCGCTTGACCGCGGCCTCGGCCCGGTCCGGCGTGGTCAGGCCGCTCTCGAGGGAGAACCCGTTGGCGCCCAGGAAGGACACGTCCACGTGGACGTCGGCGAGAGCCCGCAGCGCCCACTCGTCGACCGTGGCCAGGGTCGTGCCGCGGACGCGCCCCCCGAGCAGGTGGATGGTGATCCCGGGTGCCGTGGCAAGGAGGGTGGCGAGGGGGACGGCGTTCGTCACCACGTCGAGCTCGCGGTCACCCAGCAGCCGGGCCAGCCGGGCCGTCGTCGTCCCGGCGTCGAGCAGGACGCTGCCCCGCTCGGGGACCAGGTCGAGGGCCGCCTTGGCGATGCGCTCCTTCTCGGCCGCGGCGGTGACGTCGCGCTGGGCCAGCCCGGGTTCGAAGTCCAGCCGCTCGACCGGGATGGCGCCGCCGTGGACCCGGCGCAGCAACCCCTGTCGCTCGAGTGCCGAGAGGTCGCGGCGGATCGTCTCGGGCGTGACCCCGAGGGAGGTGGCCAGGGCGGCGACCTCGACGCGGCCCTGGGAGCGTGCGGTGGTGAGGATTGCTTGCTGCCGTTCTGGGCCGTACATCCGCGTTCTCACCCCCGGTCCTGTCTTTGACTAGGCTTGAGTGTGCCCGACTCTGTTGGTTTGGGTCAAGGGGTCAGGGCAGAGTTTCCCGACCTCCGTCACGGCCCGCCCGGGCGCGCCCCCGGCCGTGCCACGGCCTCCGCGGCCAGGGCACAAGCCGCCCGCAGCCCTTCCGTCGGCTCGGCGCCACCGAGCCGGGCGTGCAGCCAGCCGGCGGCGAAGGCGTCGCCCGCGCCGGTGGTCTCCGCCGGCGCCACGACCCGGTCGGCAGGTACGAGGACCGGGCGGGCGCCGTCCGAGGACCAGAGCGCGCCGCCCGCCCCGAGGGTGACCACCACCTCCCGGGCGTGTCGGGAGAGGGTGGCCGCCGCGGTCGCGGGGTCGGCCGCACCGGTGAGGACGACGGCCTCCTGCGCGTTGGGCAGCAACAGGTCCACCGGGCCGATCAGATCGAGGAAGCGGGCCGCACCCAGCTTCACGAGCGGCGCGGCGCTGGCCGGGTCCACGGACACCGTCATGCCCGCGCTCCGGGCCCGCTCCAGGGCGGCCGCGGCGGCAGCGCGGGACCTGGCGTGCAGCACCGGGTAGCCGGACAGGTGGAGGTGGCGACCGGGGCCGAAGCACCCGACCGGCAGGTCCGCGGGAGACAGGTTGGCGCTGGCCCCCGGGTCGACGAGGAAGTCGCGCTCGCCGTCGGCGTGCATGAGCACCACGCAGGCGCCCGTGGGGGAGTCGGGGTCCCGAGCCACCTCCGTCCGGACGCCGGCCCTCACCAGCCCGTCCTCCGCCGCCGTCCCGTACGGGTCGGTGCCCACCCGCCCAACGAAGGTCACCCGGACCCCCAGCGTGGCCAGCCAGGCCGCGACGTTGCCTCCCGACCCGCCGCCGTGCACGGAGACGACCGCCGGGGCGTCGCTCGCGTGCGTGCGGGGAGCGCCGGCCCGGACGAGCACGTCGGTCAGCAGGTCCCCGACGACGACCACGGATGTGACGCTCGTCATCGCGCCACGAGGGCTGTCGAGACGGCCACGGCCACGTGCGCCGCCAGCTCCGCGTTGGCCCGGACGAGCGCCACGTTGGCGCGCAGGCTCGCCCCGCTCGTCGCGGCGTGGACGTGCGCCAGGACCTGCGGGGTGAGATCCCGGCCCCGCGCCCCGGACGCCGCCGCGGCTGCCAGCGCCTCGGCGACGACCCGGTCGTGCTCGGCGGGGTCCAGGGCGGCCTCCTCGGGGACCGGCTGGGCGACCACGAGGGCCTGGGGGAGGCCCAGGTCGTGTCGGGCCAGGGCGACCCGGGCCACCTCGTCCGGCGAGTCGGCCCGGAAGGGGACCGTGGCACCGCCGTCGGCGAGGTAGAAGCCGGGGAACCGATCGGTGCGGTAGCCGAGGACCCCCACCGACAGCGTCTCGAGGCGTTCGACGGTGGCCGGGACGTCGAGGATCGACTTCACCCCCGAGCAGACCACGACCAGCGGGCAGCACGCGAGGGCGTCGAGGTCGGCCGAGACGTCGAAGCTGGTGGCCGCTCCGCGATGGACGCCTCCCAGGCCCCCGGTCGCGAACACCCCGATGCCCGACCGTGCGGCCGCCCACGCCGTCGCTGCCACCGTGGTGGCGGCCGGCGCGCCGGTAACGATCGCCGGTGCCAGGTCGCGCAGCGAGGCCTTGCCGATGCCCGGGTCCGCACAGACCCGGCGCAGCTGCTCGGGCGCCAGGCCGACCCGGACCGCGCCGTCGAGCACCGCGACCGTCGCGGGGACCGCCCCCGCGTCGCGCACCACCCGCTCGAGGGCGGCGCCAACCTCCAGGTTGGTCGGACGGGGCAGGCCGTGGGCGAGCAGCGTGGACTCCAGCGCGACGACCGGGCGCCCGGCTGCCAGGGTGTCGCGAACCTCCTCGGACCGGACGAGCACCGCGCCACGCTACCGGCGGCGGCGCTAGCGTGGCCCCCGTGACGGCGCCGGTGGCGGGAGGGCGGGAGGCCGGCTACCCGGCGCACTGGGAGGCGGACGTCGTGCTGTCCGACGGTGCCACGGCCCACCTGCGGCCGATCACGCCCGAGGACGCGGAGCGGCTGGTCACCTTCTACGCCCGGGTCAGCGACGAGTCGAAGTACTACCGCTTCTTCGCGCCCTACCCGACGCTCACCGACCGTGACGTGGAGAACTACACCCACGTCGACCACGACGAGCGGGTGGCCTTCATCCTGCTGGTGGGCGACGAGATGATCGCCGTCGGCCGCTACGACCGGGTGGGCCCGAAGGAGGCGGAGGTGGCGTTCCTCGTCGAGGACGCGCACCAGGGCCGCGGAGTCGGCAGCGTGCTGCTCGAGCACCTGGCGCAGGCCGCCCGCGAGCGGGGCATCCGTCGTTTCGTCGCCGACGTCCTGCCACGGAACCGCAAGATGATCACCGTCTTCCGGGACGCCGGCTACACGATCGACAACACCATGGAGGACGGGGTCATCCACCTCCGGTTCGAGATCAGGCCGACCGAGCACAGCCTCGAGGTCAGCGCCGCCCGTGAGCACCGTGCCGAGGCCAGGTCGATCCAGCGGCTGCTCACTCCCGGTTCCGTGGCCGTGGTCGGGGCGAGCCGCACGCGCGACACGGTCGGCCAGGCCCTGGTCCGCAACCTCGTGCTGGGCGGCTTCACCGGACCGGTCTACGCCGTGAACCCGGCCGCGAAGGCGGTCGCAGGAGTCCCGGCCTACGCATCCGTCGCCGACATCCCGGCCGACCCCGACCTCGCGGTCGTGGCGGTGCCGGCGGAGTCCGTGGCCGACGTCGTGCTCGACTGCGCCCGCAAGGGGGTCAAGGGCCTGGTCGTGGTGTCGGCCGGCTTCGCGGAGTCCGGCGAGGAGGGCCGGGCCCGGCAGCGCGCCCTGGTGCACCTCGCCCGCGCCAACGGGATGCGGGTGCTCGGGCCGAACTGCCTCGGCATCCTCAACACCGACCCGGACGTCTCGCTCAACGCGTCGCTGGCGGAAGTCGTGCCGCTGCGCGGGAGGATCGGCTTCTTCTCCCAGTCCGGGGCCCTGGGGTCGGCCCTGCTGGCCCAGATGGCCGAGCGCGGACTCGGCCTGTCCACCTTCGTGTCCGCCGGCAACCGCGCGGACGTGTCAGGCAACGACCTGCTCCAGTACTGGGAGGAGGACCCGGCCACCGAGGTCGTGCTCCTCTACCTCGAGTCGATCGGCAACCCGCGCAAGTTCGCGCGGCTCGCGCGACGCGTGGCCCGCAGCAAGCCCGTCGTCGCGGTCCGGACCGGCTTGTCCACGCAGGGCGTCCCGCTGGGGCATGCCGTCCGGACCTCGGACGCCCCGCCGGGGGCCCACGAGGCCATGTTCCGGCAGGCCGGCGTGATCCGGGTGGGAACGCTCGCCGAGATGTTCGACGTCGCCCAGGTGCTGGCGTTCCAACCGCTGCCGGCCGGCCGGCGGGTCGCCGTGGTGGGCAACTCCAACGCCCTGGGCCTGCTCGCTGTCGACGCGGCCACCACGTCCGGGCTGGAGGTCGTCGGCGGACCGCACGACCTGGGCCCCCGGGCGGGCGGGGCGGACTTCGAGCACGCGCTCGCCGCCCTCATGGAGGACCCGGTGGTCGACTCGGTGCTGGTCGTCTTCGCACCGACGGTGCGGTCGACGCGCACCGACGAGATCGCCCGGGTGCTGGCAGCCGTTGCCGCCCGGTCGCGCAAGCCGGTCGTCACGACCTTCCTGGGGACCGGTGGCGTCCCGCCCGCGCTGCGGCGGCTGGACGAGGGTGGGATCCCCCGACGCGGCTCCGTCCCGTCGTACCCCTCCACGGAGGAGGCGGCGATGGCGCTGGGCCACGTCACGGCGTACGCCGCCTGGCGGGACGCGCCGACCGGACGGGTCCCGGAGGTCGAGGCGTGCGACCCGGCCGGGGCGCGCCGCGTCGTCCGCGAGGTGCTCGCCACAGAGCCCGGAGGGGCCGAGCTGGCCGGGCTCCCGCTCCGCTCATTGCTCGCCTGCTACGGCATCGAGCTCCTCGAGATGGTGCCGTCCCCCGACGTGGAGAGTGCCGTGGCGGCGGGGGAGCGGTTGGGCTGGAACGTCGTCCTCAAGGCGACCGCGCCGCACCTGCGTCATCGTCCCGACCTCGCGGACGTCTGGCGCAACATCGACACCGAGGAGGAGATGCGCGACGCCTGGGCGACGATGCAGGTGACGCTCGGGGACCCGGCGGAGGCGCGTTTCGTAGTCCAGCCGATGGCTCCCACGGGCGTGCCGGTCGTGGTCCGGGCCCGCGAGGACGACCTGTTCGGGCCGATCGTGTCGTTCGGCGTCTCGGGCATCACGACGGAGCTGCTCGGCGACCGTGCCTACCGCATCCCACCGCTCACCGACCGGGATGCCGAGGCCATGGTCGACGAGATCAAGTCCGCTCCGCTGCTGCGCGGCTACCGCGGCGGAGAGGTCGCCGACGTGGCGGCCGTGCGGGACCTGCTGCACCGCGTGTCCCGGCTCACCGACGACCTGCCCGAGGTCTCCCTCCTCGACCTCGACCCGGTGCTCGTCGCCCGGCAGGGGTTGTCCGTGGTCAACGCCACGGCCCGGGTAGCCCCACCTGCCCTGCGGTCGGACTGGTACACCCGCCGCCTCGGGTGAGGCCCGGGTGCAAGGATGCGGGCATGCCCGACATCAGTCCGCGCACGATGCTCCGGCTGGAGATCCAACGGGCCGGCTACTACCCGGACCTCGTCTCCGACACCCTGGAGACGGCCCTGGCCGGGGAACCCGTCACCTCCTACGTCGTGCACCACGAGCCGCACTTCGACGGTGACGAGCTGCGCCGCCACGTGAGCGTGCTCGTGCTCACACCCACGCGACTCGTCGTCGGGCACACCGACGAGTACCCCGCGGACGACGAGCACCCCCTGCCGTACGCCACGACGTCCACCGAGGCCGTGCCGCTGGACCGGATCGGCTCGGTGGTCGTGAGCCGTACGGTGAGCTCACCGGCCAGCTACGAGGCCGGCGGCCCGGCACGCGAGGTCGTGGTGACCGTCGGCTGGGGCGCGGTCAGCCGGGTGGACCTGGAGCCGGCGACCTGTGGCGACCCGCAGTGCGAGGCCGACCACGGCTACACCGGCACGGTCACCGCGGACGACTTCTCCCTCCGGGTGAGCGAGGCCGCGGAGGGACGGGACCGCGTCGAGGCCCTGCTCACCTTCGCCCGCACCCTCTCCGCGGCGACGGCCCGCTCCCGGTGACACTGCCCCCCGACGCCGTCCTGCCCCGGTACGGCGGCGGGGCGATCGCCGACCTGCTGCCGTCGGCTCTCGGCGCCCTCGGGGTCCCAGGCGAGGACGACCTGCTCGGGCTGCCCGCCTGCCGGTCCCTCTGCGTGCTCCTGGTCGACGGGCTGGGCCGCAACCTGCTGCGGGACCACCCCTCCCAGGCCCCGTTCCTCTCCTCGCTCCAGCAGCCCGGCCGCGAGCTCACGACCGGCATCCCCTCGACGACGGCGACCAGTCTGGCCAGCCTCGGCACCGGCCTGGTGCCCGGCCGCCACGGGCTGGTCGGCTACACGACGAAGCTGCCGGGGACCGACCGGCTGCTCAACGCGCTGCGCTGGGACGAGCACGTCGACCCGTTCGACTACCAACCGCACCCCACCGTGCTCGAGCGCGGGGCCCGGGCGGGGGTGCACGTGACCGTGGTCGGGCAGCGGCGCTTCAGGTCCTCGGGCCTGACCCGGGCCGGGCTCCGCGGTGGCTCCTTCGTGGGGGCGGACACGCTCGGGGAGCGGGTCGCCGCCGTGGCCGGCGCGGCCTCGGCCGGCCGCCGCAACCTCGTCTACGCCTACGACGGCGACCTCGACCTCACCGGCCATCGCCACGGCTGCGCCTCGGACGCGTGGCGGTACCAGCTGGCGATGGTCGACCGGTTCGCCGAGGAGCTCGACGACGCGCTGCCGCCCGGGACGGTCCTCGTGGTCACCGGCGACCACGGCATGGTGGACGTCCCTGTGGACGGTCGCCTGGACGTGGACGACGTGCCGGCCCTTCGGGAGGGCGTGCTCGTCGTGGGGGGCGAGGCACGATTCAGGCACGTCTACGTGCACGGGGGTGCCGCCGGGGACGTGCTGGCGGCCTGGCGCT
The DNA here is from genome assembly GCA_035761805.1 of Jiangellales bacterium. GTDB lineage: Bacteria > Actinomycetota > Actinomycetes > Jiangellales > Jiangellaceae > DASTQL01. The sequence continues at coordinate 38,253 of DASTQL010000051.1, read as the reverse complement.
CGACACTCGGTCCGCGGGCCTGCGTGGTCGGGCGCGAGGAGGCGGTGGAGGCGGGTTGGTTCGGAGCGGTCGAGGCGCGGGTGGCGGAGCGGCTCGGCGACGTCGTGGTCGCCTGCCACGGCGACCTCGCCGTCGAGGTCCGTAGCGCCTTCCCCGTCGAGGCCACGCTCGTCGGCCTGCACGGCTCGCTCAGCGAGGACGAGATGGTCGTGCCGCTGCTCGTCGCGGAGACCTGAGGGAGTCCCGGCCGCCTACACCGTCACCCAGCTGGTGACGACCGGCGGCTCTCCCGCGTCGGGGAAGCGGCAGGACAGGCTCAGCGGCCCGGCGGGGACGGTCTCGACGCGGAAGCGTCCCAGGTCGTCGGCGACGACGTTGAGCGTTCCGCCGGAGTGACGCACCTCCACCTCGGCCCGGCGGGGACGCACGATCTGGCCCAGCAGCCGGCGCTGCGCCCCGGTCGTCCCCACTTCGACGACGAGCGTGGTGGGGCCCGCCGTGAAGGTCAGCAGGCGCGGCGCGTCGGGTCCGCGGACGGCGCTCGACGCCACGGCGGTGTCCGCGACGAGCTCGGCCAGCTCGGCGTCCACCGTCCGCCAGGTGAAGGAGGCACGCGCGGCCTCGAGCAGGACCTCGGGTACGGGGTCGGCCTCGGCCAGCGCGTCGCGGAGGACGTCCAGGAGCTCGCGGTCCTCCGGGCTCAGCTCTCGGTCAACCATGACGACCTCCTCCCGTTCCGCTCCACGGAGTCGCCGGCTGTGCGGTCGAGCAGACGACGGAGGTGCAGGAGGCAGCGACCCCGCGTGGGACCGATGCTCCCGACCGGCATGTCGAGGGCCGCGGAGACCTCCGCGTAGCTGGGCGCCGGATCGGCTGCGAGGAGGCGGAGCAGCGCCTGGCAACGAGCGGACAGCCGGGTGAAGGCCGCGACGACGGCGGCCCGCTCCTCGTGGGCGAGCATGGCGGCCTCCGGTCCCGGTGAGGTCGGCTCGCCGTGGTGGGTGTCGCCGGAGTCGCGACCCAGGGCGACGTCTTCGTCGGGGAGCTCCCGCCCGCGCAGCCGCAGCAGGCGCAGACACTCGTGTCGCGCGGTCTGGGACAGCCAGCCGCCGAGGTGGTCGGGTTCGCGCACCCGATCCAGGTGCTCGACGAGCCGCAGCCACGTGGTCTGGTAGACGTCGGCGGCGTCGGCATGGGCCAACCGGTGGCCCCGTGCCACCGCCCACACGAGTCCGGAGTAGCGCTCGACGATCTCGTCCCACGCGGACTGGTCACCGCCGGCGGCGGCGCGCACGAGCTCTGCGGTCGTGCGATCGCCCACGGAGCCCTCCACCCGCCATCACCCGCGGCGCCGTCGACCCCCGAACGCCTTGCCGGGACGATACCGCCAGGACGCTCACGCAGCGGCATCCTGCATGCGCCCGTCGTGTCGGCTCGCGACTCGTCCATGCGCTCCACCTCCTTCCGCCTCTCCGGGACCGGGTCGGCCCGCGTGCAGGGGCAGCCGGGCCGGTCTCCTCCCCGAGGGCCGGTCCGGCGCCCCGTATCCCCCGTGTCCCCCGTCTCTCGTGACGGCCCGCCCTCCCCGATCGGTCCGCCACCCCCCTGGGGTCGGTCCACCCCCCGATCAGGCGGGGCGCACGAGACGTCGTCGTCTCCTGCGCCGGGCCCTCACCGTGTGGACCGTGACGATGCGGCCCCGTCGCCGGGACCGCTCGCTGCCCACCTCGGACACCGTGCCCGTCCACGCCGAGTCGGTGACGTCGGTCCGGGACCCTGCCACCGGGCACCCCCTGCCTCGACCAGCGGCACGGCCTCCGAGGTGGCCGCGGGACGCGGGTGCGTCCGCAAGGAGGAGCACCGAGACGGGCTGGTGATACCCCTCAGGCCAGATAATTTCGGGCGTTCACGACAGGCTGCCGCCCGAGACGCGTGGCCGCTCAGTCGCCTTTGCGGCGGCGGCCGAACATGATCTCGTCCCACGTCGGCACGCTGGGGCGCCTGGCCCGGCCGCCACCGGCCACGGCGTGGTGTCCCTCGACCGCAGCCGGCCGCGCGGCGTCCAGGGGCTCGTCGAGGTCCGGGTGCTCGTCGTCCTCCTCGACGTGTCGGGCGATGTCCGACAGCCGCAGCCGGGAGTCGTCGACCCGCCGGGCTGCCGGGGCCAGCGGCACCGGCCCGGTGGGCTCGTCGTCGTCCGTTCCCACGTGATCGGCCGGCAGCGCATCCTCGACGGCCTCGGTCGCCGGGTCCCCAGGAAGGCCACCGGGGCCCTCGGCACCCGACGGGTCGGCGCCGAAGGCCAGGGCGGTCGAGACCGGGTCGCCCTCGTCGACCGAGCGCCCCGTGCGGGGCGGCTGGGGCCCGGGGTCGTCGTCGCCCGGCACCACGGACAGCCGGGCGGGGCGGGTGGGGGCCGGCGGGGCCGGTGGCGGGGGCTTCTCCCCGGCGACGTAGCGGGCCTCGTCGTCGTCGGGGAGGACGGAGCGTCCGGCGGTGTCGAAGACGAATCGCGCCGACCGGGGCTTGGCCCCCGCCCGCCAGCCGGCCGAGACCACCCACCGACCGTCGCCGCGTCGCCAGGCGTCCCAGGCGACCTGCTCGGGGTCGTGGCCCTGCTCGGTCACCCGCCGGACGACGGAATCCTCCAGCAGCGGTGCGGGGCCGTCGACGCCGGGCCGGCGCAGCGCGGCCCGCCGGGCCCGGGCGGCCACGTGCTCGCGCTCGTCGAGCACCGGTCCGGCGAAGCGCAGGATGCGGTCGACGGGGACGCCCGCCGCCTGGGCCACGGACTCCACGCTCTCGCCGCCGCGCACCCGAGCCTGGATCTCCCGCGGCCGGAGCTGGGACTCCAGCTGGATCGCGAGCTGGCCGAGCCGGGCGCGGTCACCGCGCAGTGCGGCGTGCAGGCGCTCGTCGATGGGTAGCCGGAGGTCGCCCTCGCCGTTGTCGCCGGCGAGGATGAGGTGGGTGCCGTCCTCGTCGACGGCGACGAGATGTAGCTGGCGCATCCTCGACCTCCCGCTCCCTCGGTCAGGTGTCATCCTCGCCTGCCGGACTGGTCGGGCCAAGCCGCCATGCCGGGCGGGTCCCCGATTCCTCGCCGGCCGTCGGCTAGCGTGCGGCCACCGTGGTGGTCACGAGCCCGCTCCTCCAGGCCGTCCTGGACGCCTTGGGCACGCTGGTCTTCGCCGTCTCGGGCGGGATCGTCGGGGTCCGCAAGGGGTTGGACGTCTTCGGCGTGCTGGCCCTCGCCGCGGCGACCGGCCTGGGCGGGGGCTTCGTCCGCGACCTGGCCATCGGTGCCATCCCGCCGGCTGCCCTGGACAGCCTGCTGCTGCTCGGGGCGGCCGTGACGGGCGGGATGTTGGCCTTCCTGCTGCACGTGCCGATCGGCCGGGTGGAGCGCTGGGTGGGGATGCTGGACGCCGTGGGCTTGGGCCTGTTCGCCGTGGTGGGCGCCGTCAAGGCGGCGGACTTCGGGATCGACCCCGCACCGGCCGCCCTGCTCGGCATGGTGAGCGGGGTGGGAGGCGGGGTGATCCGGGACGTGCTGGCGGGCCGCGTGCCCGTGGTGCTGCGGCAGGAGATCTACGCGATCCCGGCACTGCTGGGCGCCGCCCTGGCCGTCCTCGCGTACGAAACGGGCACCTACGGCACGGCGACGGCGCTGGCCGCGGTGGCCGCGGCCGCGACCCTGCGCATCGTCGCCATGCTCCGTGGGTGGAACGCCTGGCGCGCTCCCGGCACCGGCCGGACCTGAGTCACTCAGCGGCCGAGCACGCGCTCGAGGTATGGGTTGGCCAGCAACCGCCCCGGGTCGACCCGGTCCCGCACCGCCCGCACGTCGGCGAAGCGCGGGTAGGCCTCGGCGAGGTCACTCGCGGTGCGGCTGTGCAGCTTGCCCCAGTGCGGGCGCCCGCCGTAGGCCACGAGAAGCTCCTCGCACGCGTCGAACCAGGTCGCGTGGTCCGTCCGCGGGTAGGCGTGGCAGGCCACGTACACGGTCTCGCGGTCGTAGGCGGTGGAGAGCCAGACGTCGTCCGGCGGGGCGCAACGGATCTCCACCGGGAACCCTGGCCGCCACGGACCACGGAGGGTGAGGTCCCGGAGGTGGCGCAGCACCGAGACGGCCACAGTGCGCGGGACGGCGTACTCCATCTCCACGAAGCGGACCAGGCGACGGCTGGTGAAGACGCGGTCCGACCGGTCGACGAGCTCGCGGTGGGAGACCAAGCGCGCGGCCGTACGGTTGACCGGTCCCACGCCCGCCGGTGCGGCCCGGTGGAGCCGCTGGACCAGGGACAGCCCGGCGTTCTCGACGACGACCTCCTCCCACCAGGCGCGCCACCGCGGGAGCGGGCGGGCCGGCCCTTGCGAGCGCGACCACCTCTTGAGCTGCACGGTGTCGGTGAAGGGCAGCCAGTGCAGGTCCACGTGGTCGGCGCTCGCCTGCACCTCGTCGAGTCGCTCGAGCACCTCGCCGAACGACGCCGGCCCCTCGTCCGCGTGGAGCAGGAAGGTGGGTTCGACCCGCAGGGTCACCTCGGTCAGCACGCCGCAGGCGCCGAGACCGAGGCGAGCGGCCTCGAACAGCTCGACGTCCCGTCCCGCCGAGCACCTGGTCACCGTGCCGTCCGGGAGCACGACGTCCAGCCCCACCACCTGGGCGGCCAGGGAGGCGACGGTCCGCCCGGTGCCGTGCGTACCCGTGGACACTGCCCCAGCCACGGTCTGCCGGTCGATGTCGCCCAGCACGGCGAGCGCCACCCCTGCGGCGGCCAGCTCCTCGGCGAGGGCTCGCAGCGTGGTCCCCGCACCGACGACGGCCACGCCGCGGTCCGGGTCGACCGACCGGACGCCGGTGATCCGGTCGAGCCGCAGCTGCACCCCTTCGGTGGCAGCAACGGGGGTGAAGGAGTGCCCACTGCCCACCGGTCGGACCCGCAGTCCGTCCCGGCCGGCCCGTACCAGGGTCTCGGCCACGCCCGCCGTGTCGGCCGGGCGCTCGACGCGCGTCGGGGTGGAGGAGGCCGTGTCCGCCCAGTTGCGCCAGGCGGTCGGGCGGCGGCTCACCGGGCGAACCCTACTGAGGGACTCAGGCGCTGACGGTGGCGGTCGCCCGGGGCAGCGCCGGGCGCAGGACCGCCCCGACCGCGGCTGCGAGCGTGGCGACGAGACCGCCGGCGACGGCCACACCGAAACCGGCCGACGGACCGGCGAGGTCGACGACCCGGCCCGTCACTGCGGCGCCGAGGGCGACGCCTCCCCCCAGGGCGGTGGAGACCCAGGCCAACCCCTCGGTCAGCCGGCTCGGCGGCACCGTGGCCTCGACCAGGGAGAAACCGGCGATCAGCGTCGGTGAGATGGTCAAGCCACACAGCAGCGCGGCCGCCGCGAGCGTCGGCACCGAGCCGACGAAGAGCAGCAGCACCGTCGCGGCGGTCAGCGCGGCCTGTCCCGCCACGAAGCGCCGCTGGGAGGACGAGCGCAGCGACATGGCCCCGACGACGACCCCGGCCACCAGGCTCCCGGCGGCGAAGACGGCCAGGACGGGGCCGGCCGCGGCCCGGGTCGCCACGTCCTCGGTGAAGGCGACCGTGGCCACCTCGATGGTCCCGAAGAGCGACCCCATCCCGACGAACGCCGCGACGACCCAGACCATGGTGCCCACCGGCAGCGGCGCCCGGACGACGCCGGGCGCGCGCGGCCGGAGGCGCGGCTCGGTGGCCCTCTGCGCGGCGAAGAGCAGCCCGCCGGCGAGGGTCAGGACGGCGGTCGAACCCAACCCGGCGAGCGGGTCGACGTGGACCGCCAGGACGGTGACGAGGACCGGGCCGACGATGAAGACGACCTCGTCCAGCACGGACTCCAGCGAGTACGCCGTGTGGAGGTGCCGCGTCCCCCCGTGGATCGCCGCCCAGCGGGCCCGGACCAGGGCACCGAACTGGGGCAGGCCGGCCCCGGCGACCGCGGCGGCCAGGGACAGCATCCAGACCGACGCGTCCGCGACCACCTCGGCCAGGAAGGCGAGCAGGGCGACGGTGTGCACGGCGAGCAGCGGCAGCAGGACCCGGCGCTGGCCCCAGTGGTCGACCAGCCGCGCCTGGACGGGCGACGCGGCCGACTGCGCCAGGACGCCCACGGCGGCCAGCAGCCCGGCCACGCCGTACGAGCCGGTGCGCGCCGAGACCAGCAGGACGATGCCGAGGCCCCACATCGACATCGGCAGGCGCGCCAGCAGCCCGGTCGCCGAGAACGCCAGCGCACCCGGCGTGCGCAGGACGTCCGCGTACGGGCGGAGCACGACAGCAGCCTCCGAAGCTGATGATGATGACGACCTTCCACGGTACGGCGCGGTACCGACCGCGTGCACGCGAGTTCTGGCGCTCGTCGACAGGTCCCGGCGCCCCCGGCCGGGCGCCGAGATGCCCCGGCCCCCGGGCACTTGACAGGATCGGGACATGACCACCCCGTACGACGCCCTGCTCCTCGTGTCCTTCGGGGGCCCCGAGGAGCCTGCGGACGTGCTGCCCTTCCTCGAGAACGTCACCCGGGGACGAGGTGTGCCGAGGGAACGGCTCGAGGAGGTGGCCGAGCACTACCACCGGTTCGGTGGCCGGAGTCCGATCAACGACCGGAACCGGGACCTCGTGGCGGCCGTGGAGAAGGACCTCGCCGAGCACGGCCTCGACGTCCCGGTCTACTGGGGCAACCGCAACTGGCACCCCTACCTCGCCGACACGCTCGCCAGGATGCGGGACGACGGGATCGGGCGGGCCGCCGCCTTCGTGACCAGCGCCTACTCGTCCTACTCGGGCTGCCGGCAGTACCGGGAAGACCTCGCAGCCGCCTCGGCGGCGGTCGGCCCCGATGTGCCGCGGATCGACCGGCTCCGGCACTACTTCAACCACCCCGGCTTCGTGGCCGCCAACGTGGCCGGCGCGGTCGAGGCCCTCGCGACGGTGCCGGCCGGGTCACGGCTCGTCTTCGTCACGCACTCCATCCCGACCGCCATGGCCGAGACCTCCGGTCCCGCCGGCGGCGCCTACGAGGCGCAGCACCGGGCGACCGCAGCAGTGGTCGCTTCGGGGGTGGCGGCGTGGACCGGGGCCCGACCCCTGTGGGACCTCGTCTACTGCTCGCGCAGCGGCTCGCCACTCGTGCCCTGGCTCGAGCCGGACGTCAACGACCACCTCGAGACGTTGGCCGACCGTGGGGTCGCTGGTGTCGTCCTCGCCCCGATCGGCTTCGTGTCCGACCACATGGAGGTGGTCTACGACCTCGACACCGAGGCCGCCGGGACGGCGAGACGGCTCGGTCTGCCGTTGGCGCGCGCAGCGACCGCGGGCATCCACCCGGCGTTCGTGGCGGCCGTGCGTGAGCTGTTGCTCGAGCGGGCGGCGGCCGAGCGGGGGGAACGGGTGGCCCGTCCGGCCACGGGCGACCTGCCGCCGTCCCACGACGTGTGCCCGGCCGGCTGCTGCCGCAACCTGCGCGGAGCCCGGCCGGCCCTGTGCGGCCAGGACTGAGACCGGGATGGCCGAGCACCTCGACCTCGGGTCGCTGCTCGAGCTCGCCCTCGATGCGGCCGGCGAGGCCGGACGGCTGGTGCGGGAGCGCCGTGAGGAGGTCGCGGCCATGGACGTGGCCGCGACCAAGTCCAGCCCCACGGACGTGGTCACCGCGTCGGACACCGCGGCCGAGCGGCTGCTGAGGGCACGCCTGCTCGGGGCAAGACCGCAGGACTCCTTCCTCGGCGAGGAGGGGGCTGCCGACGAGGGCACCTCGGGTGTGCGGTGGGTCGTCGATCCCATCGACGGGACCGTCAACTACCTGTACGGGATCCCCGCGTACGCCGTCTCGGTGGCGGCGACCTCCGGTGGGGAGCCCCTGGTGGGGGTCGTCCACAACCCGGTCTCAGGCGAGACCTGGACGGCCACCCGTGGTGGCGGGGCGCGTCTCGACGGCCGCCGGCTCACGGTCTCCGGCTGCGACCGCCTCGACCGTGCCCTGGTGGCGACGGGCTTCGGCTACGAGAGCCACCGCCGCGCCCACCAGGGCGACGTCCTCCGGCAGGTCCTCCCGCGGGTGCGGGACATCCGCCGGGCCGGTGCGGCGTCGCTGGACCTGTGCGCACTGGCCAGCGCCAGGGTGGACGCCTACTACGAGCGCGGACTGAAGCCCTGGGACCTGGCCGCGGGCGGGCTGGTCGCCCGCGAGGCCGGTGCCGTGGTCGGTGGCCTGAGCGGTGCGCCCGCGGGGGAGGACCTCGTGGTGGCCGCGGGACCCGCCCTCTTCGGGCCGCTGCACGACCTGCTGCTCCCCCTGGGCGCCGACCGGGACGGGTGAGCGCCTCGCCGTTGGGACCGAGGCGGCACGGCGGCGCGGGATGCGGCACAATTCCCCGCTCGGACGGGCACAAGCCGGGCTGCTCGTGCGTTACCAGGGGCACGTGAGACCGACGACGATCACCAGTACGACTCCCGAGCGAGGGGGATGAGCGATGGCTACCGACTACGACGCTCCACGCAAGACCGACGAGGAACTCAACGAGGACAGCATCGAGGAGCTGAAGAACCGCCGGGTCGACAAGTCCTCGGGCATCGTCGACGTCGACGAGACCGAGCTGGCGGAGTCGCTGGAGCTCCCCGGCGCCGATCTGTCCAACGAGGAGCTCTCGGTCCGGGTGCTCCCGCGCCAGGCCGACGAGTTCACCTGCTCGCGGTGCTTCCTGGTGCACCACCGCAGCCAGCTCGCGACCGCCAAGGGCGACCAGTTCGTCTGCCGGGACTGCGCGGCCTGACCGCGGGCCGGGCTCAGGACCGCCCTGCGTCCCGGGCCCGGACCAGCGCCGTCGCGAGCGCGGCCGGTCGGCGCGACGAGACGACCCACGACGTGGTGGGGTCGTCCGGATCGGCGACCTCGACCCGGACGACCCCGTCCACGTAGCCGCGCAGCAGCAGGTGCGTGGACGGACCCGCCTCGGGTCCCCGGGCCGCCCCCGCAGCTGTCCCGTCGAGGGCATCGACCTGGCCGACGGCCCACAGCGGGAGGTGCGCTCCCCCGGCATGCAGGCCCTCGCCGTCGACCACGACGGTCACCGACCCGTACCAGAGAAGCGCCCAGGCCGAGACCACGGCGACCGCCAGTGCCGCCACACCAGAGCCGACCGGACCGAGCGCCGGTCGAAGCGCGAGCCACAGCGACAGCACGAACCCGCCGGCCAGCAGCCACCACCATGCGGGCACCCGTAGACGCTCTCGGTGGACCGACCCGGCCATGTGCGCAGCGTGGCACCCGGCGAACCGCCGCCGCCCCCGGGGGTGGACCGCCGGCCGGTAGGGTCCGAGATCGTGAGCCTGCGTGCACACCCGCCCGACGACGCGGTCCTCCCGGAGCGCCACCCCGACGCCCCTGCGCCCGGGCAGCAGATCGACTCGCACTACCACCGCTGCTTCGGGTGCGGCGACGACCACTCCACGGGCCTGCACCTGCACGTGGTCGCGGGCGAGGGCCTGACGCTGGCCGGACGCTTCACGGTCACCGAGGACCACCAGGGCGCGCCCGGGCTGGCCCACGGTGGTCTGCTGTCGCTCGCGTTCGACGAGGCGCTCGGGGCCCTGGCCTGGTTGGTCCGGCTGCCCGCGGTGACGGCACGGCTGGAGACCGACTACCGGCGTCCTGTCCCCGTGGGCACGACTCTGCACATCACGGCGCGCGTCGACGGCATGAAGGGCCGCCGCCTGTACGTGAGCGCGGAGGGGCGGTCGGGCGAGCGCGCCGGCCCGGTGGCGGTCCGCGCCAGGGCGGTCTTCGCGATCGTCCCGCTGGAGCACTTCCGGACCTTCGGGCGCGCCGAGGACGTCGCGGCGGCACTCGCCCGCTCGGAGGTCCGTGACCGGGCCGCGGCGTTCGAGGTGAACCCGTGACCGGGCCGGTCGACGTCCTCGTCACCCGGCTCGACCCCAGCGTGCCGCTGCCCACGTACGCCCACCCGGGGGACGCCGGCGCGGACCTCGTGACGACCAGCGACCTGACCCTGGCCCCGGGGGAGCGGGCACTCGTGGGGACCGGCATCGCACTTGCCCTCCCCGACGGCTTCGCCGCCTTCGTCCACCCGCGGTCCGGACTGGCCCACCGGCTGGGGGTCGGCATCGTCAACGCCCCGGGCACCGTCGACGCCGGCTACCGCGGCGAGGTGAAGGTGCTGCTGGTCAACCACGACCCGCGCCGGCCGGCCGTCTTCCACCGCGGCGACCGCATAGCGCAGCTGGTCGTGCAACGGGTCGAACGGGCCCGGTTCCACGAGGTGGCGCGCCTGCCCGGTTCCGACCGCGGCGACGGCGGGCACGGCTCCACAGGCACCCGCGGGCCGGCGCGTGCCGTCCCGGCGGCGGCCGTGCCGACGACCCCACGATCCGACGAAGGGACGTGACCGTGTTCCGACGACGCCGCCGTGGCGACGCCCACAGCGCCGCGGAGGAGGCCGTCCGGGAGCCCGGGGCCGAGCACGACGTCCACGAGTCCGGGGAGGCGGGCCCGGACACAGGGTTGGGCGGGGAGACCCCGACCGAGCCCGAGGAGGCGCCCAAGTCGTCGCGGCCGGACGGCCCGTGGGACGTCTCGGAGGTGGACTCTGCCGCAGAGGCGACGGCCGGCACGCGCGTCGACCTGGGCGGACTGCAGGTCCCGCGTGCGGAGGGTGCCGCACTGCAGGTCCAGGTCGAGGAGCGCACAGGCCGTGCGACCAGCGTGATGCTGGTCTTCCCCGACGCCGCCGTCCAGCTGCTTGCCGTGGCGGCACCGCGCAGCACTGGGCTGTGGCCGCAGACCCGCGTGCAGATCGCGGCCGATGCCGCGCGGCGGGGGGGCAGCGCGACCGAGGCCCGCGGGCCGCTCGGGACGGAGGTCAGGGTCGTCGTGCCCGCGACGTTGCCCGACGGCACCAGGGCGAAGCAGCCCTCGCGGGTGGTCGGGATCGACGGTCCGCGCTGGATGCTGCGGGCGACCTTCCTCGGCAAGGCGGTGAACGACCCGGCCGTGTTCGAGCGCCTGGCCACCCTGGTCAGGGACGTCGTCGTGGTCCGCGGTGACCAGCCGATGCCGCCGGGCGACCTGATCCCGCTCACGGTGCCGCCGGGCTCCGTCCCCCAGGGGGACCGCACGAGGCCGCCGCAGCCGCCGACCCGCGGGTAGTCTCGAGGCATGAGCCCCGAGCAGTCCGGTGGCCCGGGCCGGTTCCGGCGGGCACTGGCCCGGCTGACTTCCCCGGAGTCGGAGATGGACGCAGCCGCGCTGCGCGACCACGCCCGCACCTCCGGCTGCGTCGCCCTCGCCGACTGCTCGGACCGCCAGGTGGCCAAGGTCCGCGGCACCCTTCGCACCGTGACCCTGCAGCCGCGGGCCGGCACTCCCGCGCTCGAGGCGGAGCTCTACGACGGGAGCGGGACACTCACCCTGGTGTGGCTGGGCCGCCGGCGCATCGCAGGCATCGACTGCGGGCGTCGGCTCGTCGCCCAGGGCCGCGTCACCTCGGTCGACGGCCGTCCGGTCATCTTCAACCCGGCCTACGAGCTGCTCGCGGCGGGGCGCGAGTGACCGACCGCGCCGACGGCCCCCTGCGCCGGCTGGGGGCCGGGGACGAGAGCGGCTCCCCTGGCCGGTTCCGGGCCGGTGACGTCATCACCAAGGACACGATCCTCGACTCCGGCCTGCCCACCGTGGTCTTCGTCACCGCCTACGTCGTCACGGGTCAGGACCTCACCCTCGCCATCTGGGCCGCGGTGGTCTCGGGGGCGGTACTGGCCGTGCTCAGGCTGGCCCGTCGGCAGACCCTGCAGAACGTCCTCGCGGGCTTCCTCGGCGTCGCGGTCGCGGCGTTCTTCGCCTCCCGGACGGGCCGAGCGGAGGACTACTTCCTGCCCGGGCTGCTCATCAACGCCGGCTACGCGGTGGCCTACGTCGTCTCCATCCTGATCCGGTGGCCGCTCCTCGGCGTGCTCGTCGCCGCGGTCACCGGCGAGGGCATGGGCTGGCGCCAGGACCCCGTCCGGCTGCGCGCCTACAGCCTGGCCTCCTGGATCTGGGTGGCCATGTTCGCCGTCCGGCTCGCCGTCCAGCTGCCGCTGTACCTCGCGGGCGAGGACGGGCTGGTGGCGCTGGGGATCGCCCGCGTCGCCATGGGGTGGCCGTTGTTCTTCCTCTGCCTGTACCTGTCCTGGCTGGTGATCCGCTCGGCCGGCCGGACGGGAGCCGCCGCCGTGGAGGGTGCTGGGGACGAGGAGCCTGAGGGTCCGTAAGTCCGCCGTCGTGGTCAGGCGGCGCCGTGCGGCGACAGCAGCTCCTCGAGCTGTTCCTCCCGTTCGGGTGCCGCGACGAAGAGCAGCTCGTCGTGCGACTCGAGCGGGAGGTCGGGCAGCGGGGCGTGCACGTGACCCCCGCGGATGACCGAGACGAGCGTGGTGTCGACCGGCCAGGCCACGTCGGCGATCGCGGTGCCGACCATGGGGGAGTCCTCGGGCAGGGTGAGCTCGACCAGGTTGGCCTCTCCCTGGCGGAAGGTGAAGAGCCGGACCAGGTCGCCGACGCTGACGGCCTCCTCGACCAAAGCGCTCATGATGCGCGGGGTGGAGACGGCGACGTCGACGCCCCAGGACTCGTTGAACAGCCACTCGTTCATCGGGTGGTTCACCCGCGCCACGACGCGAGGAACCCCGAACTCCGTCTTGGCGAGCAGCGACACGACCAGGTTGACCTTGTCGTCCCCGGTGGCCGCGATGACCACGTTGCAGCGTTCGAGCGCGGCCTCCTCGAGCATGGACAGCTCGCAGGCGTCGGCGAAGAGCCACTCGGCCTCGGGGACCGTGGCGGCCTTGATCGCGCGTGGGTCCTTGTCCACGAGCAGCACCTCGTGGCCGTTGTGCAGCAGCTCCCCGGCGATGGAGCGGCCGACGTTGCCGGCGCCGGCGATGGCGACCCGCATCAGTCCTGCACCTCCGGAACCGTCTCGAAGACCTCGGCGACGCGGGCCGAGTCCTCCGCTCGCATCAGGACGTGTACGAGGTCTCCCTCCTGGAGCACTGCGCCAGGACCGGGGAGCACCCCGTCGCCGTAGCGGGTGATGAAGGCGACCCTGGCGCCGGCGGCCGCCTCGAGGTCGACCACCGTGCGACCGACCCAGGACCGGTGGACGTGCATCTCGGCCAGCCGGACGGTCCCCGACGGGTCCACCCACTCGGTCTGCGAACCCTCGGGCAGGAGACGACGGGTCATCTGGTCGGCCGTCCACCGGACGGTCGCCACCGTGGGGATGCCCAGCCGCTGGTAGACCTCCGCCCGCCCGGGGTCGTAGATCCGTGCTGCGACGTTCTCGACGCCGAAGGTCTCACGGGCGACCCGGGCCGCGATGATGTTGGAGTTGTCACCGCTGCTCACCGCCGCGAAGGCACCGGCGACGTCGATGCCCGCCTCCTTCAGCACCTCGCGGTCGAACCCGAGCCCGGTCACCGTGCGGCCTTCGAACGAGGTGCCAAGCCGCCGGAACGCGTCGGGGTTCTGGTCGACGACGGCGACGGTGTGGCCGCGGGACTCCAGGATGTGCGCGAGGGTCGCGCCGACCCGGCCACAGCCCATGATCACGACGTGCACGGTGGTCCTTCCGTGAGCGGGCACACCCGGGACGCTCCCCGGCACGATGCCCTGTCCTCGACGCTACACGGCCCCGGCGTGACGACGGTCCCGGGACGTCAGCCCTAGCATCGTCGCGTGGCCAGGCTCGGAGACGTCTCGCGGCGTCTGCTCATCGGCCGGAAGCTGCGCAGCGACCGGCTCGAGCAGACGCTGCTCTCCAAGCGATTGGCGCTCCCGGTCTTCGCCAGCGACCCGCTCTCCTCGATCGCGTACGCGACGCAGGAGATCCTGGTGATCCTCTCCCTCGGCGGTGTGGCGCTGCTCTACACCACACCCTGGATCGCCGCCGCCGTCGTCGCCCTGCTCGTGGTGGTCGTCGCGTCGTACCGGCAGATGGTCTACGCCTTCCCCAATGGGGGCGGCGACTTCGAGGCGGCGACCACCCACCTCGGCCCGGCGGCAGGGTTGGTGGTCGCCGGGGCGCTGCTCGTCGACTACGTGCTGGTCGTGGCCGTCTCGGTCTCGGCGGGCGTCGACAACCTGGTGTCGACGTTCCCGACGCTGGACGGGCTGCAGGTCCCGCTCGCGGCGGGTTTCGTCGTGGTGCTCACGGCCCTCAACCTGCGGGGGACGAGGTCCAGCGGCAAGGCCTTCGCCGCCCCCACGTACCTCTTCGTGATCGGGATCCTGGCCATGGTCGTCTGGGGCGGAGTCCGGTCCGCCTTCGGCTCCCGCCCGGTGGCCGAGAGCGCCGGTTACGAGATCGACCCGCAGCTGGTGGACCTCGGCGGGATCGCCCTCGCGCTGCTCCTGCTGCGTGCGTTCGCCGCAGGATGCACGGCCCTCACCGGGGTCGAGGCCATCGCCAACGGGGTGCCCGCCTTCCGCAAGCCGAAGAGCCGGAACGCGGCGGCGACCCTGTTGGTGATGGGAGTGCTCTCGATCGCCATGTTCGCCGGCGTCACCTGGCTTGCCATGGCCAGCGGCGTCCGCTACGCCGACGACCCCTGCAGCCTGGTGGGCTTCGACTGCGCGACCCAGCCCCAGCGAACGGTCATCGCGCAGGTGGCGGCAGCGGTCTTCGGCGACGCGACCGTGTTCTTCTTCTTCGTCCAGACCTCGGCGGTCCTGATCCTCCTGCTCGCCGCCAACACGGCGTACAGCGGCTTCCCCGTCCTCGGCTCGGTGCTGGCCCAGCACAGCTACGTCCCCCGCCAGCTGCACAACCGCGGTGACCGGCTGGTCTACAGCAACGGCATCCTCGTGCTGGCCGGGTTCGCGATCCTCCTGATCGTCGCCTTCGACGCCTCCGTCACCCAGCTGATCCAGCTCTACCTGGTCGGGGTCTTCACGTCGTTCACCCTGGGTCAGTCCGGCCTCGTCCGGCACTGGAACCAGCGCCTGGAATCGCCGCTGCGGGACGAGGAACGAGCGCAGGTGCAGCGCTCGCGAATGGTCAACCTGGTTGGGGCGGTCTTCACCGGCCTGGTCCTCGCGATCGTCACGGTCACGAAGTTCACCCACGGGGCGTGGGTCGTGTTCCTCGCCATCCCGCTGCTGGCCCTGCTCATGCGTGCCATCAAGATGCACTACGTAGCGGTGGGCGTGGAGCTCGACCCGGGTGAGGACGGCGACGTGAGGTTGCCGTCCCGGGTGCACGCCATCGTGCTCGTGAGCAAGGCGCACAAGCCCGCGCTCCGGGCGCTCGCCTACGCGCGGGCGACCCGCCCGGACGTGCTCGAGGCCGTGACCGTGAGCGTCGACCTGGACGAGACCAGGGCGCTCGCCGACGAGTGGGACCGGCGAGGTATCCCCGTGCCGCTCAAGGTACTGGAGTCCCCGTACCGCGAGGTCACGCGACCGGTGGTCGACTACGTGCGGAGCATCCGTCGGGCGAGTCCGCGCGACGTCGTCACCGTCTACGTCCCCGAGTACGTCCTCGGCCGGTGGTGGGAGCAGCTGCTGCACAACCAGAGCGCCCTGCGCCTCAAGAGCAGCCTGCTGTTCCTGCCCGGCGTGATGGTGACGAGCGTCCCCTGGCAGCTTCGCTCCTCGCGGCCGGCGGCGGAACGGGCCGAGGTGTCCACCGGGCCCGGCGGCGGCCGGGGCGCCGAGGAGTCCGGTCGCCCGGACCGGTCGCGCCGGCCGAGGCGGGCGGGGAGCCGCATCGGTCCCAGGGACGGTCCTCGCTGAGCACCGGACCCGGGCCGGGTCCGACGATCGAGCTCGTCGTCGGTCCCGTCGCCCACGGCGGCCACTGCGTGTCCCGGCACGAGGGCCGGGTCGTCTTCGTCCGGCACACCCTGCCAGGCGAGCGGGTCCGGGCGCGCGTCACGGCCGGGGGACCGGGCGACCGGTTCTGGCGCGCCGATGCCGTCGAGGTCCTCGAGGCCTCGCCCGACCGGGTCGCGCCGCCCTGCCCGTACGCGGGTCCCGGCCGTTGTGGCGGGTGCGACTGGCAGCACGTCGAGCCGGCGGCGCAACGCGGGCTCAAGGCGGCGGTCGTGGCCGAGCAGATGCGGCGGCTGGCCGGCGTCGAGGTCAGCCCGGTCGTCGAGGCGCTGCCGGGTGCCCCGGGGGGTCTGGGATGGCGTACGCGGGTGACGTTCTCGGTCGACGGGGAGGGCCGGGCGGGGCTGCGGCGCCACCGCTCGTCCGACGTCCTGCCCGTCGACCGGTGCCTCATCGCCCACCCGGGGGTCGCCTCCGTCGACGTGCTCCGGCACCGGTGGCCGGGAGTGGAATCGGTCCAGGTGGTGGCTTCCTCGGTCGCGGAGCGGGCCGTGGTGGTGCGCCCGGGCGACCCCTCCGAGCCCGACCGCAGGGCCCGCCTCCCGCGGCTGGACCCCGGCGTCTCGGTGCTCGTGGACGCTGGCGGTGACCGGCCGGAACGGGTGCGTGGCCGGATCCGGGTCCACGAGGAGTCGAGCGGCCGGCGGTTCCAGGTGACCGCAGGCGGGTTCTGGCAGGTGCACCCGGCAGCGGCCGACACCCTCGTCGATGCCGTGCTCGCCGCGAGCCTGCCGACCGAGGGCGAGTGCGCGGTCGATCTCTACAGCGGTGTCGGGCTCTTCGCCTCGGCGCTCGCGGAGCGGGTCGGCCCGGGCGGCTCTGTCGTGGCCGTGGAAGCCGACCCGCGGGCCGCCGCCGACGCGAGACGCAACCTGCACGACCTCCCGCAGGTGCGTCTCCTCCACGGCCGCGTGGACCGCGAGCTCGCCGGCTCGGGCCTCCCGCGCGCCGACCTGGTGGTCCTCGACCCGCCGCGCACCGGCGCCGGGCGACGGGTGGTCGAGCAGGTGACCGCGCTGGCCCCGAGGGCGGTCGTCTACGTGGCCTGCGACCCGGCGGCCCTGGCCCGGGACGTCTCGACGTTCGCCGGCCACGGCTTCGCCCTGGCGTCGCTGCGGGCCTTCGACCTGTTCCCGATGACGCACCACGTCGAGTGCGTCGCCCTCCTCACACCTCCCGGGCGAGGTGAGGTATCTTGACGTCAAGAGAAGTGTTCGACCCGCGCTGGTGGGGGCACCCTCACTGACAGGACCCGGCTGCCGCGGCAGGATGGGCGAGCGCAGGGCCGCGGGAGCGGTCGGCCGACGACGACGGAGGGCGGTCTCACGTGGGCAGCAGCAGTCCGGACAGCTTCGGCGCCAGGGGGATCCTCGAGGTCGGCGGCGTGCCGTACGAGATCCATCGCATCGCGGCAGCGGGTGACGTCGCCAGGCTGCCCTACAGCCTGAAGATCCTGCTCGAGAACCTCCTGCGGACCGAGGACGGCGCCAACGTCACCGCCGAGCACGTGCGCGCTCTGGTGGACTGGGACGCCGGAGCCGATCCCAGCCAGGAGATCCAGTTCACGCCGGCGCGCGTGATCATGCAGGACTTCACCGGTGTGCCCGCCGTCGTGGACCTCGCGACGATGCGCGAGGCGATGGTCGCCCTCGGCGGCGACCCGGCCCGGATCAACCCGCTGGCACCCGCCGAGCTCGTCATCGACCACTCGGTGATCGCCGACGTCTTCGGTGCGCCGGACGCCTTCAGCCGCAACGTCGATCTCGAGTACGAGCGCAACGGTGAGCGCTACCAGTTCCTCCGCTGGGGCCAGGGCGCCTTCGACGACTTCAGGGTGGTGCCACCCGGTACGGGGATCGTGCACCAGGTGAACATCGAGCACCTGGCCCGCGTCGTGATGGTGCGCGAGGGCGACTCCGGGCGCGTGGCCTATCCCGACACCTGTGTCGGCACGGACAGCCACACGACCATGGTCAACGGGCTGGGCGTGGTCGGCTGGGGCGTCGGCGGCATCGAGGCGGAGGCGGCCATGCTCGGCCAGCCGGTCTCGATGCTGATCCCGCGGGTGGTGGGGTTCAAGCTCGCCGGTGAGCTGCCCGACGGGGCCACCGCAACCGACCTCGTCCTGACGATCACCGAGATGCTGCGCCGCCACGGCGTGGTCGGCAAGTTCGTGGAGTTCTACGGCCCCGGGGTCTCGGCGGTGCCGCTGGCCAACCGCGCCACCATCGGCAACATGAGCCCGGAGTACGGCTCGACGATCGCGGTCTTCCCGCTCGACGAGGAGACCATCCGCTACCTCGAGCTCACCGGGCGCTCCGAGGAGCAGGTGGCGCTCGTCGAGACGTACGCGAAGGAGCAAGGGCTCTGGCACGACCCGTCTGTCGAGCCGGACTACTCCGAGACGCTCGAGCTCGATCTTTCCACGGTCGTTCCGTCCATCGCGGGTCCGAAGCGCCCGCAGGACCGCATCTCCCTCACCGACGCCAAGCCGGCCTTCCGCTCGGCGCTGCGTGACTACGTCGCGCACGACGAGGAGCCGTCCTCAGCGCTCGACGAAGGCGTCGAGGAGACCTTCCCGGCGAGCGATCCGGTCGCGGTCGGCGCGGGCAACGGCGACGGAGCCCCGCGGCAAGCGGTGCACTCGGCCGCCGAGGGCGCCGAGGGCCGACCCTCCGAACCCACCAGGGTCGTGCTGGACGACGGGACCGCGTGCGAGGTCGACCACGGGGCCGTCGTCATCGCGGCGATCACCTCGTGCACCAACACCTCGAACCCGTCGGTCATGGTGGGCGCGGCGCTGCTGGCCAAGAAGGCGGTGGAGCGAGGCCTCGTCCGCAAGCCGTGGGTCAAGACCACGCTGGCCCCGGGCTCGAAGGTGGTCATGGACTACTACGAGCGCGCGGGGCTCACGCCCTACCTCGAGAAGCTCGGCTTCCACCTGGTCGGCTACGGCTGCACGACCTGCATCGGCAACTCCGGGCCGCTGCCCGACGCGATCTCCGCGGCCGTGAACGACAAGGACCTGGCCGTCGTCTCCGTGCTGTCGGGCAACCGCAACTTCGAGGGTCGCATCAACCCCGACGTCAAGATGAACTATCTCGCGTCGCCGCCCCTGTGCGTCGCCTACGCGTTGGCCGGGACGATGGACATCGACATCGTCGGGGAGCCACTCGGCACCGGGGCCGACGGCCGGCCGGTCCACCTGCGCGACATCTGGCCGACGCCGCACGAGATCGAGGAGGTCGTCGACTCGGCCATCGCCAGCGAGATGTTCACCCGCGACTACGCCGACGTCTTCGCGGGCGACGAGCGCTGGCAGTCGCTCCCGACGCCGGAGGGCGACACGTTCGACTGGGACGAGTCCTCGACGTACGTACGCAAGCCCCCGTACTTCGACGGCATGCGGGCGCAGCCCGCTCCGGTCTCCGACATCCGGGGGGCGCGGGTGCTGGCTCTGCTGGGCGACTCGGTGACCACGGACCACATCTCGCCGGCCGGTGCCATCAAGCCGGACTCGCCGGCGGGGGAGTACCTCCGGGCACACGGGATCGAGCGGCGCGACTTCAACTCGTACGGCTCGCGGCGGGGCAACCACGAGGTGATGATCCGCGGCACTTTCGCCAACATCCGCCTGCGCAACCGGCTGGCACCCGGCACGGAGGGCGGCTTCACGCGCAACTTCCTCGCCGACGGGGAGATCACGACGATCTACGAGGCCTCGAAGGTCTACCAGCAGGCCGGGGTCCCGCTGGTCGTGCTCGCCGGCAAGGAGTACGGCTCGGGGTCGTCCCGCGACTGGGCGGCCAAGGGTACAGCGCTGCTCGGGGTCAGGGCCGTCGTCACGGAGTCGTACGAGCGCATCCACCGGTCCAACCTGATCGGCATGGGCGTGCTCCCGCTCCAGTTCCCCGAGGGCCAGGACGCCGCGTCGCTCGGCCTCACCGGCGAGGAGACCTTCGACATCACCGGGGTCGAGGAGCTCAACGCGGGCTCGACGCCGGGCACGGTTCACGTCCGGGCCGGGGACGTGGAGTTCGACGCGGTGGTGCGGATCGACACCCCCGGCGAGGCCGACTACTACCGCAACGGCGGGATCATGCCGTACGTCCTCCGCACCCTCCTCACCGCCTGACCGCCGCCGTCGCCGCCCCCGCATCGATCACGGCCGCCGCGTAAATGGTTGCCGAGCCAGGTGAATTCACCTGGCTCGGCGCCCATCTACCGCGGCGCACACCCGGCCCCCGTACCGGAGCGGTTCGAACAGACGTTCGGTACGATGGTCAGGTGTCCAGCGCCGTCGTGCCCCGCGGCTGGCCGGACGAGGTCCGTCCGGCGGGGGCGCCCGGCTGGGAGCGCACCGCCGTCGCGTGGCTGCTCGACCGCTGTCCGCCCGAGTACCGCGCCCACGCCGTGCTGACCCGACATCCCGCCGTGCTGGCCCGGTTCGCCGCGTGGCACGTCGACGGCGCGGTCGCGGCGGCCCGGGACGGCCTGTCCCGGGCCCGGGTCGACCTGGGCGAGGTCGCCGGTCCCGAGGCAGTCGAGGCCGCTGTCGTCGCGCTCGAGCGGGAGGGCGCCCGGCTCGCCGCCGCCGCCCGGTCGGTGGCGCTGGTGGAGCGGGCACTCCGTGGTGAGCGGTTCCTGGCCCGGCTCTGATCGTCTCCGTGCCGGCCACCACCAGGCCGATCGGGTCACCACCAGGGCCGGACGCCTCGTGAAGGCCCGACCAGGGTGGTGAACGTGGTCAACTGGTCCGGGTTCGTTGCGAGATTGTTATGAGACGCAACAAAGGATCCGACTGGAGGCCTTCACATGGCCCTCTGAGGCCTATACGTTGTGGCGCACAACATTCATGTGACCGGCGTGCCCATGCCCGACCGGTCGCACGACAGGGAGGGACCGGCCCATGCGACACACGCGTCTGGGGATCTTCGCCGGACTCGCGGCCGCCAGCCTCGTGCTGGCGGCGTGCGGCGACGACGCCGCCGATACCGCGGGCGAGGGAGACACCACCGCCGGCGCCGAGACCGGCGACAGCGAAGGGGGTGGCGGCAAGGTCGGCGTCATCCTGCCCGACTCGGCCTCCTCGGCCCGCTGGGAGACGGCCGACCGGCAGTTCCTCCAGGAGGCCTTCGACGCCGCGGGGGTCGAGGCGGACATCCAGAACGCCGAGGGCGACACGGCCAAGTTCCAGACGATCGCCGACGGCATGATCGCCGCCGGGGTCAACGTGCTGCTCATCGTCAACCTCGACTCCGAGACCGGCTCGGCGGTGATCAGCAAGGCGGCCGACGCCGGCATCCCCACCATCGACTACGACCGCCTCACGCTCGGCGGCGGGGCCTCGTACTACGTGTCCTTCGACAACGTGGCCGTGGGCACCGCGATCGGCGAGGGCCTCGTGACCTGCCTCCAGGACGCCGGCACCACCGAGGGAGGTGTCGTGCTGCTCAACGGGTCGCCCACCGACAACAACGCGACGCTCTTCAAGGAGGGCTACGAGACGGCGATCACCGAGGCCGGCTACACGGTCGCAGCCGACCAGGCCGTCCCGGAATGGGACAACACCCAGGCGGGCACGATCTTCGAGCAGATCTTCACCTCGACCGGTGGCGACTTCGTGGGCGTCGCCGCGGCGAATGACGGCCTCGGCGGAGCCGTGATCTCGGTCCTCGACCGTAACGGGCTCGCCGGACAGGTCCCGGTGACCGGTCAGGACGCCACGGACGAGGGCCTCCAGCGCGTCCTGCTGGGCACCCAGTGCGTGACGGTCTACAAGGCGATCAAGAAGGAGGCCGACGCGGCCGCCGAGCTGGCGATCGCCCTGGCCGGTGGGGACACCGAGGCCGCCGACGCGCTGGCCAGCGACGCGACCGACGACACCGAGTCCGGTGAGCAGGTCCCGTCCGTCCTGCTCGAGCCCCAGGCGATCCTCGCCGAGAACGTGCAGGACGTCGTCGCCGACGGCTTCACGACCGCCGAGAACCTCTGCACCACGCCGGAGCTGCAGGCGGCCTGCGAGGAGTACGGCGTCGAGTGACCCACGCGTGGCCGGGGGGCACGGCTCCGTGCCCCCGGCCACGGGTGGTCGGCCACCCAGCCCAGGAGGACCGAGGATGACCACAGTCAACGACGACCGCCCCCCACTCCTGCGGTTGCGGGGCATCAACAAGAGCTTCGGCGCCGTCCACGTGCTCAAGGGGGTCGACCTCGACGTCTACCCCGGAGAGGTCACCGCGCTGGTCGGCGACAACGGCGCCGGCAAATCGACGCTCGTCAAAGGGATCGCGGGGATCTACTCCTTCGACTCGGGCGAGTATCACTTCGACGGGAAGACCGTCCACGTGCACAGCCCCAAGCAGGCCAACGACCTCGGGATCGAGGTCGTCTACCAGGACCTCGCGCTGTGCGACAACCTCGACGTGGTCCACAACATGTTCCTCGGCCGGGAGCTGCGCACCGGCGCGACGTTGGACGAGACCACCATGGAGAAGCGGGCCGGGGAGACCCTCAGGGGCTTGTCGGTCCGCACCCTGAAGTCGGTGCGCATGCAGGTGGCCAGCCTGTCCGGTGGCCAGCGTCAGACGGTGGCCATCGCCCGAGCGGTGCTGTGGAACAGCAAGCTGGTCATCCTCGACGAGCCCACCGCTGCCCTCGGCGTCGCCCAGACCGAGCAGGTGCTCAACCTGGTCCGGCGGCTGGCCGACAACGGCCTGGCCGTCATCCTCATCTCGCACAACATGAACGACGTCATGCAGGTGGCGGACCGCATCGCCACCCTCTACCTCGGCCAGATGGCCGCGCAGGTGCGCAAGTCCGACGTCACCCATGCGCAGGTCGTCGAACTGATCACGGCGGGGCGCAGCGGCGACATCGGGCTGGCCCCGGACAAGGAGGCTGTGGCATGAGCACCACCACCCCCGTGGTCGAGGCGGACGAGGTCGCGGTCGAGCAGCACTCCGTCCGCGACGCCGTCCGCGGCTACGCCTCCAAGGTCCGGGGCGGCGACGTCGGCAGCCTGCCCGCGGTCCTCGGCTTCCTCGTGCTGGTCGCGTTCTTCTCCGTGATGCGGCCGGACACGTTCGCCAGCCTGCTCAATGCCGCCAACCTCATCAACCAGAGCGCGGCCGTCATCTTCATCGCGATGGGCCTCGTCTACGTGCTGCTCCTCGGGGAGATCGACCTGTCGGCCGGCTTCACGGCAGGCACGTCGGCAGCGATCATGGCAGTCTTCCTCAGCCGGTACGACTACCCCTGGCCGGTGGCCGTGGTCGCCTGCCTGCTGACCGGGGTGGTCATCGGGCTGTCCATCGGCCTGCTGGTGGCCCGGGTCGGCGTGCCCTCGTTCGTCGTCACGCTGGCGGGCTTCCTCGGCCTCCAGGGCGTCATGCTCTACATCATCGGCGAGGGCGGCACGATCCCCGTCCGTGACTCCACGATCCTCGCGATCATGAACAAGAACCTCCCGCCGGTGTGGGGGTGGGTCCTCTTCGCCGTGGTCGTGGGCGCGTACGCGGCGACGACCCTGCTGGGTGCCCGTCGCCGGGCCGCCGCGGGCCTGCCGGTCCAGGCGATGTCGGTGCTGCTGCTCAAGATCGGCGCCCTGGCCGTGCTGCTCGGCGTGGCCACGTACCTGCTCAACCAGGAGCGCAGTGTGAACCCGGCGCTCACCTCGCTGCAGGGCATCCCGATCATCGTGCCCATCGCGCTCATCTTCTACGTCACCCTCACGTTCCTGCTCGGCCGCACCGCATTCGGCCGTCACGTCTACGCCGTCGGCGGGAACACGGAGGCGGCGCGGCGAGCCGGCATCAACGTGTCCCGGATCAAGATCACCTGCTTCATCGTCTGCTCCACCATGGCCGCGGTCGCCGGCATCCTCTTCGCCTCCCGCGACAACTCGGTGTCGCCGACGACAGGCGGGTCCACGACCCTGCTCCTCGCGGTGGGTGCCGCCGTGATCGGCGGCACGTCGCTGTTCGGCGGCAAGGGCAAGGTCAGGGACGCCATCGTCGGCGGTCTGGTGGTCGCCGTGATCGCCAACGGGCTGCCGCTGATCACGTCGCGCTCGGCGGTGCAGTTCATCGTGACCGCGCTCGTCCTGCTCCTGGCCGCTGTCGTGGACGCACTCTCGCGCCGGCGCGCCGCCGCGACCGGTCGTGCGTAGTCCGCGGTGGCCGGGCTGGCTGGGGCCACGCAGGAGGAGGTACGGCGGCACAACCTGGCCGCCGTCCTCTCCCTCGTGCACGCCCAGGGGCCGCTGACCCGCGCCGAGCTGACCGGGCAGCTCCGGGTCAACCGGAGCACCATCCGCGCGCTGGTGGCCGAGCTGGTGGGGGCCGGTCTCGTCCGCGAGGAGCTGCCGCCCTCCGGCCGGTCCGCTGCCGGCCGACCCTCGCACGTGGTCGTGCCGGAGTCCGGTCGGGTAACGGTCCTGGCGGCCGACGTGGGCGTCGACCACCTCACCGTCGCCCGGGTCGGCCTCGGGGGCACCGTCCTCGACCGCAGGGACGAGAGCCACGAGCGGGGCGGCCACTCCCTCGGGTCGGTCGTGGACGTCATCGGCCGGCTGTGTGCCGAGCTCGGGCCGGGGGGCCCAGGGGTGCCACCCGACGTCCGGGTCGCCGCCGTCGGCGTGGCGGTTCCCGGCGTCGTCCGCCGGGCGGACGGGCTGGTCCGGTTCGCCCCCAACCTGGGCTGGCGGGACGAGCCCTTCGGCGAGCGGCTGGCCGCTGCCGTCGGCCTCCCCGTACGGGCGGGGAACGACGCCGACCTCGGCGTGCTGGCCGAGCACTCGCGTGGCGCCGCGGCGGGGTGCGACGACGTCCTCTACCTTGCCGGCGAGGTGGGGGTGGGCGGCGGGGTCATCGTGGGTGGCCGGCCGCTGGTCGGCGCCGGCGGCTACGCCGGTGAGGTCGGTCACCTGCGCCTGAGTCCGCGCGGCAGGCGCTGCCGGTGCGGCGCCCGAGGCTGCTGGGAGACCGAGATCGGCGAGAACGCCCTCCTGGTGCCGGCCGGTCGCCTGCCGGGGGGAGGACTGGCGGCCGTGCGCGAGGTGATCGCTGCCGCCCGAGCCGGTGAGGAGGCCGCCGCGACCGCCCTGGCCGACGTCGCGTGGTCACTCGGCACCGGGCTCGGGGCGCTCGTCAACGTCCTCAACCCCGCCATGGTCGTCCTGGGCGGGGTGCTGGCCGAGATCTTCTCGGGCGCCGAGGGCACCGTACGGGCGGGGCTGGCCGAGACGGCGATGGCCGCCCCGGCCGCGCAGGTCCTGCTCACCGTGCCGGCGCTCGGGGCCGATTCGGTGCTCCTCGGCGCGGCCGAGCTCGCGTTCACGGAGCTCCTGACGGATCCGGTCCCGGTCACCGCCGCGGCCCGCTGACCGACGCCTGCGCAGCGACCGTCCGGACGGTCCAGACTGCTCTCATGGGAGGCCCGAGCGGGGCAACTGTCGGCGGCTCAGTGCTCGCCGTCGCCCGCAACCGGGCGCTCGTCCGCCTGCTGACCGCCTTCTGCTCGTTCACGGTCTACGAGCAGATCGCGTGGGTCGCCGTGCTGCTGTGGGCCTATGCCAACGGCGGCGTCGCACTGGCCGGGTTGGTCGCGGTCGTGCAGCTGGTACCGTCCGCGCTCGTCGCCCCACTCGGCTCGATGATGGGCGACCGCCTGCCGCGGGGGCTGGCGCTGTTCGCGGCGTACGGTGCCCAGTCCGTCCTGCTGGGCCTCACGGCCGCCCTGCTCCTGTCCGGCTCCCCGGCGTGGGCGGTCCTCGGTGCCGCCACCGCCGCGTGCGCGGCGATCGCCTTGACCCGTCCGATCCACTACGCCGCCTCGCCTGCCATCTCCCGCCGAGCGGACGAGGCCGTTGCTGCCAACTCCTTCTCCGGCCTGTGGGAGGCGCTCGGCCTGCTGCTGGGGCCTGTGCTTGCCGGCATCGGCAGCGCGGCGGCGGGCCCCGGACCCGTCCTCGCCGGCACAGCGGTCATGGCTGCAGCGTCCGCGCTCTCCTGCGTACGGCTCGGACCAGGCACCGGCACCGTCGGCGCTCGGGATGGAGGGCCCCTCCGGACGGCTCTGGGGGGCCTCGTGGCACTCCGGCACGACCGGCCGGCCGCCGTGCTGCTCGGTCTCGTCGGCAGCTTGTTCCTCGTCATGGGGGCCGTGGAGATTCTCGTCGTGGCCTACGTCGCCGGACCTCTCGAGGGCGACGATGCCCAAGCCGGGTTCTTGCTGGGCGCGATCGGCGTGGGCGGTCTGGCCGGTGCGGTGGTCAGCGTCGTCCTCGTGGCATGGCGACGGTTGGCTCCGGCGGTCGTGCTGGGGCTCGTGGTCGGCGGTGCGACGCTGGCGCTGCTCGCGGCAGCCCCACGGCTCGTTGTCGCTGCGGGCCTGCTGGCTTCCGTGGGGCTGGGCAAGTCCTTCTTCGAGGTGGCCGGCCGCACCATGCTCCAGCGGGCCGTCGACACCGGAGTCCTGTCGCGAGTGTTCGGCATCCAGGAGTCGGTGACACTCCTTGCGCTCGCGGCCGGTGCCGCCGTGGCCCCACCCCTGGTCGGGTGGCTCGGGCCGACGGGCGCGTTCCTCCCGCTGGGCCTCGCCCTGCCGGTGCTGGCGGCCGCGTCCTGGCGCTCGATGGTGGTGCTCGACAGCCGAGCCGTCTACCGGCCCGAGCTGCTCGGGCTGCTGCGCCACCACCCGTTCTTGCGCCACCTGCCCGTACCGGTCCTCGGGGGCCTCGCTGCCGCGGCAGAGGAACTGTCTGTGCCCGCCGGGGACACGGTCGTCCGCGAGGGGGAACCAGGCGACCGGTACTACCTGATCGAGGAGGGCGACGTGCTGGTCACCGCCACCGGGAGTTCCACCGCGGTGGAGGTGGGGGCCGGCGACGGCTTCGGCGAGATCGCCCTGCTCCGCTCCGTGCCCCGGACGGCCACGGTCACGACCGCGTCGTCGTGCCGGCTCTGGGCCATCACCCAGGAGGACTTCCTGGCGGGCCTGGGGGCCTCACCGGCCGGGACCAGTGCAGCCCAGGACGAGGTACGGACGAAAGCGCGGCGGATGGGTCCCGACAACCTGCGTGGCGAGGCGGCGGACGGGACGGACTGAACCGGGTCCCCGGTCTTCGCCGGGGGGCTTCCAGCATGGGTCGGTGTGTCGCGGGTTCAGCGCTGGCGCCGGACGAGGAGGGCGAACGTCGTCGTGACGGCCGCGGCCGCCGACAGCTCGACCGTCCAGCGGTGCACCGCCTCGCGCTGGATCCGGTCGTGGAAGCGGTCGAACCAGGCCGGGAACGGCGAGCGGTCGAAGAACTGCCGGCCGGGCTTGTCCATGTCCGGGAGGCAGGCGCCGGCGACGCCCGCCGCCACGCGCAGCCGCTGCGGTCCGGCAGTGGTCGCCAGGACGGCCCCGATGCAGGCCAGCCCCAGGAGCCCGTCCGGCACGGCGATCCGCATCAGGTGCTCCTCGTCCACCCCGAAGTGGGGGACGGCGTCGAGCAGGAAGTGGGAGCAGAACCCGCCGGCCGCCGCCGACGCCGGACCCGGCACGGCCAACCCCACGAGGGCGCCGGAGAGGACGTGGTTGGTGATGAGCACCCGGCGAGCCTCCCAGACGGACCTGGTGCAGTGACCTCCGATACCGCCACCCTGCCGAGAGGCGGTGGCCCACCCACCGTACGTAGACTCGCGTTGACCGGATGGCGACGAGGAGGAGGCGAGACCCGTTGGGCGTCCTGGAGTCCGTCCGCGGGCCGCGCGACCTGCGTGGTCTCACCGACGAGCAGCTCGCCGACCTGGCCGCCGAGATCCGTGACGTCCTGGTCGCATCCGTCGCCCGCCATGGCGGGCACCTGGGCCCCAACCTGGG
The DNA here is from genome assembly GCA_035761805.1 of Jiangellales bacterium. Classification (GTDB taxonomy): domain Bacteria; phylum Actinomycetota; class Actinomycetes; order Jiangellales; family Jiangellaceae; genus DASTQL01. Next base: position 10,461 of record DASTQL010000051.1, on the reverse strand, counting down.
CGCGGTCGAGCTGACTCTCGCGGTGCACCGGGTGTTCGACTCGCCGCGTGACCCCGTGATCTTCGACACCGGCCACCAGGCGTACGTGCACAAGCTGGTGACCGGCAGGCGGGCGGGCTTCGAGCGGCTGCGCCAGGCCGGCGGACTCTCGGGCTACCCCAGCAGGGCCGAGAGCGAGCACGACTGGGTCGAGAACTCCCACGCCTCGACGGCGCTCTCCTACGCCGACGGGATGGCGAAGGCCTTTGCCGTACGTGGGGAGCAGGACCGGACGGTCGTCGCGGTCGTCGGGGACGGTGCCCTCACCGGCGGGATGGCCTGGGAGGCGCTCAACAACATCGCCGCCGGCAAGGACCGGCCGCTGGTCGTCCTGGTCAACGACAACGGCCGCTCCTACACCCCGACCGTCGGGGGGCTCGCCGAGCACCTGGCGGGGCTGCGCACCGACCCCCGCTACGAGCAGGTGCTCGACCTGGTCAAGCGCTCGCTGGGCCGGACGCCGCTGGTCGGCCCGCCGCTCTACGAGGCGTTGCACGGGATCAAGAAGGGGCTCAAGGACCTGCTGGCCCCGCAGGGACTCTTCGAGGACCTGGGCATCAAGTACGTCGGGCCGGTCGACGGCCACGACCGGGAGGCTGTCGAGAACGCGCTCGAGAGGGCCAAGCGGTTCCGCGGTCCGGTCATCGTCCACTGCGTCACCCGGAAGGGTTTCGGCTACGACGTGGCCGAGCGCAACGAGAACGACCAGATGCACCAGTCGCACCCCTTCGACCCTGCGACGGGAGCACCGGTCGCTGCCTCGGTGAGCAGCTGGACGCACGTCTTCCGCGACGAGATGGTGGCGATCGGGGCCGAGCGCCGCGACGTCGTCGCGATCACCGCGGCCATGCTCTACCCCACCGGTCTGGACGCCTTCGCCCAGGCCTACCCCGACCGCTGGTTCGACGTCGGGATCGCCGAGCAGCACGCGGTGACCTCGGCGGCCGGGCTGGCCATGGGAGGCCTCCACCCGGTCGTCGCCGTCTACGCCACCTTCCTCAACCGCGCCTTCGACCAGGTGCTGATGGACTGCGCGCTGCACCGCTGCGGGGTCACCTTCGTCCTGGACCGGGCCGGTGTGACCGGTGACGACGGACCCTCGCACAACGGCATGTGGGACATGTCGATCCTGCAGGTGGTCCCGGGCCTGCGGCTGGCCGCGCCGCGGGACGCCGGCCAGCTTCGCGAGCAGCTGTGCGAGGCGGTGGCGGTGGCCGACGCGCCCACGGTCGTGCGCTTCCCCAAGGGGGCCGTCGTCGACGATGTGCCGGCGATCGAGCGCGCGGGGACCACCGACGTGCTGGTGCGGTCGGGAGCGCGGGACGTCCTCCTGGTCGCCGTGGGGGCGATGGCCGTCGTCGGTGTGGAAGTGGCGGACCGCCTGGCCGCACAGGGGATCGGCGTGACGGTGGTCGACCCGCGGTGGGTCAAGCCGGTGGACGCCTCGGTCGTCGCCCTGGCCCGCGAGCACAGGCTGGTGGTCACGGTCGAGGACAACGGCCGCGTGGGTGGCGTCGGGGCCTGCATCGCGCAGGTGCTCCGTGACGAACGCGTCCGGGTGCCGATCCGCGACTTCGGCATCCCGCAGCGCTTCCTCGACCACGCCAAGCGGCCGGCCATCCTCGCGGATGTGGGACTCACGGCGCAGGACCTGGCCAGGGAGGTCGTCGAGGAGGTCGCCGGGCTGGACGAGGACGTCGCGACGGCCTCCGTCCAGGACCCCACCGTCCGCTGAGGGTGGGGTGACCGCCGCCGAGCTCCTGTCCGTCGCGGTCACCGGGGGCCGGCTCGCGGTGGCGCGCTGGCCGGGAGCGGCCGACCTGGTCCTCGCCGTCCACGGCATCACCGGGAACCACCTCTGGTGGGCGGAGACCGTCGCAGCTCTCGACGGGCGGGCGACGGTCCTCGCACCCGATCTCCGCGGTCGTTCCCTCAGTGCCGACGTCCCCGGCCCGTACGGCCTGGAGGCCCACGTGGCGGATCTGGTCGCCGTGCTCGACCGGCACGGTGTCCAGCAGGCGACGGTCGTCGGCCACTCGATGGGCGGCTTCGTCGTGGCCCGACTCGCGGCTGCGCACCCGGAGCGGGTGCGCAGGCTCGTCCTCTGCGACGGCGGAGTCCCACTGACGGTACCGGCCGGGAGCGCACCCGAGGACGACCTGCCCGGGCGCATCCCGCTGTCGTGGGGACGGCTGGGCCGGCCCTTCGCGGACCGGCGGGACTATGCGGCCTATTGGCGCTCGGACCCTTCGGTGGAGCAGTCCTGGTCCGACACGGTGGAGGCGGCACGCCTCGCCGATCTCCGCGAGCGCTCCGACAGCCGGTGGTGGGCCGCGGTCGAACCCGCTGCCGTCCTGGCCGACGGCACCGGGCTCTACGACCCCGCGGGCGTGGCCCTGCTCGGCGGGCCCGCCACCTACCTCGTACCGGAGGCCGGCGGGCTGCACGACCCGGCGAGCGTGCGAGCGACGGTGGGCGACGCGGTCGACGTCGTTGTCGTCCCCGGCGTCGACCACGACGCGCTGCTGCTCTCCGAGCGGGGGGCGCGGGCCGTCGCACTGGAGATCCTCACCGGCCGCTGCCTCGGACACTCCCGGTGAGCGGCCCGTCCGCGTCGTAGACGAAGCACAGCACCTCGCGATCGCCGACGGTCCAGTCGTCCTGGAGCGGCGTGTAGTAGCCGTAGTACAACGCGCTCTCCTCGTAGCTGGCGCCGACGTAGGCCTCGAACTCCGAGCCGCACGCCTCGTCTGCTGCGGTCTCGAGCGCCTCCTGCCCCGGCCAGGTGCCCTCGGGCAGGCTCACGACGGCGAAGACCTCGGCGTCGTGCGCAGCCGCGCAGTCGGTCGGAAGGCCGTCCTCGTCCAGGCAGGTTCCCGGCTGGAACGCCGCGGCGGCGCCGAGACCCCTGGCGGAGCCGGTCAGAGGCGCTACCGGGTCGTACACCAGGCAGACCACCTCGCGGTCCTCCGAAGACGTCCACGACGCCTCCGTCGGATGGAGGACGTAGATCTCCAGGCGCGAGTCGACGTACTCGATGCCCACCCACTCCGCGAACCGCTCCTCGCACCCGGCGAAGGCCAGGTCCCCCACCGACTTGTCGCCGGGGTACTCCGACGCATCCTCGAGGTCGAAGACGGCGTAGGCCTCACTGCCGTGTCCCTGGTCGCACGGGACGGTGTCGACGGTGAGGACCTCCTCGAGCTCCTCGGAGTCACCTCCCGTCCCGACCAGGCAGTCACCGACCTCGACCCGATAGGCGTCCACCGACGTGGCCGACACCGTCGGGCTCGCCGAGGTCTCGGTCGGCTCGCCGCCCGTCCGGTCGACGTCGATCTCCAGGCTGCACGCGGCGAGGGTCAGCGCCAGCAGACCACCGCCGAGCAGAACGCGCAGCCGCGCACCCCAGATCGCCATGACCCGGCCCCCCTGTGGGCAGGACCGCTCCCTGCGCCCCCGCCCACCTTCTTGATAGCCCTCACGTGGGTCGGGCGCCAGCCCCAGGTCAGCCTGGGACGCTCGCGACCCCCCGCGGCAGGAAGCGGCGCCCGGTGACGGCCTCGGACGTCCCCGTCCGGTCGAGGTAGGGCGTGATGCCGCCGTTGGCGAAGGCGAACCCTCCCCCGAGGAGCAGGCACAGGTCGATGTCCTGCGCCGCGGCAACGACACCCTCGTCGAGCATGATCCGGATCTCTTCGGCCAGGGCGCGACGGGTCCGGTCGAGGACCTCCTCCTCGGTGAGCACGATGTCTCCCTGCCGCCACATCTCAGCGACCTCCGGGTCGACCGACGGCCGGCCCTGGTCGTCCCAGACGTAGACGCCCGGCTTGCCGGCAGCCACCAGTGCCTGCATGCCGGGCGAGGTGCCGAACCGGTCGGGGAACGCCTCGTGCAACGTCTCGGCGGTGTGCAGCGCAACCGCAGGGCCGACGAGCTGCAGCAGGACGAGGGGCGGCATCGGCATGCCGAGCGGCGCGACGGCGGGGTCGGCGACGGGGAAGGGCGTCCCCTCGTCGACGGCGCGGATGACCTCGCCGAGCGCCCGGGTGAGCAGCCGGTTGAACACGAAGGCCGGCGCGTCCTTCACCAGCACGCACGACTTCTTCAGCTTCTTGCCCACCTCGAAGGCGGTGGCCAGGGTGGGGTCGTCGGTCAGCTCGGCCCGCACGACCTCGACGAGCGGCATGACCGCCACGGGGTTGAAGAAGTGGAAGCCCACGACCCGCTCGGGGTTCTTCAGGTCCGCCGCCATCTCCGTCACCGAGAGGGACGAGGTGTTGGTCGCCAGGACGCACTCGTGCGAGACGACCTCCTCCAACTCGGCGAAGACCTGCTTCTTGACGTCGAGCTGCTCGAAGACGGCCTCGACGACGACGCCAGCGTCGGCGAACCCGGTCTTGTCCGTGGATCCGCTGACCAGCGCCTTCAGCCGATTGGCATGGTCGGGCGAGATCCGGCCCTTGCCCAACAGCTTGTCTACCTCTCCGTGGACGTACGCGAGTCCCTTCTCGACCCGGTCCTGGTCGAGGTCGGTCATCACGACCGGGACCTCGAGGCGCCGGGCGAAGAGCAGCGCGAGCTGGCTGGCCATGAGACCGGCCCCGACCACCCCGACCTTGGTGACCTCTCGCCCGAGGCTGCGGTCGGGTACCCCCACCGGCCGCTTGGCGCGTCGCTGGACGAGGTCGAACGCGTAGAGCGTCGCGCGGGTCTCGTCGGTCATCAGCAGGTCGGCGAGCGTGTCGTCCTCGGCTGCGAAGCCTTCGTCGCGGCTGCTTGTCCGGGCTGCGGCCATGAGGTCGAGTGCCCGGTAGGGGGCGGGGGAGAGTCCCCTGACCTTGGCGTCGGCCGCAGCTCTTCCGCGCGCGATCGCGGCGGCCCACACCTCCTCCGCTCGGTCCACCTCGGGCCGCTCGACGCGGACCGCACCGGTCAGCACGCGGGCCGCCCACAGCAGGGACTGCTCGAGGAAGTCGGCGCCCCCGAAGGCCGCGTCGGCGAGGCCGAGGCCGTGAACCTGGCGTCCGTCGAGGACCCTGGTGTTCAGCGGGTTCTCGACCACCACCGTGACGGCCTTGTCGATGCCGACCAGGTTGGGGACCAGCCACGCCCCACCCCAGGCGGGCACGATCCCGATGAAGGTCTCGGGCAGGCCGATGCCCTGGGCGGTGGTGGAGACCGTGCGGTAGGTGCAGTGCAGGGCGACCTCCAGACCGCCACCCAGGGCCATGCCGTTGACGAACGCGAACGACGGGACGGGTCCCTCGCCGAGGCGGCGCAGGACCCGGTGGCCCAGGTGGGCGACGGCGTGGGCAGTCTCCCGGTCCCTGACCAGGCCGATGCCCTTGAGGTCGGCGCCCGCCGCCAGGATGAACGGCTTGCCGGTCACGGCCACCGCCTTGACCTCCGGCATCGCGAAGGCCTCGTCCAGCGCACGATCCAGCTCCTGCAGACTCTGCGGACCCAGGGTGTTGGGCTTGGTGTGGTCGTGACCGTTGTCCAGGGTGACGAGCGCGAGCCGGCCGGCACCCAGGGGCAGATCCACCCCTCGTACGTGGGCCCGAGTCACGACCTCGTCGGGAAAGAGCTCCTTCACGCGGCGTCCTCCTGGTCGTGGGCCCGACCGAAGTCGGGGTGGTGCGGGTTCTCCCAGATCACACTGCCCCCCATGCCGATGCCGATGCACATGGTGGTGAGGCCGTACCGGACCTCCGGGCGGGCCTCGAAGGTCCGGGAGAGCTGGGTCATCAGCCGTACGCCGCTGGCCGCCAGGGGGTGGCCGAGCGCGATGGCCCCGCCGTAGGGGTTGACCCGCGGGTCGTCGTCGGCGATCCCGTGGTGGTCGAGGAACGCGAGGACCTGCACAGCGAAGGCCTCGTTGATCTCGAAGGCACCGATGTCGTCGATCGAGAGCCCGGCCTTGGCGAGCGCCTTGTCCGTCGCGGGGACCGGACCCACGCCCATGAACTCGGGCTCGACCCCCGCGAAGCCGTACGAGACCAGGCGCATCCGGACGGGCAGCCCCAGCTCGTCGGCCGCCTCCGCAGAGGCGAGCAGACAGGCCGTCGCCCCGTCGTTGAGGCCGGCGGAGTTGCCGGCGGTGACCCGTCCGTGTGGTCGGAAGGGGGTCTTGAGCCCGGCGAGGTCCTCCAGTGTCGTCCCCGGTCGGGGTGGCTCGTCGGCCGTGGCCAGCCCCCAGCCCCGGTCGCCGCTGCGGGTGGCGACCGGGACCAGGTCCTGCTGGATGACGCCGTCGGCGTAGGCCTTGGCCAGCCTGGCCTGGCTCTCCACCGCGTAGGCATCCGCCCGTTCCCGGGTCAGGTGGGGGAAGCGGTCGTGAAGGTTCTCGGCAGTGGAGCCCATGACAAGCGCGCTGGGGTCCACGAGCCGCTCGGCGAGGATCCGGGGGTTGGGGTCCACGCCCTCACCCATCGGGTGGTGGCCCATGTGCTCGACCCCGCCCGCCACGACGACGTCGTAGGCGCCGACGCCGATCCCGGCCGCGGTCGTCGTGACGGCGGTCATCGCCCCCGCGCACATCCGGTCGATCGCGAAGCCCGGCACGCTCTTGGGCAGGCCGGACAGCAGCGCCGCCATCCGGCCGATGGTCAGGCCCTGGTCTCCGATCTGCGTCGTGGCCGCCACGGCCACCTCGTCGATGCGTTCGGGGGGGATGGACGGGTTGCGGCGGAGCAGCTCACGGGTGCACTTGATGACGAGGTCGTCGGCCCGCGTCTCGGCGTACATGCCCTTCGGGCCCGCCTTGCCGAACGGGGTGCGCACACCGTCCACGAAGACGACGTCTCTGATCTGCCTGGCCGGACGTGGCACGGGGGCCTCCTGCGGTCGGGGTCGCCGAAGTCGATATTACTCACCGGTAACCCGGTGGCGCGAGGGTGCCCCCGACCAGAGCCGGCGGTCACGCCGACTGGTGCCGGAGCGCTTCCCGGCGGGACAGCGGGGACAGCCGGTCGTGGTGGACCTCGACGAAGGTCCGCACCCAGCACGACCGGGTCCTCGCGACGTCCCGGAGGGCCCAGCCGATCGCCTTGCGCAGGAAGAAGTCCGGGTCGTCGAGGTTGGCGACGACGCAGTCCTCGAGCAGCCTGAGGTCCACCTCGTCCTTCGCGCCCACCTGGCAGATCACCGCAGCCCGGCGCTTCCACCGGTCCACGTCGCGGGACCACTCCCGGACGACCGGCGCTACGACATCAGGCTCGGACCGCAGGACCGGCCCGAGCCGCCGGGTGGCCAGCTCGTCGACGTAGTCCCACCAGCCCCCGTCGACGACGAGCTCCTCGAGGAGTGGGACGGCCGCCGGGTCCAGCCACCGTCGGTAGGACCGCCACCCGGTCAGCGTGACCGCCACGTAGCGCTCCTCCCGGTGGCCGGCGCCGTACCAGAGCCTCCGCACTGCCCGCTCCCAGTCGGCCCGGTCCGTGAGGACGCGTGCCCCGAGGACCTCGCGCTCGACCTGTGCCCGCAGCGGCCGAGGGACCCCGAGGAAGGGCATCGTCGACTTCATGTAGGCCTGCATGGGTGCGGCCCGGGAGGGGTCCGCCACCGCCGCGAGCCCCGCGCGAACCGCGCGGACGAGCTCCTCGACTGGCCGGCTCTCCGGGGAGGTCACGCCCGCGGAGGTTACTCGTGCCCCGAGCGTCGTCGACCCCGGTTACGCTCGGGCCACCATGACCGAGACGCCCGCGGCTCCCCCCTCGTACGACCTGGTGGTGCTCGGCTCTGGACCGGCCGGCCTGGCGGCGGCCTGGCGGGCCGCGCGACGCGGTCTGTCGGTCGCCGTGCTCGAACGCGCCGGCCAGCCCGGCGGGACCGCGGCGTCCTTCGAGGTCGACGGGGTCCGGGTGGACCACGGCTCGCACCGGCTGGACCCCGCCACCGCGCCACGGCTGCTGGCCGACCTGCACGACCTGCTCGGCAAGGACCTGCAGGAGCGGACCCGGAACGGGCGCGTCCGGATCGCCGACCGCTGGGTCGGCTTCCCGCTGCGGGCCACGGAGCTGGCCCGGTCTCTCCCCGCGCCGATGCTGGCCGCCATCGGACGCGACGCGCTCGTCGCAGCCCTGCGCCGCCCGCGCGACGACTCCTACGCCGGCGTGCTGCGCGCCGCGCTGGGGCCCACGGTGTACGAGGCGTTGTACGCGCCGTACGCCCGCAAGGTGTGGGGGATCCCCGGCGAGCGGATCAGTGGAGAGCAGGCGCGCCGGCAGGTGTCCACGGACACCGCCGCCTGGCGGCTCGCCGGGCGGGCGATGCGGGCGAGCGACGGCCCGCCGAAGCGCTACTGGTATCCGCGCCGGGGGTTCGGCCAGATCGTCGACGTGCTGGCCGACTCGTCCGTCGCGGCCGGGGCCGACCTCCGGCTGCAGGCGGAGGTGGCCCGCGTGCGGGTGTTCGAGGACGAGGTCGTGGTGACGACCCAGGACGGCGACGTGCTGTCCGGCGAGCTGGCGTTCTCGACGCTGCCGCTACCGGTCATGGCGCGGCTGACCCGCCCCGCGCCGTCGCTGGCCGAGCTCGAGGCGGCCAGCCGGCTGCGGTTCCGCGCCGTCCTGCTGGTCTACGTCGTCCACGGCGGTGGACGGTGGACGCGCTACGACACCCACTACCTGCCCGGCCCCGGGACCCCGGTCACCAGGGTGTCCGAGCCGGCCAACTACCGCGACTCGGTCGACGACCCCGAGGACCGCTCCGTCCTGTGCGCCGAGATCCCACTCTCGATGACCGACGACCTGTGGGGCGCCAGCGACGAGACGCTCGGGGACGTCGTGGACGAGGCGCTGGCCCGCTCCGCGCTCCCGCCGGTACGGCGTACCCACGTCGAGACGCGTCGCGTGGGCCACGTCTACCCGATCCACCGGGCGGGCTACGAGCAGGACCTCGCCGGCGTCGACGCGTGGTCCACGATGCTGCGCCGCGTCGTGACGCTGGGCCGGCACGGGCTGTTCACGGTCGACAACACGCACCAGGCGATGGACCTGGCCTACGACGCCGTGGCCGCGATCCGCGATGACGGCACCTTCGACCGATACACCTGGACGGCGGCCAGGCAGCGCTCGATCCACGGCAGCTGATCCGGTGAACGCCCGCGGTCACCCGGCGGCGGACCGGAAGGCATCGGCCACAGGCGCCGCGGTGAGCCCGACCTGCCACGGCCGGGCTCCCCGCTCCCGCAGGGCGTCGGCCACGGACTGCTCGGTGACCGGGTCGGGCGGCGACCACGCGACCCGGCGCAGCGTCTCGGGGGCCAGCAGGTTCTCGACGGGAACGGACACGGACTCCGCCACCGCCCCGACGGCGGCCCGGGCGGCCCCGAGCCTTGCCGCGGCCGCGGGATCTCGCTCGGGCCAGGACCGGGCGGGCGGAGGCCCGTCGTACCGGGCCGCGACCGGCGGGAGGTCGACCTCGGGCAGGGCGCGGGCGCGCCGGATCGCGGCGAACCACCGGGTGGACTCGCGGCGCTGGGCACGGCCCCGGAAGACCGGCAGGTCGGCGAGCTCCTCGGCCGTCGCCGGTCCGGTCAGTGCGGCCTCGATGATGGCCGAGTCGGGGAGGACCCGGCCGGGGGAGAGGTCTCGGGCCCGGGCCCGGGCGTCCCGCTCCTGCCAGAGCTCGCGGACGACGGCCAGCCGGCGCGGGTCCCTGACCCGATGCAGGCCGGAGGTGCGCCGCCACGGGTCCACCCGGGGCTCCGGCGGTTGGGCGTCGGCCAGGGCCGCGAACTCCTCCCTCGCCCAGCCGAGCTTGCCGGACTCCTCCAGCTGCGCGTGCAGGACGTCGCGCAGCTCGATCAGGACCTCGACGTCGAGCGCGGCGTAGCGCAGCCAGGGTTCGGGCAGCGGTCGCGTCGACCAGTCCGCCGCCGAGTGCCCCTTCTCCAGGGACAGCCCGAGCACCGCCTCGACCAGAGCTCCGAGGCCGACACGTGGGAAGTCGAGCAAGCGCCCGGCCAGCTCGGTGTCGAACACCCGGGACGGCCGCATCCCCACATCGGCCAGGCAAGGCAGGTCCTGGCTGGCGGCGTGGAGCACCCACTCGGAGTCGGCGACGGCCTCACCGAGCTCGGTGAGGTCCGGCAGCGGGATCGGGTCGACCAGCGTGGTGCCCGCACCGGCCCGCCGGAGCTGGACGAGGTAGGCCCGCTGGCCGTAGCGGTAGCCGGATGCCCGCTCGGCGTCCACCGCGACCGGGCCGGACCCGGCGGCCAAGGCGGAGACGGCGGCCGCCAGGGCGGCCCGGTCGGCGACCACCGGCGGCAGGCCGTCCCGCGGCTGCACCAACGGCACCGAGGCTGCGGTCACCCCGCCGGGCGCCGGAGTGTCCCTGCTCACCTGCGACGACCACCCCGCTGGCCGGGCATCGCGACGACCCCGGACGGCAGCGGCAGGAGGCCGGCGGCCGCCG
>DASTQL010000050.1:0-10758 GCA_035761805.1 Jiangellales bacterium | reverse complement strand
TTGTCCGACACGCTCGACGTGCGGGTCTGGGACGGCAGCGGCGAGCCGCCGGCCGACGCGCTCGCGGCCACCGAGATGTACGTCGTGCCCTACACGTTCGAGCCCGTCGTGGCCGAGGCGGCGGCCCGGATGCCGCGGCTGAGCGTGGTCCAGACGCTGACCGCAGGCGTCGAGCACCTGCGCCCGTACGTGGGGGAGGGCGTCCGCCTGTGCAACGCCCGGGGTGTCCACGACGCGAGCACCGCGGAGCTGGCCCTCGCCCTGGTGCTGGGCTCGCTGCGCGGGATCCCCGACTTCGTGCGTGCCCAGGACCGGGGGCGATGGGCCCACGCCGAGCGGCCGTCTCTCGCCGACCGCACGGTGCTGCTCGTCGGCTACGGCGCCGTCGGCGCGGCCGTGGAGCGCCGCCTGCTGCCCTTCGAGTGCGACGTCGTACGGGTGGCGCGCACCGCCCGGGAGGGCGTTGCCGGCATCGAGGCGCTGGCCGAGCTGCTCCCACTGGCCCACGTCGTCGTGCTCACCGTCCCGCTCACCGACGAGACCCGTGGCCTGGTCGATGCGGCCTTCCTGGCGGGCATGCGTGACGGGGCCTTGCTGGTCAACGTCTCCCGCGGCCCGGTGGTCGACACCGAGGCGCTCGTCGGTGAGCTCCTGGCCGGCCGGCTCACGGCAGCTCTGGACGTCACCGACCCGGAGCCGCCGCCGCCGGGGCACGCACTGTGGTCCGTGCCCGGCCTGCTGCTCTCGCCGCACGTCGGCGGCAACACCTCGGCGTTCCTCCCCCGGGCGCTGCGGCTCGTCCGCGCGCAGCTGGACCGCTTCGCCGCCGGTCAGCCGCTGGCCAACGTGATGCGGGGGGCGTACTAGGCGGTCCGCGGGTGCTCCGTACAGGTCAGGCGAGCGCCTCGTCGTAGCGGCGGACGACCAGCTCCGCGAGCAGCGGGTGCGGCGCCAGGGGAGCGGTCACGAGGTCGGCGCCGACGCGCGCCAGCCGGCGGCTGAAGTCACCGGGGGCGAGCAGGTAGGTGGCCACGACGACCTGGCGGCCGGGCGGGGAGGCCGCCCGGACGCGATCCACGGCCTCCGACACGGTCGGCGAGGCGGCGGACAGGAACCCGGGGAGGACCGGGGACCCCCGCCGTGCGGCCAGCTCGGCTGCGACCCGTTCCACGTCCGTGACCGCCCGCCTGTCGCTCGAGCCCGCTGCTGCCAGCACCACGAGAGCGTCGGGAGCGGCGCCGGCCTCAGACAGGCGGTCGAGCAGCACGTCCACGAGCATCGGGTCCGGGCCGAGCGCCGCCGCGGCGGTGGCCAGTCCCGCGGAGGTGGCGACCGCGCCCGCGACGTCAACGCGCACGTGGTAGCCGGCTGACAGCAGCAGCGGTACGACCACCGACTCCCGACCCTCGGCCGAAAGACGGGCCACGACGTCGTGCAGCGAGGGCTTCTGGACGTCCACGCTGGCCGCGACCACCTCCACCCCGGGTCTGGCCCTCGCGACGTCCAGGCGCAGCTCGGCCAGCGCCCGTCTGCCCGCGGGTTCGCGGGTGCCGTGGCCGCACGCGACGAGGACCGGGCCGGACCGCAGCGGCTCCGGCCGCGACGCGTCGTCCGTCCGCACGGGTCGGAGGCTAGCCGCCGCACCGGACGCCCCACGTCTCCGCCCACCCGTCGCCTGGACCAAGGGTGTGAACCCTTCCGGATGCCGGATGGCGGGTCCCGCATGCTGGACGTCGCTCGTAGACTCCCCGCCATGACCGAGGCACCCCCGATCGCCGACCTCAAGCCCCGTTCTCGCGACGTCACCGACGGCCTCGAGCGGGCTGCCGCCCGGGGCATGTTGCGGGCCGTCGGCATGGGCGACGAGGACTTCGCCAAGCCACAGATCGGCGTCGCGAGCAGCTGGAACGAGATCACCCCGTGCAACCTGTCGCTCCAGCGGCTGGGCCTGGCGGCCAAGGAGGGCGTCCACGCCGCGGGCGGCTACCCCTTGGAGTTCGGCACGATCTCCGTGTCCGACGGCATCTCGATGGGCCACGAGGGCATGCACTTCTCGCTGCCCAGCCGCGAGCTCATCGCCGACTCGGTCGAGACGGTCGTGCAGGCGGAGCGGTTGGACGGGACGGTCCTGCTCGCGGGCTGCGACAAGAGCCTCCCGGGGATGCTGATGGCGGCGGCCCGGCTCGACCTCGCGGCGGTCTTCCTCTACGCGGGCACCATCCTCCCGGGCTGGGCCCGGCTCTCCGACGGCTCGGAGCGCCAGGTCAACATCGTCGACGCCTTCGAGGCGATCGGTGCATGCGCGCGCGGCCTCATCCCGCGGGAGGACGTCGACGCCATCGAACGGGCGATCTGCCCCGGCGAGGGCGCCTGCGGCGGGATGTTCACGGCGAACACCATGGCCAGCGCCGCCGAGGCCCTGGGCATGTCCCTGCCGGGCAGCGCCGCGCCTCCCGCCACGGACCGGCGCCGCGACGTCTACGCACGGCAGTCCGGCGAAGCGGTCGTCGAGCTGCTCCGCCGAGGGATCACGGCGCGCCAGATCCTCACCCGGGAGGCCCTCGAGAACGCCGTCGCCGTCGTCATGGCCCTCGGCGGGTCCACCAACGCGGTGCTGCACCTGCTGGCGCTCGCGCACGAGGCGGAGGTGCACCTCTCGTACGACGACTTCGAGCGCATCGGTGCCCGCGTGCCCCACCTGGCGGACGTGAAGCCGTTCGGCCGGCACGTCATGACCGACGTCGACCGGGTCGGCGGGATCCCGGTCGTGATGCGGGCGTTGCTCGACGCCGGACTGCTCCACGGGGACGCGCTGACCGTCACGGGCAGCACCGTGGCCGAGAACCTCGCGGACCTGGCGCCGCCCGACCCGGACGGCACGATCATCCGGGCGCTGTCGGCCCCCCTGCACGTCACGGGAGGCATCACGATCCTCCGTGGCTCCCTCGCGCCCGACGGCGCCGTCGTCAAGACGGCCGGGCTCGAACAGAGCACCTTCGAGGGGACGGCTCGCGTCTTCGACCGGGAACAGGGCGCCATGGACGCCGTGGAGGACGGCACGCTGCGACCGGGGGACGTGGTCGTCATCCGGTACGAGGGCCCCCGCGGCGGCCCGGGCATGCGCGAGATGCTCGCGGTCACTGGGGCGATCAAGGGCGCCGGGCTGGGCAAGGACGTGCTGCTCGTGACCGACGGGCGGTTCTCCGGCGGGACCACGGGCTTCTGCGTCGGGCACCTCGCACCGGAGGCGGCCGACGGCGGACCGATCGCCCTGGTCCGCGACGGTGACCCGATCCGGCTGGACGCCGCCGCGGGAACCCTGGAGCTGCTCGTCGACGAGGCGGAGCTGGCCGCTCGCCGGGCCGCCTGGTCGCCCCCGCCGCCCCGCTACGCGACCGGGGTGCTGGCCAAGTACGCCAGACTGGTGGGGTCCGCGGCGCAGGGCGCGGTCTGCGGGTAGTCCCTGGCGAGGTCCCCGGGAGGTGGAACGGTGCTGAGCCCAGAGCTCGCCCGAGCCGGCCTCCGCGCCGCACCCTGGCTGCTCGGGGTGCTCGCGCTCGGTGCGATCACCTGGGCGGTGCCCGACCCGTGGTCCTGGGTGCTCTCGGCGGTGGCCGCGCTCCTGGCCGCCGCCTCCTTCTGGCGGGCCGCGGACTCCGGCCGTGGCCAGTGGCGTCGAGGGTGGTGGCTGGCGGCCGGCTGGGCGGTGCTCACCGCTGTCGCCCGGCTGCTCGAGGCGGTGGCCTACGAGTGGCCCGCGGTCGCGCCGCTGGCCCAGGGGGCGAGGGTGGCCGCCCTGCTCGTCGCCTTCGCCGTGCTGCGCCGGCTGCTGCGGGCGACCTACCTCCGCGGCGCGCTGCCGCGCACCTTCCTCGACGGCTGGCTGTACGTGGGCTCGGGGCTGGCGCTGACCACGGCGCTCGTCGGCGTGCCCGACATGCCCCGCTCGGTGCTGGTGCAGCCGGACACGGTCGTCACGCTCGTGCACGTCGCGGTCGACCTGTGCCTCGTCGCCGTCATGACCGGCCTGATGCTGCGCGGCACCGGCCGCTCGCGGCTCCGGACCCTGACCGCCCTCGCAGGGCTCGTGGCGCTCTCGCTCAGCGAGCTCGCCCGGCTCGAGCTCCAGCTCCACGTCCTGGACGACGGGAGGGTGCCCTCGGCGACGGCGGCCGTCGGCTACGCCCTGCTGGCCCTCGTCCCGCATGCCGGGCGGGACCCGGGGCCGATCGGGGTCTTCCCGCGTCGTACGTCGCTCGCCGCCGTCGCCGGCCCGTACGCTGTGGCCGCGCTGGCGGGCACCGCCCTCGGTGCCGCGGCGCTGTCCGGTGCCGACCTGGGCACGACCACGCTGCTGCTCGCGGGCAGCGTCGTGCTGGCCCTGCTGGCCCGGCAGTACCTCACCCTCGTCGACAACGTGCGGCTGGTCGAGGAGCTGGCGGCCCGGGAGGACCACTTCCGGTCGATCGTGCTGTCGTCGAGCGACGTGATCCTGGTGACCGACGCGCGGGGCACGGTGCGCTACGTCAGCCCGTCGGTGGAGCGCGTGCTCGGGTACACCTCCGCCGACGTCGTCGGGACCCCGCTCGGCGACCTCGTGCACCCCGACGACGTCGATGCCGTGGCGGAGCAGGTGGCCGAGCTGCTCGCCACCGGCGACCACGACACCCGCGTCGACGCCCGAGTCCGGGCCGCCGACGGCGGCTGGCGCCACACCGAGTCGACGGTGAGCCGCGACAACCGCGGCCTGATCGTGCACGCCCGCGACGTCAGCGACCGGGTGGCACTGCGCGAGCAGCTGGCCCATCTCGCCTACCACGACGCCCTCACCGGCCTGCCCAACCGGGCGCTGTTGACCGCCCGGGTGGAGGCGTCGCTGCGGCGACGAGCGGTGCACGGCGAGATGGTCGGTGTCGTCTTCCTCGACCTGGACGGCTTCAAGAACGTCAACGACTCCTCCGGGCACGAGGCCGGGGACGAGGTCCTGGTCGAGGCGGCGAGGCGGCTCACCGAGGCGGTCGGCCCCGGCGACACCGTGGCCCGGTTCGGCGGTGACGAGTTCGCGGTCCTGGTCGAACGCCGCATCACCCGTGGCGACGTGCTGGACGTCGCCCGGCGGGTCGCCGCGGCGCTCCGGTCGCCGTTCGAGCTCGCCGGACAGGCGACGTCCGTGAGTGCCAGCGTGGGCGTGGCCTTCGCCGACGACGCCGAGGACGTCACGGGGCTGCTCCGCGGGGCCGACCTGGCGATGTACCGCGCCAAGGCTGCCGGCAGCGGACGGGTCGAGGCCTACCGACCGGAACTGCTCGTGGATGCCCAGCAGCAGGCGGAGCTCTCCGCCCGGCTGGTCCGCGCCCTCGAGGAGCGCGCCTTCGCCCTGCTCTACCAGCCGGTGGTGGACCTGGCCACGGAACGCGTGGTCGGCGTGGAGGCGCTGATCCGCTGGCGGACCGACACCGGCGTCCTGATGACGCCCGCCGAGCTCGTGCGCACGGCAGAAGTGTCCGGCCGCATCGAGGCGCTCGGGCAGTGGGTGGTCGAGGAGGCCCTGGCCCAGGCGGCCCGCTGGCGCCGACTGGGGCACCGGCTCGACCTCGGGGTCAACCTCAGCACCGCCCAGGTGGCCAACCCCGGCCTGCTGGACGTGGTCGACCAGGCACTGCGGGTCTCGGGCGTCCCGCCGTACACGCTGACCCTCGAGCTCACCGAGAGCGTGCTGCTGGAGGAGGAGTCCGAGGCCGTCGCCAGGCTGCACGAGCTCAAGGCGCTCGGCGTCCGGCTGGCCCTCGACGACTTCGGCACCGGCTACTCCTCGCTCTCCTACCTCCAGCGACTGCCGGTCGACGTGATCAAGGTCGACCGCAGCTTCGTCGCGGGGCTGGGCGCCGACGGCCAGTCCGAGACCGTGCTCGGGGCCGTCGTCCGGCTGGCCCGCCAGCTGGGGTTCACCGTGACCGCCGAGGGGGTGGAGACGCCGGCGCAGGCCCGGTCCCTGCTGGCGCTCGGCTGCCACCGGGCCCAGGGGTTCCACTTCTCCGGGCCGGTCGATGCCGACGGGGTCGCCGACCTGGTCGCCCGTGGCCCCCTGCCGGCGGCGAGCGTGCCCATCATCCGGACTGGCGTACCGGATGACGAGACGGTCCGGTCGGACGCTTGACCGGGCGCGGTGCGCGTCGGAAGGTGTCATCGTGCGTCGAGTTCTCGTACCTCCCGCGCGCGTCGGTTGACCCCTCCCCGACGCGCGACCCCTCGCGAGCCCGGCCAGGGCCGAGGGGTCTTTTGTTTCCCAGCCCACCGATGAGACGAGCAACGAGAAGGCCGGCATGACCGAGCAGCAGCACCCACCGACCCGCGGGACCGTCCCCGCCCCGGGCACCCCGATGACGGGCGCGCAGAGCCTGATCGCCTCGCTCGAGGCGGCGGGCGTGGACACGGTCTTCGGCATCCCCGGAGGCGCCATCCTGCCCGCGTACGACCCCATGCTGGACTCCACCCTGATCCGGCACATCCTGGTGCGGCACGAGCAGGGGGCGGGCCACGCCGCCGAGGGCTACGCCCTGGCCACCGGCCGGGTGGGCGTCTGCATGGCGACCAGCGGACCGGGCGCGACCAACCTGGTGACCCCGATCGCCGACGCCCACATGGACTCCGTCCCGATCGTCGCGATCACGGGACAGGTGCCCAGCTCGGCGATCGGCACCGATGCCTTCCAGGAGGCGGACATCCGCGGCATCACCATGCCGATCACCAAGCACAACTACCTGGTCACCGACCCGGCCGAGATCCCGCGCACCGTCGCGGAGGCCTTCCACATCGCCGGCACGGGGCGCCCGGGGCCGGTGCTCATCGACGTCTCCAAGGACGCGCTGCAGGCCCCCACCACCTTCACCTGGCCGACCCAGCTCGACCTGCCCGGCTACCGGCCGACGACCCGTCCGCACGCCAAGCAGGTCCGGGAAGCGGCCCGCGTGCTGACCGAGTCCCGGCGGCCGGTCCTCTACGTCGGCGGAGGAGTCATCCGGGCACGGGCCTGGGACGAGCTGCGCCGGCTGGCCGACCTCACCGGCGCTCCGGTGGTGACCACGCTGACCGCCCGGGGGGCGTTCCCCGACAGCCACCCGCACCACCTCGGGATGCCCGGCATGCACGGGACGGTCGCCGCGGTGACCGCACTGCAGAAGTCCGACCTCATCGTGGCGCTGGGCGCCCGCTTCGACGACCGGGTCACCGGCAAGCTCTCCTCCTTCGCCCCCGAGGCCGCCGTCGTCCACGCGGACATCGACCCGGCCGAGATTTCCAAGAACCGCCCGGCCGACGTGCCCATCGTCGGCGACGTGCGCGAGGTGCTGGCCGACCTGGTCGCCGCCGTCGAGAGTGAGCACGCGGCCGGCCGCCGGGCCGACCTCGAGGGCTGGTGGCGCCAGATCGACGGCTGGCGCAGCCTCTTCCCCCTTGGCTACTCCCGTACGGAAGGGGAGCTGGCACCCCAGTACGTGATCGAGCGTCTCGGCTCGATCGCGGGGTCGGACGCCCTGTACGTGGCGGGGGTCGGCCAGCACCAGATGTGGGCGGCGCAGTTCATCGCCTACGAGAAGCCCGGCACCTGGCTCAACTCCGGGGGCCTGGGGACCATGGGTTATGCCGTCCCGGCCGCCATGGGCGCCAAGGTCGGCCGCCCCGACGCCACCGTCTGGGCGATCGACGGCGACGGCTGCTTCCAGATGACCAACCAGGAGCTCGCCACCTGCGCGATCGAGGGCATCCCGATCAAGGTCGCTGTGATCAACAACTCGAGCCTCGGCATGGTCCGCCAGTGGCAGACGCTCTTCTACAACGAGCGCTACTCGAGCACCGACCTGCACAGCCGCCGCATCCCCGACTTCGCCAAGCTGGCCGAGGCCTACGGCTGCGCCGGGCTCCGCTGCGACAAGGCCGAGGACGTCGACCGCACCATCGAGGAGGCCATGGCGGTGGACGACCGGCCGGTGGTCGTCGACTTCGGCGTGCACCGCGACGCCATGGTCTGGCCGATGGTGCCGGCCGGCACGGGCAACGACGAGATCCAGATCGCCCGGGGGATGGCCCCCGACTGGGACCGCGAGGAGGAGGGCCTCTGATGTCCAAGCACACCCTCTCCGTGCTCGTCGAGGACAAGCCCGGCGTGCTCGCCCGGATCGCCGGGCTCTTCGCCCGGCGTGGCTACAACATCGAGTCCCTCGCAGTCGGGCCCACCGACCTGCCCGCGGTGTCCCGGATGACCGTGGTGGTCGACGTCGAGGACAACCCGCTCGAGCACGTCACCAAGCAGCTCAACAAGCTGGTCAACGTCATCAAGATCGTGGAGCTGGACCCGTCGGCCTCGGTCCAGCGGGAGCTGCTGCTCGTCAAGGTCCGGGCCGACCTCGACACGCGCTCGCACGTCCTGGAGACCGTCCAGCTCTTCCGCGCCAAGGTCGTCGACGTCGCACCCGACGCCGTCACGGTCGAGGCCACCGGCTCCGCCGACAAGCTGGGCGCGCTGCTGCGCGTGCTGGAGCCCTTCGGCATCCGGGAGCTCGTCCAGTCCGGCGTGGTCGCCGTGGGCCGCGGCTCCCGCTCGATCACCGACCGTACGCTGCGGTCGATGGACCGCAGCGCCTAGGCCGCCACCCGGCAACCGACCCGATCGCAGCACCACCACCGACCGTACGAGGAGAGACCCGCTGTGGCCGAGATGTACTACGACGACGACGCCGACCTGTCGGTCATCCAGAACCGCGTGGTCGGGGTGATCGGCTACGGCAGCCAGGGGCACGCGCACTCGCTGTCGCTGCGGGACTCGGGAGTCGACGTCCGGGTGGGCCTGCCGGAGGGCTCGCGCAGCCGGTCGCGGGCCGAGTCCGAGGGACTGCGCGTGGTGACGCCGGACGAGGCGGCCGCCGAGTCCGACGTGATCATGGTCCTGGCCCCAGACCCGGCCCAGCGGAAGCTCTACGCGGAGCAGATCGAGCCCAACCTGCAGGACGGCGACGCGCTCTTCTTCGGGCACGGCTTCAACATCCGCTTCGGCTACGTCAAGCCGCCCAGCGGGGTCGACGTCTGCATGGTGGCCCCCAAGGGCCCCGGTCACCTGGTCCGACGGGAGTACACCGAGGGGCGCGGGGTCCCCGTGCTGGTCGCCGTCGAGCAGGACGCCACCGGAGAGGCGTGGCCGCTGGCGCTCTCGTACGCGAAGGCGATCGGCGGCCTGCGCGCGGGCGGCATCCGGACGACGTTCACGGAGGAGACCGAGACCGACCTGTTCGGCGAGCAGGCGGTCCTCTGCGGTGGGGTGTCCGCCCTCGTCCAGACCGGCTTCGAGGTCCTCACCGAGGCCGGCTACCAGCCGGAGGTCGCCTACTTCGAGTGCCTGCACGAGCTCAAGCTCATCGTCGACCTCATGTACGAGGGCGGTATCGCCAAGCAGCGCTGGTCGGTGTCGGACACCGCGGAGTACGGCGACTACGTCAGCGGGCCGCGGGTGATCGACGACTCGGTGAAGACCCGGATGAGGGAGATCCTCGCCGACATCCAGGACGGGACCTTCGCCGCCCGCTTCATCGCCGACCAGGACGCTGGCGCGCCGGAGTTCACGGCCTTCCGCGCGGCGGCCGAGAAGCATCCGATCGAGGCCACCGGGCGCGAGCTGCGCCAGCTCATGGCCTGGGTGCGGTCCGACGACGACTACACCGAGGGCACCGCGGCGCGGGGGTGATCGGGGCCGGCCCCCGGTGACGGGGGCTCGGCTCCCCATGCCGCTGAATCGGGCAAGCACGAGGGCACGCTGCACCAGCACGTACACTGGCGGGCGCCGGCACAACGACGTGCGCTCTCCCAGCCCCGAGCGAAGGAAGCATTCGTGAGCAAGCCCGTCGTCCTGATCGCCGAAGAGCTGTCGCCGGCCACGGTCGAGGCACTCGGGCCCGACTTCGAGATCCGCCTCTGTGACGGAGCGGACCGCGCCCAGCTCCTCACGGCGATCGCCGACGCCGACGCGGTCCTCATCCGCAGCGCGACCAGGGTCGACGCCGAGGCGCTCGCGGCGGCTCCCCGGCTCAAGGTCGTCGCGCGGGCGGGTGTCGGCCTGGACAACGTCGACGTCCGGGCCGCCACCCAGGCCGGCGTCATGGTCGTGAACGCCCCGACGTCCAACATCGTCAGCGCCGCCGAGCTCACGGTCGGCCTGCTGATCGCGTGCGCACGCCACATTCCCGCCGCAGACACGGCGCTCAAGGGCGGGGAGTGGAAGCGCAGCAAGTACACCGGAACGGAGCTCTACGAGAAGACGGTCGGTGTCGTCGGGCTCGGTCGGATCGGCGTCCTGGTGGCCCAGCGGCTGTCCGCATTCGGGATGCGGGTCGTCGCCTACGACCCGTACGTCCCGGCGGTGCGGGCTGCCCAGATGGGTGTCCGGGTCCTGTCCTTCGACGAGCTCCTCGCCGAGAGCGACTTCATCACCGTGCACCTGCCCAAGACGCCCGAGACGATCGGCCTGATCGGCGACGACGCGCTGGCCAAGGTCAAGCCCACCGTGCGCATCGTCAACGCCTCGCGCGGGGGCATCGTGGACGAGGACGCCCTCGCCGTGGCGCTCAAGGAGGGCAGGGTCGCCGGTGCCGGGATCGACGTCTTCGCCGCCGAGCCGTGCACCGACTCCCCGCTCTTCGACTTCGACTCCGTCGTCGTGACCCCCCACCTGGGCGCCTCGACCGACGAAGCCCAGGAGAAGGCCGGCGTCGC
>DASTQL010000049.1:0-12914 GCA_035761805.1 Jiangellales bacterium | reverse complement strand
CCGCAGCTACCCGCGGGTGGTCAAACGAAAGACAGTCGGCAGCAAGCTGATCAAACGCAGGCACCACCACCAGACCCGGCACCCCGGCCCACCCACAATCCACATCAAGCCCAACGCAGCCTAAGTCAGCAGCATTGGCGTCGACGACCGGTGGTGGCCCCATCGGCCTGGTGATGGGCCGACTGGGTGCCCGGGTGGGGCCCGGTCCACCGAGGCGTGACCACCGTGCGTAGCGCTTGATCCCCTGGTCGTGACCTGCCGACCCGCGTGTTTGCCTCGGTGTGACCGGTGACACACTCGCCGCGGACCGTGCGACCGGGTGTGCGTGCCCGGCCGTCGTTCCCACGGGGGTGGCAGGGGCTCGGCACACCGTCAGACGAGACGGGACGGTAGATCATGGGGCGACACAGTCGGTCCCGGTCGGGACGCCTCCGTCGGCACCGGTGGTTGCTGGCGGTGGTCCTGGTCATCGCTGTGGCGGCGGCGACCGTCGGCTTCGTGGTCGGCAGGCCTTCCGACCCGACAGCCCGCCCGGCCGCGTCCTCGCCATCGCCCCCACCCTGCACGACGCCGTTGCACGTAGTCACGGCCGCCTCGTTCGCGCCGGTGCTCAGCAGCCTCGCCCCCGTCATGGCGACCGGCGAGGACTGCGTCCGGCTCGAGGTGACGGTCGCTGACGGGCGCGCTGCGGCGGGTCGAGTGGCCTCTCTCGGCGCTCACGTGTGGATCCCCGACGACACCGCCTGGGGGGCTACGGCAGGCTCGTTGGAGATCGCGGAGCCTGACGTCGGCGGCTCTGGGACCGTGGTCGCCACGAGCCCGGTCTTCATGGTGACCGACCCCGCGACGGCGGAGACCGTCGAAGCCGCAGGCGGCTCGTGGCTCGGTCTTGCCGGTCTGGTCACCACCGGCTCCGATGTGCGGCTCGCCGTGCGCGACCCCGCGGGATCCGGCGACGGCCTGGTGGCGGCCGGTGCCGTCGGTGAGGCGGTCTGGCTGGATGAGGGTATGGACGCGTCGGCCGAGGCCCTGGCCACCGCCCTCCCGGCTACCCGGACCGTGCCGGGCGCTGCCTCGGCGCTCCCCGACGCCGCGGGTGAAGTGGGGCTGGTCCCCGAGTACGCGCTGCTGCCCATCCTCGGCCCCGACCAGGGCAGCACCGGACAGTCCCTGACGATCCTCACCGGCTCGGACCACACGGCCGCACTCCGATTCACCTGGCTGCCCACGGCGGTGGCGGCACGCGACCCCGTGCTGCTCCGCGCCATGAACACGGTCCTGGAGTCCCTGGCCGGTCCTGGCGGCCAGGAAGCGCTGGCGGCCGCCGGGCTGCGCGACCCCCAGGGGGATCCACCCGACGGGATGTCCGTCGATGGTCTGCCGACCGTGTCCGCCGCCCCCTTCGAGGTGCTCGGAGCGCACCGGGTCGACCACGTCTTCGCCACCTGGTACGCGGAGGACCGGCGCTCCGACGTCCTCGTCGTGGTGGACGTGTCCGGGTCGATGAGGGAGGTGGCCCCAGGCTCGGACGAGGCCCTGATCGACGTCGTACGGGAGGGCGTCGACCGCCTCGCGGAGCTCCTCCCCGACGAGTCCGAGCTCGCGCTGTGGGAGTTCGGGTCGCTCCTCGACCCGCCACGTGACCACCGCGTCCTGCTGCCACGAGCCGCGTTGACCGGCGAGCACCGCCAGGCTCTCGGCGCCGCCACGGAAGGACTCACGGCGACCGACACCGGCACGGGACTCCACGACACCCTGCTCGCCGCGTACACGTCGGCGCGAGACGGTTACCGCCCGGACACGCCGAACCACGTCGTGCTGTTCACCGACGGCACCAACGAGGACGATCCCGGGTCGCTCACCGCCGAGGAACTCGCCGGGGCACTCGCCGAGGCGCAGGACCCCCGACGGCCGGTGCTCCTCACACTGATCACGTTCGGTCCCGAGCCCGACACCGCCGTGCTCGAAGCGGCGTTGGAGCCGGTCGAGGGACACGTCCAGGCGCTGACCACCGCCGACGAGGTCCGAGCGGTCTTCATCCACCAGGCTGCCGGTGGCCTCCACCACTGACCGGGGTGGCCGCTGAGCGAGCCGTGGACCGGTGGCAGGCCGATACCGGCCCCGCCCGAGGGGAGATCGCCTAGCGGCCGAGCGCGCCGCGGTCGTCCAGCGTCGCCGCGCGGCGGATCTCGCCCTCGAGCCAGGGCCAGACCCCGGCTGCGCCAACCGCGGTGAAGTGAACCCCGTCGTACCGGACCGAGGTCCCGACGGCGTCCGTCCCGTCACGGCAGAGCCGGTCGGAGAGACGCACCAGCCGGGCCGTGGGGTAGTCGTCGACGACCCGTGCCAGCAGCTCGTTGAGGTGCCAGACGCGCACGGAGTCCACGCGCGGGCCGCCCTGCACGGTGGGGTCGTCGAAGCACGGGACGTCGGTGACGACCACCGGCCTGCCACCCGCCGTCAGCACGTCGAGCGCGGCCCGGAACCGCTGGGCGAGGAATCGGTCGTGGGGCCGGAACCCCATGACCAGCACCTGATCGTCGTCGAGGTGGTCGTAGACCTCCCAGGCGCCGGAGACGAGGACCACCACGTCGGGGGACTCCTGCTCCAGGAGTGTGGTCCAGCCCGTCACGTAGCCGGCGCAGTGCGGGCGCTCGAGCACACCGCCGCCCGGGAACACCAGCGGCTCCTCGGTGATGCCGCACCCGAGGACGTGCTCGCCGGTCACGTACAGGTCCGCGGCAGGGTCGGGCGCGTGGTAGGCCAGCGAGAACCCGACCGAGTCACCGACGACGAGGACGTCCAGCGGGCCGTCCACCGGCGTCGGCTCCGCGGTCTCGGCCTGCGCCACCA
Organism: Jiangellales bacterium; assembly: GCA_035761805.1. Taxonomy (GTDB): domain Bacteria; phylum Actinomycetota; class Actinomycetes; order Jiangellales; family Jiangellaceae; genus DASTQL01. The sequence continues at coordinate 10,061 of DASTQL010000049.1, read as the reverse complement.
CCTCCGGCCGGGGGGGCAGGGCTCGTGGGTCCGGACGGACGACCGGGGGGGAGGGGGCGACCCGGACCCGGTCGCCGAGATCACCTCGTACGGAGATCGGTGTCTCGGCTGTCGTCGCCGCCACCAGCACGGTGGCCACGCACGACATCGCCACCACCGGGACCATCGGGCGGACGGCAGCGGGCAGCGACGCCCACGCACCGCGCCGGACAGGGCGTTCCAGGAGCACGTACGACGCGGTCGCGATCGCCCCGGCCAGGCCCAACCGGATCCACCACGGGCTGCCGGCCAGGAAGAGCTGCACCGGCCAGTGCCAGAGGTAGAGGCCGTAGGAGACGATCCCGACTGCCCGCAGCGGCCACCACCCCAGCACGGTCGCCGTGATCGTGCCGGGCGTGGCCGCCGCGACCACGAGCCCGGCGGCTCCGACTGCGACCAGGACCAGCCCGCCGCGGAAGAGCGCGGGGCCGGTCGCGGTCAGCACGACGGCCGCCGCACCCAGACCCACCAGCCCGGCCGCACCGGCCACGTCGGCCGAACGGGGACGCGGGAGTCCCCGCGTGTGCACGGCCGCCGCCAGCGCCGCACCGAGGAGCAGCTCGAACACCCTCGTGTCGCTGCCGTAGAAGACGCGGGCGTGGCTCGCGCCCGAGACGTCGAGCACGAGCATGAGCGCGGCGGAGGCGACGGCGAGAACGAGCAAGAGCGGGGTCAGCACGCGCGTCCGCCCACGCCGCAGCTTCAGCACCGCGACGAGGAGCAGCGGCATCAGCAGGTACCACTGCTCCTCCACGCCCAGCGACCAGGTGTGCAACAGGGGAGAGGGCGCCGTCGTGGCCAGGTAGCTCTCGCCGGTCGCCACGAACCGCCAGTTGGCGACGTAGAGGAGAGCGGCCAGCGCGTCCCCACGCAGGGCGGCGGCCGACTCGGGCGGCGCGACCCACGCGGCCCAGGCGCCGAGCACGAGCAGCACGAGCAGGAGGGCAGGCAGCAGACGTCGGGCCCGGCGGGCCCAGAACGCGGGTAGGTCCAGCCTTCCGGTGGCGCCGAACTCGCCCAGCAGCAGCGCGGTGATGAGGAAGCCGGAGAGGACGAAGAACACGTCCACCCCGATGAAGCCGCCCCTCAACCACGGCGCCCCGAGGTGGAAGGCCACGACCGCCAGGACCGCCAGACCACGGACGCCGTCGAGGCCGGGGCGGTACCCCAGGCCGGGGGGGCCGGGCAGGTCCCGCGGGCCGCGTGGGCCCCGCGGTGGAGGCACGGTGCCCTGCTCGGCCTGGGGGACGGGGGCGGTCGGCACGTTCACATGGAGTCCGCCGGCGAGTCGGGTGGTGGTGCCCCACCAGTTGACCACGCCCGCCGCCTCGGGGGCGACCCCTCCTCGGGAGCAGCGAGTGTGGCCAGGGAACGCCACAGCAGAGGGCTGGCAGTGCCCCCGCCCCGATCCACTAGCCTCGCGCGCGTGCCGACGCTGCGTGAGGTGACCGCCGCGCTCGACTCCCTCTACGACCCCGGGCGCGCCGAACCCTGGGACGCGATCGGTCCGGTCTGCGGCGACCCCGGCACGCGGGTCGAGCGGGTCCTGCTCGCCGTGGACCCGGTTTCCGCCGTGGTCCGCGAGGCCCTCGACTGGGGCGCCGACCTGCTCGTCACGCACCACCCACTCTTCCTCCGGCCGGTGCACGACGTGGCCGCCACGTCACCCAAGGGCCGCGTCGTGCACGACCTGATCCGCGGCGGGTGCGCCCTGCACGTCGCGCACACCAACGCCGACAGCGCCGATCCCGGGGTGTCCGACGCGCTGGCTGCGGCCCTCGGGCTCGCCGACCTGCGCCCCCTGGCCCCGCAGCCGGAGGAGCCCACCGACAAGCTCGTCACCTTCGTCCCGCACGCCGATGCCGGCCGGGTCCTCGATGCCCTCGCCGCGGCCGGAGCGGGTCGCATCGGCGCGTACGAGCGCTGCGCCTGGACCGCGCTCGGCACCGGGACCTTCCGCCCGAGCGAAGGCGCCATCCCCACGATCGGCAGCGTGGGCGCGGTCGAGGAGGTGCCGGAGACCCGCCTCGAGGTGGTCGTCCCCCGGCGTCTACGCCGCCGCGTCGTCGAGGCGCTGCGTGTCTCCCACCCGTACGAGGAGCCCGCCTTCGACGTCTACGAGCTCGCGGCCCGCGACAGCGCGTACGGGACGGGACGCGTCGGCCGGCTTGCCGCGGTCGAGCCCCTGACCGACTTCGTACGGCGGGTGGCGGCAGCTCTCCCGGCCACGGCGGCCGGCGTCAGGGCCGCCGGGGACCCGGCGACCCAGGTACGTCGGGTGGCCGTGTGCGGTGGGGCGGGGGACTCCCTGCTCGACGCGGTCCGGGCCGAGGGGGTCGACGCCTACGTCACCGCCGACCTGCGCCACCACCCCACCAGCGAGGCCCGGGAGCATCCTGGGGGTCCGGCCCTCGTCGACGTCGCGCACTGGGCCAGCGAGTGGCCGTGGCTCGCCGACGCGGCCCGCCGCCTCACCGATCGCCTGGCCCGGCAAGGGGCTACGGTGGTGACCCGCGTCTCGGAGACACCCACCGACCCGTGGACCCTGCACGAGGGGAGCGCCCGCTGAACGTCGACCCAGCCGCCCAGCTGCGACTGCTCGAAGTGCAGGCCCTCGACCTGAGACTGGACCAGATCGCGCACCGCCGCCGGACGCTGCCCGAGGTCGCCGAGCTGGAGCGGCTCGCCGCCGAGCACACCCGACTGCGCGACCTCGAGGTCGGGGCTCACACCGAGGCCACCGACCTGGAGCGCGACCGCAGCCGGGCGGAGGCCGATGTCGCCCAGGTCCGGGCGCGCAAGGCCCGCGACCAGCAGCGGCTGGACGCCGGTCAGGTCTCCTCCCCGCGGGAGCTCGAGCAGCTGCAGAGCGAGATCGCCTCACTGGAGCGCCGGCAGGGCGATCTCGAGGACGTCGAGCTGGAGATCATGGAGCGGCTGGAGGAGGCACAGCAGCGGCACGCCTCCCACTCCGCCGAGCGAGAGCAGGTGGCCGAGAAGGCTGCCCAGGTACAGCAGGCACGCGACGCGGCCTTCGCCGAGCTCGACCTGGAGTCCGACGGGCTCCGCCGGGAGCGGGTCGCCGTCGTCGGCGACGTGCCGGAGGAGCTCCTCTCCCTCTACGACAAGCTGCGCCGGCAGCACGGCGGCATCGGGGCTGCCGCCCTCCATCGGCGCCGGTGCGAGGGCTGCCACCTCGAGCTCGACCCGGCTGACCTCAACCGGATCCGCTCGGCCGCCCCGGACGCCGTCCTGCGGTGCGAGGAGTGCCGGCGCATCCTGGTCCGTGCCGACGAGTCGGGGCTGTGACGCGGCGCCTGGTCGTCGAGGCCGACGGCGGGTCGCGCGGCAACCCGGGGCCGGCCGCCTACGGCGCCCTGGTCAGGGACGCCGACACCGGTGAGCTGCTCGCCGAGCGTGCCCAGACCATCGGCGTGGCCACCAACAACGTCGCCGAGTATCGCGGGCTGATCGCGGGGCTCGAGGCGGTGCACGAGATCGACCCGGACGCCGAGGTCGAGGTGCGGATGGATTCCAAGCTCGTGGTCGAGCAGATGTCCGGACGGTGGAAGGTCCGGCACCCGGACATCCGCCCGCTCGCCTCGCAGGCCGTCCGGTTGGCGCCCTTCGGTACCACCTACCGGTGGATCCCCCGGGAGCTAAACTCCCACGCCGATCGGCTGCTCAACGAGGTGCTCGACCTCGAGCGTGGGCGCGCACGGAGAGGGCCGGGCGCCGGCATCGCCGAGCCGACGGTTGACGAGCCGCCACGCGCCGTCCCGGCCGCTGCCGACGGCCCGCCACCGCCGCACCCACCGGTGACCGCCGCCGCCATCGCTGCCCGTGCCGACCTCGGGCCGCCGACGACGCTGCTCCTCCTCCGCCACGGGGCGACCGACCACACGACCGGGCGGCGGTTCAGCGGGAGGGGCGGCGCCGACCCCGGCCTGTCCGACGTGGGGGTCGAGCAGGCCCGGCGAGCCGCCGACCGCGCCGCGGCGTACGCCGACCTGGCCGGGGTCGTCACCTCGCCCATGCGGCGCTGTCGCGAGACCGCGGAGGTGGTCGCAGATCGGCTGGGTCTCCCCGTACGGGAGGACGAGGCCTGGTCCGAGCTGGCCTTCGGCGAGTGGGACGGCCTGACCTTCGCCGACGTACGGGAGCGCTGGCCCGACGAGCTGGACGCGTGGCTGGCCTCCCCAGACGTGGCCCCGCCCGGGGGCGAGCGCCTGGCCGCGCTGGAACGGCGTGTGGCGCTCGCCCGCGACAAGGCGATCGCTCGCCACCCCGGCCGAACGGTGCTGGTGGTCACGCACATGACGCCGATCCGGTCGCTGGTCCGCGGGGTGCTCGGCGCCCCGCTGACGGCGATGTCCAGGCTGGACCTCGCTCCTGCCTCGTACACGGAGATCGCACACTGGTCGGACGGGCTCGCCGTCCTGCGCGGTCTCAACGTGCTGCCGCGCTGACGTTGCGGCGCAGCTCGACCGCGAGGGCCGTCGTCCATCCCAGGATGAGCAGCATGGCGAGCGCGAGCCGGACGCTGATGCCGTCGAGGCTCGGCCAGGCGGTGAGCGCGAGGACTGCGACCGGCGTGGCGACGCTGGCGACCAGCCAGCCGCGCCGACGTTGCCTGGCGAAGCGGCGCGCGAAGACCAGCATCCCAACGACCATGCCGTCGACCGCGAGGACGGGGGCGACGTCGTGTGCGTACGCGTGCCAGCTCCGGCTGTCGGGCGGGGTCTGCCCCGGCGGGAAGCCGAGCGCAGGGTCGGCGACGAAGACACCACCGAGGACCAACCCCAGGCCGAGTGCGCCGAGCAGGACCGGCCCCCAGCGGGACGCAGGGCCCGGACGGAGCACCCGGCGGGCACCGAACGCGAAGGCGAGCACGAGCACGCCGGTGGCCACGAAGTTGGCGATCTGGACCCAACCCAGGTCGCCGAGGCTGAGCAGGCTGATGGGGTGCCGGGTGAGGTCGTAGCCCTCCCTGGTGAGCACCTGGGCGATGGCCGTGGTGACGAAGAGGGGGCCGGCGACGACGCCGCAGTCCAGGAGGTGGCGCGTCGTGGCGGAGCGGTGTCGCGTGGGGTGTGTCTCGCCGGGTGCGGTGGTGATGGGGTGGGCGACCGGCTGGTTCATGGTCCTGCCTCTCGTGACGTGGGGACGCTTCAGCCGGGACGTCGGAGCGCGTCGCGGGACCTCGACGCGGGCCCTGGGTGTCGGGCGGCCTGCGCCGGTCCTGCGGGTCCGGGACCTAGGGTGGCGACGTGCCACGACGACAGCTGCGGTTGGCCGGTCGAGACGGCATCGCCGACCACCTGCGTGACCTGCGCGAGGAGCTCGAGGTGCCGGCCGGCTTCCCGGTCGAGGCACTCGAGGAGGCGGGGGAGGCATCCCGGGAACCACGCCTGCCGCCGACGGACCTGACCGACCTGGACTTCGTGACCCTCGACCCGCCGGGGTCTCTGGACCTCGACCAGGCCGTGCACATCGAGCGCCGAGGGCAAGGCTGGCGGGTGCACTACGCGATCGCCGACGTCGGGGCCTTCGTCCGGCCCGGCGGCGCGCTCGACGAGGAGGTGCACGGGCGGGGTCTGACGCTGTACGGACCGGACACGCGCATCCCGCTGCACCCGACGGTGCTGTCGGAGGGGGCGGCGAGCCTGCTGCCGGGGGAGGGCCGGCCCGCCCTGGTGTGGCGGTTCGACCTGGACTCCGACGCCGAGCCGGTCTCGGTGGACCTGCGTCGTGCCGTGGTTCGCAGTCGCGCGCAGCTGGACTACCCGGCGGTGCAGGCGGACCTGGACGCGGGGCGGGGGAGCTCCGGGGAGTTGCTGCGGGAGGTCGGGTCGCTGCGGCTGGAGCGGGAGCGGGAACGGGGCGGTGTGTCCCTCCCCGTACCGGAGCAGGTGGCCGTGCACGAGGACCAGAGGTGGCGGCTGGAGTACCGCGCCCCTCTGCCGGTCGAGGCCTGGAACGCCCAGATCTCCCTGCTCACCGGCATGGCAGCGGCCCGGATCATGCTGGACGGCGGGGTCGGCGTGCTGCGCACGTTGCCCGAGGCCGACCCGCGCGACGTCGACCGGCTACGACGTGTCGCCCGCGCGCTGGGGGCGCCGTGGCCGGAGGATGTGCGGTATCCGGACTTCATCCGCAGCCTGGACCCGGCGGTGCCGGTGCACGCCGCAGTGATCGACGCGGCGACGACGCTGCTGCGGGGGGCCGGGTACACGGCCTTCGGCGGGCCCTCGGGTGCTCCCCCAGGTGGAGAGGTGCGGCACGCGGCGATCGCGGCGCCCTACGCGCACGCGACCGCACCGTTGCGGCGTCTGGTCGACCGCTTCGTCGGCGAGGCCTGTGTGGCGCTGGCCGCGGGTACGGAGGTGCCGGAGTGGGTGGGCACGGCCCTCGCGGACCTGCCCGACGAGATGGGGGACGCAGTGCGGCGCGCCGGTTCGTACGAGCGGGCCTGCCTGGACCTCGTCGAGGCGGCGCTCCTGGAGTCGCGGGTGGGGGAGCGCTTCGGCGGCGTGGTGGTCGAGGTGGACGGCGAACGCGGGCGGGGCGAGGTGCACCTCGACGACCCCGCCGTCCGGGCCCGGGTCGACGGCCCGGCGCTGCCGCTGGGGGACCGGGTGGAGGTGCGGCTCGCCGAGGCCTCCGTGGCCGAGCGCCGGTTGCGGTTCGTCCACCCGGCCTGACCGCCGTCGCGCGGTCGACGCCCGCCCCGGGGCATGAGAGCCAGGCCCCGGGGGCGTACCATCGTCGTGGCGGACGAGCCGGCCGGGCGACCGCGGTGGGTCCTCGGACCCGTTGAGGAAAGTCCGGACTCCACAGGGCAGGGTGGTGGGTAACACCCACCCGGGGTGACCCGCGGGACAGTGCCACAGAGAGCAGACCGCCACGGCGCTCCGGCGCCGCGGTAAGGGTGAAAGGGCGGTGTAAGAGACCACCAGCACCCTCGGTGACGGGGGTGGCTCGGCAAACCCCACCCGGAGCAAGGTCAGACAGGGAGCGCTCGAGGGCTGCCCGCCCGAGCTCCCGGGTAGGCCGCAGGAGGCCGTCGGTGACGGCGGTCCCAGATGGATGGTCGCCGGTCCCGGTTTCGCCGGGACCACAGAATCCGGCTTACAGGCCGGCTCGTCCGCCACAACGCGTTTGACCTGCGCGTGTACCGCCCAACCCCCTTCCGCTGTCCGCAGAGAGTTCGTAGCACCGCCGAGAACGGCGTCCACGGCAGCCCGGGTCGGGAGCCAGTGCCCAGGGTTCCGGTCCCGGTAGTCGACCATGCCATCGGCGGCCGCCGCGACGGTACAGCCTTCAGCCAGCCGCGCATCCACCTGCCTGGTCTGCGGCGCTCGCATGCGAGCGCCCCCTCGGGAGCGGCTGTAATGGTTGCCGCCGCTCGTCCGATACACACAGTGCAGGGTCGGCGAAGGCCCGGCCCGGGGAGGGGCGAGGACATGAAGCGCAGGATCGCTGTGGGTATCCTGGCGATCGCCGTGAGCATCGGGACGGCTGGTCCGGTGTTCGCTGACCCGGCGTTCGGTCCCGGCAACAACGGTGGTGGCGTCGGTAACTCCGGTCCCCAGGACGGGAAGTGTCACCCGCCGGGGCAGACCACCGACACCCCCGGCTGCAAGTAGGAACGGCTCGAAGCAGCCCGGCGAGCGGCAGCCACCGGGCGCGAAGCCGAGCCGGTCGGGCGCGGCCACCATGACTGCTTTCATGGTGGCCGCGTCGTCATGCTGAGCGAGGCCCGCGTCGTCCTGCGTGCCCTCCCAGCCCTGTGACGCCACCAGCTGGCCGCCCGACCTGTACCCAAGGGCCGGGTGGTACCTGGTTCCTTGGACGGGACGTCCCCAGCCAGCCCGGTGGCGTTGAGCCGGTCGGCAGCGTTACGGAACCGGCGGGCGCCCTCCTCGCCCGCGTACATCAGCGCGAGGATCACAGTCGCGCCTGAGGCCGATCGAGGCCCGGTGCTCGCGGGTTCGGTCGCTGGTGCTGGGCAGCCCTGCGTGGAGTGTGGTTCGACTGTTCAGGCTGTCTGCGGGCTCAGGTGACGGTCAGGGTGGTGTCCAGGCGGGTCGTGTTGGACCTCAGGAACACCTGATATGCGGCCGTCCGATTCGCGCGACGCGGGAACACCCACCCCGCGATCGGATTGGTGAGGCCACGCACCACCGACGACACGGCACCGCTGGTGATGATCCGAAGGGACCGGCCGTCGGGGTGCGAGAACCGGATGATCTGGCTGCTCTTGGAGACCAGTTGCCACGCCGGGTCCAGATGGTAGGACTGCCGGTGTGTCCCAGTGCCGGTGTAGGCGTCGATCACCCGCATGCTGTGCGTCGAGCCGTTGACGTTGATCGTGCGGGTGTGCGTCCGGCCGCCGAACAGGGTGTCGGTCGTGCTCCAGGCGTGTGCGGTGGTCTGCACCTTGGCGCCGGTCACGGTCACGCCGCGGCTGGTCGCAAGGGTGGTGTCGGTGTACGAGCAGTTCTGGCCGACTGGGCTGATCTGCCATGTGTACCAGGGGCTCGCCGTGTCGTAGGTGTACCTGCCCACCCCCACGAGCACCCGCACGCCCATCGTCGTGAAGGTGACACAGGGTCGGTCCTGGTGGCCGTGCGCGCGCCGCGGCGGCCCGTACCGGAGGGCGTAGTAGGTGGTCCGCGGATCGGACCAGGACCACCGGCCGATGACCCAGCCCGCTTGATCGTCCCGGAAGGCGGTGGCGTAGTTGCGGGGGTTCGGGGTCCCTGCCTGATCATCCGAGTCGCCGATCTTGACGATGTTGCCGTCCGGCTCGGTCATCCACTGGAACGCGATCTTCGCCCGTCCGGTGTGTCGGCGGATCGTCGCCGGTGTGGTCGACGACGGGACCTGGGCCGCGATCGCCGCGGCGGCGCCATCCCACAAGTCGATGTTGACCTTGTGATAGGTCGACGACTGCTCCCACGAGACTCCCCGCGACGACCACGCCAGCGGGGCCTCCGCGGACATCCTGTCCATGGCCTTCGTCCGCCAGGACGCGACGTTGCGGAGCACACCCGCCCGCAAGACGCGCACGTTCGCCATCAGCCCGTGGTTGTGCACCTGCCGGTACGGGGGCCCGTAGTAGCGAGGGCCGAACTGGACGGCGACGTTGTCGTTCATGGAGCCCGAGAGATGGCCGTAGCTGAGGCCCGCGGCGCGTGCCAGCCAGTACAGGCAGTTGAGCGTCTCCAGCCGTCGCAGGGCGGTGCCCTCGTCCCACCCGTACTGGGCTGTGCCCGGGTCCGGGTTCTGGGTGTTGAACGCGATCACCTGGTACATGAGGGCCGACAGCGACCGGTACTGCCCATCCTGGAAGGCGCGCTGCGCGAGCGGCTGCACCCACGAGAACCCGCGCAACGCCAGCTGCCACGACGGGTCGGGGTACGGGGGGTTCTTCCACCACGACGCCGGGATCTGGCCCACGGTGAACGGTTCGGTGTAGGGCCGTAGGTAGACCACGATCGGCTCGCCGTCCGGGACGGGGTCTGGCGACGCCGGGAGGCAGCCGGACTCCGAAGCATCCACGGCGACCACCGCCGGGGCCTGTGCGGTGCTCAGGCTGTGCGGCTCAGCGTCCGGCGAAGGCACCTCTGAGCCAGCTGCGCCTGTGGTGACGCCGGCGAGCAGAGAGGCGGCGATGGCCGCGACGATGGCAGCCCTCTGCCAGCGGCGGAGTTTGATCATCTTGCCATCATGCATCTCACGGACCTCTCGCTACGCGGCTTTTGGTGATCTCGTCCTCGACTGTGCTCGTCCAGCACGAGCGCCCTCGTGTCGCTGGGCATGCTCACCCTCCGCGGTCACCCCAACGTCCCGACGGCTGGGGGTGCCGCGGGAGAGGCCAAGGTCACAGGGGTATCCGGGTCACGGTGAAGGCGAAGGCGTCGTGCATGTCCAGGGAGACCGCTGGCTCCTCCACAGCCACACGACCGGGGCGTCCAGCCTGGGTGCCGGTCCCGGTCGTGCGGATGCGGAAGCCT
>DASTQL010000048.1:0-10835 GCA_035761805.1 Jiangellales bacterium | reverse complement strand
CCCCCGACTCGTAGTGGATCTTGGCCATGTGGTTGTAGAGCTGGTCCAGGCAGACGCCCATGAAGTCGGCGAACATCAGCTCGGCGATTGGGCGCATGCCCTCGGTGGCCGCGCCGATGGCGAGGCCGAAGAGCGCGGTCTCCGAGATCGGGGTGTCGATGACTCGCTCGGGACCGTACTTGTCGAGCAGGCCCGTGGTGGACGAGAAGATGCCGCCGTAGGCGCCCACGTCCTCGCCGAGGTAGAAGACCTCGGGGTTCGCGGCCATCTCGAGGTCGATGGCCTCGACCATGGCCTTGGCCGTCGTGAGCCGGTGGCTGCTGCGGGGGGCCGGGACGACCGGCCGGTCGGTGATGGTCATGGCCGTCCTCCTGTCAGGCGAAGACGTACTTCGCGGCAGCGGCGGGGTCGGGTAGAGCACTCGCCTTGGCGAAGGCGATCGCGTCCTCCACCTTCTCCTCCGCCTCCCTCTTGGCCGCTGCGACCGCGTCGTCGTCGAGCACGCCGGCGTCACGCAGCGTCTTCTCGTACGTGGGGATGGGGTCGCGCCCGGGGACGTCGGCCAGCTCCGGGCGGTAGCCCTGGGCGTCACCTTCGAAGTGGCCGAGCAGCCGCAGCGTGTGGACCTCCAGCAGCGTCGGCCCCTCACCGGCCCGGGCTCGCGCGACGGCGCGGCCCGCGGCCTCGTGCACCGCTTCGACGGCGTTGTCCTCGATCCGCTCGCCGGGGATCCCGTACGCGGCAGCGCGGTCGGCGTTGCTGGGTACGGCGGTCGAGGCGGCCCTCGGGACGGAGATCCCCCAGTCGTTGTCCTCCACGACGAAGACGACCGGGAGCTTCCACAGCGCCGCGAGGTTGAGCGACTCGTGGAAGGCTCCCTGGTTGGCCGCGCCCTCGCCGGTGACGGCGACGGCGACCCGGTCGGTGCCACGGCGCGAGAAGGCGAAAGCCATGCCGAGCGCCGGGGGGTAGCCCTCGGCGATGATCCCGGAGCAGGAGAAGTGGGTGTCGGGGTCGAACAGGTGCATGTGCCCGCCGCGCCCGTGGCCCAGCCCGTCCTCGCGGCCGAAGATCTCGGCGGCCATCCTGCGCAGGTCCATGCCGTGCGCGATGGCGAAGTGGTGCGGCCGGTGCGTCGCGGTCACTGCGTCGTCAGTGGTCAGGTGGGCGCAGACCCCGGCGGCCACGGGCTCCTGGCCGGACGAGAGGTGCATCTCGCCGGGCACGTTGCCCTTGCCGATGTCGAAGCCGGGGCCCTTGTCGGCGTGGTACTCGCGCAGGATCGCGTCCTCGAACGTCCGGCAGAGCACCATGGTCCGGTAGAGCCCGACCCGGGCCTCGGCGTCCAGGGCGCCGGTCGCGGGGCTGCTGGGCGACGTCGTCGTCGCGCTCATGTCACGCCTCCAGGAGGTTGGGGAGGGCTACGCCCTCAACTTCGTCCGCCGGGGCTCCCGGGGCAACGTGGGGTTTTCAGATGGTGACAAACACCGTCAGCGGCCTTCCTCGGCCGCGTAGGCGATGAGCCGCGCGGTCCGGCGGAGGGCGTCGGCCCGGTCGACGACCCGCGAAACCTGCTGCGCGGGCACCGAGACGGCGACGGCCCCGGTCAGCCTCGGTGACGGGACCGGTACGGCGACGCAGGCGGTGCCCACGGCGTACTCCTCCTGGTCCAGCGCGTAGGGCGCCGGCTCCTCCAGCTGCCGCATCAGGACCCGCGCGTCCGTCACCGTACGAGAGGTGAGGTCGGGCAGGTCGTGGGCGGACAGGTAGTCGCGGCGGGACTCCTCGTCGAGGGTGGACAGCACGGCCTTGCCGAGAGCCGTCGCGTGAGCCGCGGCGTGGAAGCCGACCCACAGGTCGGCGCGCGGCGCACCGGGGGAGTCGACGACGTCGACGAGGACGACCTCCCCGTCGTCGAGGACCGAGAGGTACGCCGCCGCACGGAGCTCGTCGTGCAGGCCGCGGAGAACCGGCCGGAAGCGCGCGCTGCAGGCGAGGCCTCGGCTCTTCTCGGACAGCACCGCCACCCGGTCGCCCAGCACGTAGCCGCCGTCGACCTTGAGCACGTAGCCCTCGTGGACCAGCGTCCTCAGCAGGTGGTAGGTGGTGGGCAGGGCCAGGCCGGTGCGGCGCGCCAGTGACTTGGCGGTCAGTGGCCGGTCGGCCTCGCCGATCTCGTCCACCAGGTGCAGGGCGCGCTGGACCGACGCGATGAGCGTCTGGTGGCGCTCCACGGTCCGGCCTCCCGGTGGGCCACCAGGGTGTCGGCCCGCTCCGTACCCCCGCCGGTGGTTCTCCCGGCAGCCCGTGGCAGGCACGGTAGGCCTCGGGGCGGCCTGCGGCAACGGTCTCAGGGCCCGGTCTCGAACTCCTGGCGGTTGTGTCCGATTGTCAGTCCGCCGGGCGAGGCGCCGACGGCTCGCCAGCGCCTCCTCGTATGGTCGCCGCGTGGACTTGCGCTTCGACCCAGATGACGAGAACGCCTTCGCGGCCCTCAGCCGACGGCTGCTGGAGCTGTTCGAGGCCACCCCGGAGGGCGCCGATCACGGCTGGGTGGCCAACCAGCTGCTGAGCTTCAAGCAGGGGTACCTCGGTGGGGACGACCTCGGCCGGTGGACGTCCGACGACCTGTCCGAGGTGCTCTTCGAGCTGTACCCACGCAAGGTGGTGCTCGAGCCGGGGGACAACGCGGGAGTCATCGGCGGCATCGCGGCGTTCCTGCGCTTCCTCGAGACCGAAGGCCTATGGACCGGGGACGAGAGCAGCGAGGAGCTGGCGTCGCTCGTCGAGCAGGGCGGAGCGCGATTCGACGTCGCGATGGCCGACGAGAGCCGCTGGGGACCCGGGAAGCGGCTCTTCAGCGGAGCGGCCGCGCAAGGCGTGGACATCACCGACCAGAGGCAGCTCGACGAGTATGTCCGCACCTTCAACTCCCTCCCGTACGCCGAGCGGGACGCACGACTGGGCCCCCAGCTCGCCCCTCCATGGCTGCCACCGGTCGTCCTGGCGCCACCCGAGGAGCTGCGCCAGGCCGCGGAGGCGTCGACCCTGCTGCGGTGGGTCCGGGGCCTGGTCGAGTATGTGGGTGGGGGCAGGAAGCTCACCGACAAGGGCAACATCAAGCTCGCCGACGGCAAGGCGCTCGTCGAGAGGCTGGACATCGGCGACGTGATCGACCCGGTGATCGGCGACACGACCTTCTCCACGCGGAGCACCGAGGAGCTGGGGGACCTGCACCTGGTGTTCGAGATCGCGAAGGCGGCGGGATTCCTGGCCGACGACGGTTCCCGCATCGTGCCGACGGAGTCTGCCGCCATGCCCTCCGACCAGCCGATGGATGCTGTCCACGCCCTGTGGGTGTCGCTGCTGGAAGACGTACAGCCGGCTCAGCACCATTGGCGGTCGGACCACTACGGGTACGGCTGGTACGCGGAGGACATCGACGACGCCCTCATCCCCTGGCACCTGGACATGTACGTCAGGCAGGGCGGGCTCGACCTCGCCGAGGAGGCGGCCCGGATGTGGCCCGACCTGGTCGAGGACTACGGCCTGGAGGGGGAGCCGCCGGAGAAGCTCGACCTCCACCGCCAGCTGATGGCTCGGACGGTCCTCACCGCCTTCCGGAGGTTGGAGCAGCTCGGGACGATCCGACTCGCGGACGTCGAGGTGGGCTCCGGGCAGGAGATGTCGGGCGTGGCCCACCTGACCCCCCTGGGCACCTGGGTGGTGCAACGCCAGCTGGCCCGGTTCATGCCGGTGCCCGTGGTCGGAGCGCTGGCCGACCTCCCCGCCGACGAGCTCCTCCGCCAGGTCGTCGACCGGCCGGAGGACACCGCGGGGCCGGAGCTGCGATACTGGATCGACCGCCACGGCGCCGACGGCCTGCCCGCCCTCGTCTCGGCTCTCCCGGGTGCCTCCGAGGCTGCTCGGGGCCTGGTGCTCGGCGTGCTGCTGGACCTCGGCGACGAGGCGGTCGCCGCCGTGGAGCCGCTGCGCGACGACCCGGAGCTCGCCCCATTCCGTACCGTCCTGCGGGTGGACGCCGGGGTGGCGGGGGAGAGCGAGATGGTGGCGGCCGGACCGGAGGAGTGGGTCCGTCTGCTGGCTGCGGTCATCGAGCTGCGCAGCCCGGCCGCGGCGACGGCTTGGGCCGGCCCGGCCGCCGGCGAGGTCGGCGTCCTGGGCATGCTCGACGTCGCCTGGCGCGTCCGGCTGACGCAGACGGCGACGGTGCTCGCCGTCCTCGGCAGCACGGCACCGGACAAGGCGGTGGCGAAGGCGGCGCGGAGGGCGGTCCACAAGCACCGCTCTGCCGCGCGGTGAACCCGTCGTCCGGGACCGCTGGGCCCATGGACCGGTGAGCGCGACCTCGAGCGCCTGTTGGCGACGACGGAGCCTGAGCTGCAGCCGAGGCCGTCCGTGTTCACGTCCGTTGCGGTGGTCCCCGACGCTGCGACCCGGTGGTCCTCGTCCGCGAGGCGCAGGGCACGACCCGGGTGGTGGAGGAGCAGGCCGACGGTCTGGGCCTGTCCTACGCTACGTCGCCGCCATGATCAGACTCCGCGTGCGCTCCGCCCTCGACGCGGTCGGCCTCACCGCCGCCGTCGCCACCGAGCTCGCCGCAGCGGGGATGGGCTGCAACGTGGTCGCCGGCACTACCACGACCACCGCTTCCACCCGTACGAGGGGGCGTGGAGGCCGTCGGGGCTGTCCTGCGGTCGAAGCCGACGTCCAAGCGGGAGACGCCGGTGAACCGGCCGACGTGGCAGCAGCCGTACCGCGACGCCGGAGGAGGGCCATGACCACGACACCGCCTACCGGTTCGCCCGTCGCATCAGCGGAGCTGATCGCGACCGCCGAGCGGGAGCGCGTGGCCGCCGTGAAGCGGCGTGCCACCCGCCGAGCCACGTCCCGCCCCCCTCAGCGCCGACCACGGCCAGCGCCCCCTGGGGGGTCAGCGCCCGGCGCAGCAGCGACATTCGCCGCGCCCCACCGGGTGTCGAGGATGACGTCGGATCGCCGACCGCCGTCGGTGACCTCCTCGCGGGCTGCCCTGCCCGCACGTTGAGTCGCGCAGCCCCTGCAGCGCCGTGAGGCCGGAGATGGGCACGGCGGCCTCTTGCTCGTACGTGAGGATCGTCGGTTGGGGGCCAGCGTCAAGGACCTGCACGCCGCGTCAAAGGGGTCGGCGAGGTCTCGGCTCCGATGTGCCACCCGCGGTGTGGACAGTCGCGGGCCACGCTGCCACCATCGGCTCTAGCCGGACCGATCATGGTCCACGCCGCGGACGTGGGTTGCGGAGGCGCCATGGCCCACGAGGTGACCTCGTCGCTCCCGACGGCGCTGCTCGAGATCTCCCTGCTGCTCGCTGCCGCGGTCCTCGTCGGGCTCCTGGCGCAGCGGGTGCACATTCCGCTCACCGTCGTGCTCGCCCTCGCCGGGATGCTGGTCACCGAGCTGGGCGTCGACCTGGCGCTCATGGACCTGCTCGGTGGCGAGGGGTTCAAGGAGCTGCTGGTCAACCTCTTCCTACCCATCCTGATCTTCGAGGCGGCGCTGGGGCTGTCGACCCGCGAGTTCATGCGAAACCTGCTCGCCATCACCGCGCTCGCCACCGTGGCCCTCGCCATCTCCGCCGTGCTCGTCGGCTTCGGCCTCAACCTCGGACTCGGGATTCCGCTGGCAGCCGCGCTGCTCTTCGGCGCCCTGATCTCGGCCACCGACCCGGTGGCGGTGGTGGCGATCTTCCGAGAGCTGGGAGTGCCCAAGCGACTGCTGACCATCGTCGAGGGCGAGAGCCTGCTCAACGACGGCGTGGCGATCGTGCTCTACCAGATCCTGCTCGTCGCCGCCCTGGGCGGGACGCTGACCGTCAGCGACGGCGCACTCCAATTCGTCGTCGTGGCTGCCGGGGGTCTGGCGATCGGCGGGGTGATCGGGACCGTGGCCGTGATGCTCCTCCCCGTCGTGCAGCGACTGCCTGCCACTGCGCTGTCCGTCGCGATCGCTTACGGCTCGTTCGTCCTCGCCGAGGCCACCTTCGAGGTGTCCGGCGTGATGGCGACCGTCGCCGCCGGCGTGGCCATGGGCGGCATGCTCGAGAGCCGCGCCGACCACGGCGTACGCGACCTGCTGCACGAGATGTGGGAGTCCCTCGGCTTCATCGCCAACGCCCTGCTGTTCCTCTTCATCGGGCTGGCTCTCGACGTCGACCTCCTCGTCGACAACGCCGCCGCGATCGGGATCGCCCTCGTGGCCGTCCTGGTCTCGCGTCCGCTGGCGGTCGTGCCGGTGGTCACGCTGCTGGAACGGTGGGCCCACATCCCGAAGGTCGGGCAGCGCAACTCCGCCGTGATCGTGTGGGGTGGGTTGCGCGGTGGAGTGGCGCTCGCGCTCGCCCTGGCACTGCCCGAGGAGTTGGAGCAGCGGGAGCTCTTCATCGCCCTCACCGGCGGGGTGGTCCTGGCGACGCTGCTGATCAACGCCACGACCATCTCGTTCGTCGTGCACTACCTCGGGTTGGACAAGACCAGCCCGGCCGACGAGTACCTGGAAGGAATGGCGCGGTTGCTGGCCGTCCAGACCGCGCGTGACCGCCTGGCCAAGCTGGGGTTCCAGGACGACCTCGTCGAGGCCCACCTCAACGTCGCCGACATCGACGCCCGCGACCAGCTCTTTCGCGCGCACCTCAGCGAGCACGAGGAGGTCGACGTCCTGACGTTGCGTGGCCTGCACATCCAGCGGGAGACCTACCAGAGCCTCAGCGACGCGGGTCTGCTGCGTCCGATCGCCACGCGCACGCTGCTGCAGGAGATCGACGACGAGATCGAGGAGGTCGAGATCGGCAACCTTCGTGTCGACGCCGCGCGCCGGGGGCACCTGCCGTGGTACGGGCGGTTGCACCGCTGGTTCCTGGGTCGGATGCCCAAACCGCTCGGCGAGGACCTGACCGAGGTCGCGTACATCGAGGTCAGCGCTCGGCGCCTGGCCGCGCGCAAGGCGGCCGAGGAGCTCGACCTCTTCAAGTCGCTGCCGGCCGTCAACGCCGACCGGGTCGAGCAGGCCAAGGGGACCTTCCTGCACTGGGAGAAGACCGCCACGGTGCGCCTCGAGGCACTCGACCAGGACGTCGAGGTCGACCGGCACATGCTGCACCGGCGCCAGGCCAAGGCGCTCAGCCGGATCGCCGCGGTGGAGATCCTGCAGGAGATGGTCGACGCGGGCGTCCTGTCGCCTGCGGTGGCGGAGCAGGCAGGGCTGCGGGTCGCCTCGGAGGTCGATCAGGCGGGGAGCTGACAGCCCGATGCGCTGGTCCAGAGTCGGCATCGCCAACCGGGCGCCACGCGTGGGCGAACGCCCACCCGACGACGACATCACCCGGCCAGTGCACGCCCGGCCGTCGTGGTCCTCGTCTCGTTCGCGGTCACGACCCTCGCGGAGGAGCCGGGCACGACCGTTGCACTGATCGTGATCCTGCTGCTCAGCGTTGTGCTGGACCTGATGTGGAAGAGGCGCCGTGTCGCGGATGCCGTGCTCAGGCTGCCGCGCGCTCGAAGGCCCGGCGCACGGTGTCGAGGCACTCCTCCGGGTCGGGCAGCTCCTGCATCTGGTGCGCGAGCTGGGTGGACCACGTGGCTCTCGTTCGTTCGGGCAACCGGTTGAACAGATAGCCGTACACGGTTCTGCCGGTCGCCGAGCGGAGGACGCTCACGGCCTCGGGGCCCACAGCACCCAGGGACGCCAGCGCGGCAAGGTCGGCGAGGTCGCGGGCGGCATGTCGGTCCCCCCACGCGGCGGTCTTCATGGCCACGAAGGCCGGAATCGTAGGGACGGCGAGCTGCGCCGGCTCCACGTCCGAGTACCGGAGAACCACGTCCCGTACCTCGGTGGGCCATCTGCGACGGTCGGCATCCAGCTCCCCCACCTGGATGCGGACCGCCGACCCTTCGTCGGTTCGCAGCACGACTGGCGCGTTCTCGGGGGCCGCCGACAGCGGAGGCTGCCACTGCACGGTGCCGAACTCACGGCGCAGCCGTCGCACGACGACCCGCTCCAGCTCCGCCACGGCAGTCCTGCGCGGGTGAGCGAGGAGGTCGAGGTCCTCGGACAGCCGGAAGCTCGGCAGGTACGTCCGGGCGAGACCCGTACCGCCGTAGAGCACCCACTCGCCGTCGGCATGCGCCACCGCCGCGATCACGTGGCTGAGCAGGTGGTCACGCCTAACCTGGGCGTCGGCGGCGCCGAACGTCGCCTGCACGGATCGGAGCTCCTCAGGGCGAAGCATGGGCGTCCATCACCCGGCGCGCGGTCGCCCCCAGGCGCTGTGCGGTGGCGAGCTCCCGCAGGACGTCCCAGTCGGCGCGCGTGCTCAGGGCGGCGACTGCCTCGTCGACGTCCGCGGGGTCCACCCCGCCGAGGTCGCGCCGGTGCTCGAGGTCGAGGATCGTCTGCTCGACGTCCGTCATGTAGCCTTCCGCAAGCTCCGTGCGGGCTCTCGTGAGCTGCAGACGTCTCACGTCACGGGTGACGAACCGGATCGTGCCGTACGGAGTGGTCAGCTCCCGCCGCTGGCGGGGGGCGGCCACGACACCCGCCGATACGGCCCGGGGAAGAGCACTCAGCGCACGGGCGGCGCTCGTGCCCATGAGCGCCACCGCGTCCGGGCCGTAGTCCGCCACCGCGAGCGCCAGCGCCAGGGCCTCCACTTCCGGACGCCAGTGCAGGTCGTGCACCCGCTCCACGGGAGGGACGAGCCAGTAGCCGTGAGCCACTCTGCGGAGGACGCCGCTCGCGGCGAGCCGTCGGGCCTCCTCAGCCGGCCGGGAGTACCGGCGTCCGAGGTCGCGAGTGCGGAAGACCCGGCTCGGGCCGGACCACAGCACCGACGGTGCTGCGACGTCACGCCGTCGCCTCGAAGCCGGTGCCATGGCACCAAGAGTACATCAGAAAGCAGCTGACAACTGTCTTCTGGTGTACTGAATCGGCTGCCTAGGCGAGAGCGGCCTCAGACCTTCCGCGGTACCTTGCCGGTCAGCGTGAGCAGCCGGCACATCACGCGGTGACCGGTGTCGGACGTGCCGCCGAACATCAGCGGGCACCCGCCCTCGATGACCGTCATGCCGTTCTCCCGCCCCCAGGCGGCGGCGCTGGTGGAGACGCTGCCCTCCCCGAAGGCGCGGTGCATCCAGATCTGCTTGATCCCCAGGTCTGCGCACTCGTGCACCGTGCCCTCGGCATGGCTGGGGCGAGTCCCGATGACGACCGCCTCGACTCCACCGGGGATCGCCCGGAGCGAGGCGTAGCTCGGATCGCCCTCGACGATCTCGGCGTTCGGGTTCACGGCGAACACCTCGTATCCACGTTCGCGCAGCCGCTGGTAGACGACGTTGCTGCCGTGGCCCTCGGCGTGGCGGGACACGCCCGTGACCGCGATCCGCCGGTGGCCCAGGAACTGCTGCGCGGCCTCCTTGATCTTCATTCGGTCCACCTCCTCGGGCTGGGGCCTCGGTCCCGGGCCCCTATCCACCGTCCCCCTGTCCTCAGGTCCGCGCCACGTCCGAAGGTCCGGTGGGCTGTCGGGGGTCGCGGTGGATCGGCGAGGAAGACCCGACCGCCTGAGCACGCCGTGGCAAGTGGGCGCCGAGCCCGGTGCATACACCTGGCTCGGCGCCCATGTGCGCGGCTGCCGTGATCAGTGCGGCGACGCAGTCAGCAGGCGACGTCGTAGCCGGCGTCTTCGATGGCGGCGCAGACGGCGCCGCGTCCGGCCGTGCCGTCGACGGTGACGGTCTTCGCGTCGATGTCGACGTCCACCCGCGTGACGCCGTCGATCCGGCCGACGGAGGTCGAGATGGCGGTGACGCAGTGGCCGCAGCTGATCTCGGGGACGTCGAAGTGCTGGGTCGTGCTCATGGCAGGTCCTCCAGGTCCGCCCGGTCCCGCTGACCGGGGCTGACCTGACGCTCCCGTGCCGCGCTGTCGGCGCGCTGTCGCCGATCGGCCGGACGCCCGCCCGTACGGACAGGGGAACGACAACCCCTGCGCCGACGGTGGCACCAGTCGAACCGCCACTGCCGGAGGAGGAGCCATGAACGACTACACCGCCTACCAGATCGCCCGGTCGCACCAGCGCGAGCTGATCGCCGAGGCCGAGCGGGCCCGCCGCGTCTGCCAAGGACGTCACCAAGACGTACGGGTGGGGTGACGTTCCGGGACGAGGAAGTTGGCAAACGGGAACCCGGCGCTCGGGACAACCGGGAGTCCAGGGTCAGCAGCGGCGCACCCACCAGCTCGGCGACCGCCACGTACGCCGCGTCGTACGCGGTGAGGGAGCCGCGCAGCTCCCGGGCGCGCTCCGCCAAGGCGGCGTAGGGCCAGGTCCGCAGCGGCAGCTCGAGTAGGTCAGCGTGCGCAAGCGTCGCCTCGACCGGTTGGAGGCGACCGGCGAGCTCCTGCCGTCGGAGCACGTTCGCGGTCTCGGCCAAGGCGAGGTCGGGGGAGTGGAGCTCGTGACCGGCGATCGCCGATGCCACCGCCTCCCCGGTCTTGCCCGCGTCGACGAGCAGCGCGACGAGTGCCGAGGCGTCAACCACGACTGGATCGATCAACGGCGGTCTGCATCGCGGTCGGCGAGGATCTCCTCGGCGCTCAGGTGACGACCGGCGGCCCGAGCCTCGTCTACGGTCCCCAACCACCCCGTTCGGGAACCGTCTTCGGTGCCTCGGACCGTGCGGAAGTCCGATCTGGCGGATGCCGGCGAAGACCGACTCCCGGACTCCATCGGATCGACGCGTCTCGTCGTTCCGGGCGCGCCTGGACCGAGCGGCCCTGTCGTC
>DASTQL010000047.1:0-10076 GCA_035761805.1 Jiangellales bacterium | reverse complement strand
TACAAGCCGCGCACCTCCCCGTACGCCTTCCAGGGGCTCGGCGAGAAAGGCCTGCAGATCCTCGCCGAGGTGCGCGAGGCCACCGGAATGCCAGTCGTGACCGAGGTCGTCGACGCCCACGACGTACAACTCGTCGCCGAGTACGCGGACATGCTTCAGGTAGGCACCCGCAACATGGACAACTTCGCGCTGCTCCAGGCCGTGGGACGGGCGGGCAAGCCGGTCCTGCTCAAGCGCGGCATGCAAGCCACAGTCGAGGAGTGGCTGATGGCCGCCGAGTACGTCGCCCAACGCGGCAACCTCGACATCGTCCTGTGCGAGAGGGGGATCCGGACCTTCGAGACCTCGACCCGCAACACGCTGGACGTCTCGGCCGTGCCGGTGGTGCAGCAGCTCTCGCACCTGCCCGTCGTGGTCGACCCGTCGCACAGCGGCGGTCGCCGCGACCTCGTGCTCCCCCTTTCGCGCGCAGCCGTCGCGGTCGGGGCCGATGGCCTCCTCGTCGACGTCCACCCCGACCCCGACCAGGCCCTCTGCGACGGGCCGCAGGCACTCGTGGGCGCCGACCTGCGTGAGCTGGCGGCCACCCTGCGCCGGCTCGTCCCCGTCGTCGACCGGGTGCCGGCCGAACCGGTGGACTAACCCTGGCGTAGACAAGTCCTCCGGCGGCGGCCGTCACTGACGTGGGCGGCTCACGCCGGGCGGATCGCGCTCAGTGGGTGAGCCTCGCGCAGATCTTCGTTGTGTCCGCGGTGAAGTGGTGCGGCTCCTGGATCACCTCACCGGTCGTGAGGTTCAGCTTGAGCACGCCGGTGAAGTCGAAGGGGAGCTGCCCGATGATGGCGAGGACGAGCGTGCCGTCCGCAAGAACCTTGAGCACGTCACCACCTACGTCCTTGAAGCGCACCTCGTTTCCGCCGGATGTGGCGGTGTACGTGAAGTTGATCGTGAAGACGTTGACGACACCCGTCCCGTCCTCGTCGAAGGCCCGGTTGGCGATCCGGCCGGTCAGCGTCGTCTCGACCGGCACCCCGCACTCCTCGGTGAGGAACTCGTCGGTGAACTGGTCGTCGACCACCTCCCGGTCGATCTGCGGTGGTGCCGCCGTCGCCGGCGGGCTCAGTAACGCCGCCCCGACCGCCACCATCGCAACGGCAAACCCTCGCGTCCACGCACGCCGACGCCACATGATTGCCCCCCTCGACTCGTCCCCGGAGCACCGGGGTTGCCCCGCAACGTCGTCTCAGCGACGGGCCGTGTCAAGCCCTCGTCGGGCCGGCAGCCCGAAAGCAGCACCAGTGTCCGGCTCGTCCTCGGTCCGCGCCGGCGCATCCGTCGGGCAGGCTGTGGTCAATGCTCCACGGCGCTGGTGCGTCGCGGAGTGACGCGAGGAATACCGGACGGTCACCGACCGCGCCGTCGGAACGCCCAGGCCGCGGCGGCCGCGAACACGACCGTCACGGTCCCGGTCCAGGCCAGCGCCGTCCACGCATGGCTGCCGGCCGGCGTCCCCTGCAGCAGGGCGCGAATCGCCTCGGTGGTCGGGGTCACCGGCTGGTGCTCCGCCACCGGGGCGAGCACGAGGGCAGCGTCCAGACCGGGCTCGGGCACCCGCCGACGGGGGGCGGCCGTCCCTCGGGCGCTGGATGGCGGCTCAGCTCGACGTGATCGAGCGACGCCAGTGGATCCTGGGCCTACCGCTCACCACCGTTCCCCGAGGGCCGCGGGCACTGGAGTGGATCGACTGGGCGATGGGGGCGCTGGAGGACACACCGCTCGACCCGGGCGAGCGGTTGGCCGTCGTCGGCCTGCTTGCGTCGTTCCTGCTCGCAGAGGGCCGGCTGCGCGTCGAGTATGCGCCGGCGACGGAACGGGGTGCCGTCATGGGCGGGGGGCAGGCATCGGACGCCGCCGCTGCGGACCCCGCCGACATCGTCGGGACGATCACGGCCATCTCGACGACCCGCGCTTCCCGCACCTGACGGCGGCTTTCGGCTCGGCATCGGCCGACCAGATCGCCGGGGCCGACGCGGTCTACGACGACGTGTTCGGCATCCACACCTTCCTCGACGGAGTCGCAGCACTGATCGCCCGCCGCTCGGGCTGACCAGCCCCGCACCCGTGTCCGCGCGCCCGAGACAGGTCGAATACACGGGTGCCGAGCGCAAGCAGCCGACGGACGGACCCCGGGCGGGGCGGCCTGGGCCGCCTACGCGGGGAGTCCGGCCAGGGCCCGCGTCACGACCTCGGCCGCCCGCCGGCAGTCGTCGGCGGAGACGTCCAGGTGAGTCGTGAGGCGGACGGTGGTCGGGGACAGTGCCCCGGCGAGGACCCCGCCGGCACGGCAACGGGCGACCAGCCCGGCCGCCGAGACGGGCGTCCCGGCGAGGTCGAGTACGACGATGTTGGTCTCGACCGACGCTGGGTCCACGACGCCGGGTGCTGCGTCCACCAGGGTCTCGGCGAGCGCTCGCGCATTGGCGTGGTCCTCGGCCAACCGCTCGACATGGTGGTCCAGGGCGTACAGGCCCGCGGCGGCGAGAACCCCGGCCTGCCGCCAACCGCCGCCGAGGCGCTTGCGCCAGACCCGGGCGTCGGCCACGAGATCGGCCGACCCGGCCAGCAGCGATCCCACCGGGGCGCCCAGCCCCTTGGACAGGCACACCGCCACGGTGTCGAACAACCGCCCGTACGCGTCCAGGGGCACGCCGGTCGCCACGTGGGCGTTCCAGATCCGGGCGCCGTCGAGATGCAGGCGGACGCCGGCGGGCTCCGTCAGCCGACAGAGCGAGAGCAGGTCCTCGAGCGGCTGGACAGTACCGCCGGCGAAGTTGTGCGTGTTCTCGACGGCGACCGCCGCCGTGGACACCAGGTAGGGCCCGGCATCCGGCGCCAGCATCGACTCGAGCGCCGAGAGGTCCACTCCCCCGCGTGGATGCGACCACGTTCGCGTCGTCACCCCGGCCAGGGCGGCGTGCGCCCCCAGCTCGGCGCGCACCACGTGGGCCCGCGACTCGCAGAGCAGCTCCGTGCCGGGGGCCACCAGCGCCCGTACCCCGAGGAGGTTCGCCAGGGAGCCGGAGACGGTGAACAGTGCCGCCTCGTGGCCCAGCAGGCCGGCCACCCGCTCCTCGAGCGCCGCGACCGTGGGGTCCTCCCCGTACACGTCGTCGCCCGTCTCGGCCCCCGCCATCGCCGTGCGCATGGCCGGCGTGGGACGGGTCACGGTGTCGCTCCGCAGGTCCACGGTCACGGGCCGGAGCCTACGGAAGGGGAAGGGGACATATCGGTCCGCTCGACGTACGGTGGGGGGTCGACACCCGAGAGGAGACCGGTGAGCCGTCCCGTCCTGCCCGACCCGCGCAGCGACGTCACCCGACCGGTGCCGAGACCGGCGGCCGAGCGACTCGCCGACCACCTCACGCGCGCCGACCGAACCCGCTTGCTCTCCGAGGCGGCCCGTGGCCTGTTCGGCTCGCTGCACGTGGAGCGAACGGTGTTCCGGCTGCTGGCGCTGGCTGTGCCCGGACTGGCGGACTGGGCCCAGGTGGTGGTCCGCCGAGGTCGCAGCCTGGAGTGCACGGCTGCCTCCGTCGACGGCATCGCCCTGGACGCGGTCACCCGCGCCCCGACCGCCCCGGCCTCGGGCCTCGCGCGGGTGCTCCGCACCGGCCGTACCCAGCTCGTGCACGTCGCCGACGCGGCAGACAACGAGTCCGCAGCGACCTTGGCCGCTTTCGTCCCGGACCCGACGCTGCGAGCCGGCGTGGCCGCGCTGCGCCCGGCGGACCTGCTGGCGCTGCCGCTGACCGGTCGCTCGACCACGTTCGGTGCGCTGGTGCTGGCCCGGCAGGCGGGCCGGGGCTTCGACCAGGACGACATCACCCTGTGCGAGGAGCTGGCCAGGCTGGGCGCTGGGGCGATCGACAGTGCGCGGCTCTACGCAGAGCGGACCCACGTGGCCGACGTGCTCAGTCGCAGCCTCCGACCGCCGGAGCTGCCGGAACGGCCACGCACGCGCGTCGCGGCCAGGCTGCGCACGGCGCTCGACCACATCGACGTGGGGGGCGACTTCTACGACGTGCACGGGCCGGACGGGGACTGGACCTTCGTCGTCGGCGACGTCTGCGGCAAGGGGGTCGAGGCGGCGGTCCTCACCGGCAAGGCGCGCCAGGCCGTCCGTACGGCGGCCCTGGTGGACCGATCGCCCGACCGGGTGCTCGCCCTGACCGACGCGGCGCTCTCCGCCGAGGTGGAGTGCTCGGACGAGGACCGCTTCATCACGATGCTGGTCGGTCGGGTACGCCCGGACGGTGAGTCGCTGCGGGTGGACATCGCCACCGCGGGGCACCCCCAGCCGTACATCGTGCGTTCCGACGGCGGCGTCGAGGCGGTCCCGGTGGAGGGCATCGTGGCGGGTCTGGGGGAGGACACGGGGCGGCCCACTGCACACGTGACCCTCGAACCGCTCGACACGCTCTTCTGCTACACCGACGGCATGACGGAGGCCCGGGGCTCGGACGGGTTCTTCGGTGTGGATCGGTTGACCCGGCTGCTGCCACTCTACGGCGGGGCGCCCCCGGAGGCCCTCGTCGAAGCCGTCGACCACGCGGTGGCGCAGCACCGGGACGGTCGGCCGCACGACGACATCGCACTGTTCGCGGTGCACCGGGAGCGCGGGTGAGGGTCACCAGCACGGGGCAGTTCCTCGACGCGCTGGCGACCGCCGACCCCGCGGCTGCCCTGGCGGTTGCCGAGAATGCCCTTTCCGACGCCGGCGGCCCAGAGGCGCCGGACGCGGTCGTCGACGTACTGGTCCACGTCGTCTGCGCGGCCCAGCACGAGGTCGGCACTCGGTGGCTCGCCGGTCGCTGGAGCGTGGCGCGGGAGCACGCAGCGACGGCGGTGAGCGAGCGCGTCGTGGCCGCCTTGGGTGACCGGCTGCCACCAGGTGACCGCGGCCACGTCGTCGTCGCGTGCGCCGACCGGGAGTGGCACGCGCTGCCCGCGCGGGTCGTCGACGTGGCCCTCCGGGCGGGCGGGTGGCACACGACGTACCTGGGGGCGTCGCTGCCACCGGTGCAGCTGGCGCAGTACCTGCACGACACCGGCCCGGACGCGCTGGCGCTGAGCTGCTCGCTGGCGGGATCGCTGCTGGGCGCGCGCCGGACCATCGAGGCCTCGCGGGAGGCCGGGGTGCCGGTGCTGCTCGGGGGCTCGGCGCTCGACCGGGAGGGTCTCCGCGCCGCCCGGCTGGGGGCGCACGGCTATGCACCCGACGCCCGCTCCGCGGCCGACGTGGTGGCCACGTTGCCGCGTACGGCGTCGCCGGCAGCCCCGCTCACCCACCCGGGTGCAGACGAGGCCGCGGAGATCGGCGTGCGCCGGGCGATCCTGGCGGCGGCGGTACGGGACCGCGTGGACCTGGCGATCGGGCCCGGCGCGGTCGGCGAGGAGTGGCTCGAGGCGCTCGACGGCCTGGTGCCGCTCGTGGTCGACGCGGTCGCCGCCGCCCTGCTCGTGACGGACCCTACGGTGCTCGACGAGGCCCGGGACTGGGCCGGGATGGTGCTGCTCCACCGGGGCGCGGGGGGCGAGGAGCTCGCCACGGTCGGGCGGTCGCTGGCCGACGAGCTGCGGGAGCTACCCGGGGCTGCCGCCCTCCTCCGTCATCACTGGTCGGCCTGACCGACGGGTCGGCCGTTCGAGGCGCTCGATGCTAGTGGTTCCCCGGCCCCGTTGACCACGTTCACCACCCTGGCGGGGGCGTGGGTCGAGCACTCGCCGCCCGACAAGCCTCGTGATGGCGCCATCACCAGGCTGTTGGTGCCATCACCAGGCTGGCCCAGCACATCGACCGGATCACTGTCGGCCCGGTCACCAAGCGGGGCAGCCACACCTTCGACCCGTCCACAGTGTCCATCACCTGGCGGACCCCGGTCGGCGACGAGCGGGCCGGCGCGCCGGCCCGGCTGGTCGGCCCGCCGATCCAACTCGAGATCCGCGGACGGCCCTCCCCCGAGCCGGCCGGCGAGCCGGATGCCTGACTGCGACCCGCAGCACTTCAGCCGCGGCGGCACAGAAGCAGCAATGGCGACTCGACGGGTCCTGACCCGCGTGGATGACCTGGACGGCAGTACCCGACGCGCACACCGTGCGCTTCGGCCTGGACGGCCATGCCTGCGAGATCGACCTCACCGACGCCCACGCCGGACAGTTCCGCGAGGTGCTGGCGCCGTACGTCTCGGTGGGGCGACGCCTGACCCGAGGCGGCCGCCTCTACGTCCGCATCGACCTCGACACCAGGACCACCGGCGCGGGACGGCGCGGCCGCTGTCGCCGCGGCTGACCAGCCAAATGGCGCCAACGCGATCATCTGCCGAGAGTTGGGCGTTCGGTTCTGGCTTGCTGTCGTGCCGAGATCCGGTCGACTACTGGAAGGCCGCGTCGACCCGCCTGGCCCAGCTAATGGGGCACTGCCGAGTACCAGAAGCGTCGTGCGGCCCGGAGGTGTCCAAGGCCCCGGATGTCCGGGCCGTTGGGCTCTTCGTGGCGCCCGGCAGCGGGCGGATCGTGGCCATTAGGGGTCATCTGGCCGTTCCAGGACGCCGAGAGATCGCATGCTGGGGCGGGCACGGGCGCAGCAGCGGGCTGCCTGGCCCCAACCCGAAAGGAGTCACCATGCGAGTCGCAGTGCACATGAGACCGCCGGACAGGGCTCCGGTCCGCGATGGACCGATCGCGGGAGCCGCCAAGCCAGCCGCTCGTTTCGGCCTCCACGTGCTGGAGATGTGTGTCGTGATGTGCGTCAGCCTGGGAGTGCTGGGGGCGCTGTTCTTCGGCGCCGCAGCAGTTCTTGGGTTCTCCGCCGACGTCTGGGAGCAGGCTCCCGCCTTGTCAGTGCTGGTGGTTGCCGCCGTCTTGGCTGGTTCCATGGTGGTGTGGATGCGGCTCAGGGGGATGGAGTGGCGGCCCACACTTGAGATGGCAGGGGCGGCCATCGCCGCCGGCGCGCTGGTGCTTGCCGCCTACTGGCTCGGCCTGGTTGCTTTGAGCGACCTCCTTCCGAGCGTGTGCGGCGTGGCGTGCCTGGCCATGATCGGCGTGATGATGTTCCGCGTTCGGCTCTACTCCAGTCACCATGCGCCCGCGGATTGATCCAACCGGACGGTTCCCGAGAAAGGTCGCTCGGTTCAACCGCACGGTCGCGAACCCGGTTGTGCGCCTGGTCGCGGGATGGTTGCCGCCGCTGGCTATCATCCGGCACCGCGGGCGCACAACCGGGCGTGAGTTCGCGACCCCGGTGTTGGCGTTCGGCACGACCGATGGTCTTGTGGTCGGCGTGCTGTACGGCACGGTCTCGGACTGGGTGATGAACCTGCGGGCGGCCGGCGGTGCGCAGATCCAGCGGGGAGGCACCGTGCGCGATTACCGGCAACCGCGACTCGTCGGCAGGGACGAGGGACTGCAGCTCATGCCTGCTGTCTTCCGCGGCCCGTTCCGCGCCCTCGGTGTCCGCAACTTCCTCCGACTGAGCGCCGTCGCACCTGATCGCGCAGGCAACTGAGGCGTCTGCCGCTGTCGGATCGCCGAGCAGGGGGTACGGGAGGATCGATGAGAGTTGCCTATGTCTACTTCATGATTGACGAGCCCGACACAGTACGCGCTGTCGCGCCCCACCACGCTGCCTATTGGCAGGGCCTCACCCTGCCCGCGTATCTGGGCGGACCGTTCGCGGACAGGTCTGGCGGCCTCATAACGTTCGAGGCCGAGTCCACCGAAAGCGCGGAACGGTTGGTTGCAGACGATCCATTCTTTCGACACGGACTGCTTCAACGTCGCTGGCTCGAGCACTGGCTTCTCGACTGAACAACTACCCAGGCCGGCACTGTCCGTCAGGTTGGGGTCATCCTCGAGGGTTCTCGTGGGTTCCACACGTAGATCCTGCCTGGTCCCTCACCCACCGCGAGTTCCGCTCCCCACGTGGCCGCATCCAGGGTTGCGGTCAGGCAGATGTAGTTCGCCCTCCTTCGCTCGCCGAAATTGGAGCCGTAACGGGGTTCCAGCAAGTCCCCGACGTCAGGTCAGCCTTCGTGCCGTGGTAGAAGGGTCCGGCCCCGGACGGCATTGGTTCGTTCTCCATGCACACCCCGTCGAAGTTGGGCACGCCACTCTAACTCGCGACCGCTGACGTCCGACCATGCCGCGTGAAGGGCGGCTACGCCCGCCCGGATCTGCCGGCAGGGTGCGGCGAGCGCGCGAGCCGGCCGCAGTGTGGTGTGGCGATCGCGCGTGCCGCTGATGGCTCGGCCTGTCGACCAGCGACGTTAGGACACGGCGGAGAGGGCCCGGGTGAGCTCGTCGAGGGTGTTCTGTGCGCCCTGGGCGAAGACGTCGACGTCGCCGCAGCTGCCCACGTCAGCGACCGCCGTCAGGGAGAGCTGCCCGGCGTAGGAAAGCGCGGCCACAGCAAGCGGGAGGTTCGCCACGAGCGACACCACGGGGACCAGTTCCAGCAACGGCGCTCCGGCCAGATACAGCGGCACCGGCGGGCCGGCGACGTTGGTGGCGGCGACGTTCATCAGACGCTGGTGGGCGAACAGCCGCAGGAAGACCCGCTGGGCCAGGGCGAACCGGAAGATCCCGCTGCCCACCTGCGGATGAATCTTGTCCTTGCGCGCGGCAGTCTCGGCCGCGATCAGCTGCAGCCGAGCAGCGGCATCGGACTCGCCAAGGGGCAGCGGCACCACCATCCACCCGTCCTGGTTGCCCAGTGCCTGGCCCGGGTCCTCGCGGGGCAGTGAGATGGGCACCATGACGCGCAGCGTTAACTCGTCGAGGTCCTCGCCGCGGTTGCCCAGCAGCTCGCGCAGGCCGCCGGCGACGACGGTGAGCACCACGTCGTTGACCTTCGCGTGGTGGCCGTGCGCGATCTGCTTGGCAAGGTCCAGCCGGGTGCCGACGGTGACCAGCCGGCGTTGGGCGCCGATCGGGCGGTTGAGGCTGGTCAGGGGGGCACGCTGCTCCGCGAAGAACTCCCGCCAGGTCGGCCAGCCGTGCCGTACCCCGGCCAACGTCCTGCTCGGGTGGGCCAGGCTCGACCAGGCCTGATTCCACCCCTGGACGCGCCGTGACAGGTTGTCGCGCAGGAGTTCACCGACAGTTGGCACGGGCGTCGGGGTCCACGGCGGGGCGGGCGGCGTGACCACATCCGCTGGAGGTCCAGCAGCGCGCCGAAGGCCGCGACCCCGGCGACGCCGTCGGCCACGGCGTGGTGCAGCTTCAGGAACAGTCCCACACGTTGTTCCGGCAGGCCGGGCAGCAGCCACAGCTCCCACAGCGGCCGGGACGGATCCAGCCGCCGCTGCGCAAGCTGCTCACACGCCTGCACCAGCCCCGCCCGGTCGGCGGAAACGGCAAGCGGACGGACCCGGACGTGGTCGGCGAGGTCGAAGGCTGGCGCATCGACCCACACCGGCCAGCCCAGACCCAGCCGGGGCCGGTACAGCAGCTGCCGGAAGCGGGGGACCAGATGCAGTCTGGACTGGATGTGGCAACGAACCATCCCGATCCGGAGGTGACCGTCGTGGTCGACCAGCCGGGTTCCGTCGAGGATGGCGAGCACCCCGATGTCTCCAGACCAGCCGAAGTCGTCCCACATGAGCACGAAGAGGTCTGCCGCGCTCAAGCGTTCCAGGCGGCGGGTCTTGGCCATCACATCCAACCCCCTTCCGCTGTGCTCAACCATGCACCTGCGCGGCGCACGGCCACCAGACCCGAAAGCGCCTCGCTCGACGTCACCTGAATGACACCCCGCCGGGAGGCCACATGCCCGCGGGCCGAGCGCAGAACGCTCCCGCGGAACGTCCGCTCCTGCCGCTCGGCGGGCGGCTACGCTCGCCCGACTCTGCCGCTCTGCCCGCCCCGGCTCGCTGGTGCCGCCGGGTCAACCGGTTCGGGTCCGTGAACACCGGTCTGGCGAGCTCGGAACCCAAGACGACCACGCGAGGGGCCACTGGACTGGTGGACGCCGTCGTCGTCTCCGCGCCGGCGGGACTCCTCCCGGTCCGGCGCTC
>DASTQL010000046.1:0-13724 GCA_035761805.1 Jiangellales bacterium | reverse complement strand
CCAAGGGTGTGAGCCGCCTCTACCGCGCCCGCATCCCCGCCTGGACGGTGGTGCTCTTCGCCGTCGCGGGCCTGCTCGCCGTCACCGTCGCCGTCGCCGCGACCCCGACGGGTCAGGCCTACCTCGACATCCTCGGGTCCTGGTGGGACCGCTTCCTCTTCTGGCTGCGAGGGCTGTTCTGACGTGATCGACTTCCGCTACCACCTCGTCTCGATCATCGCGATCTTCTTCGCCCTCGCGGCCGGGATCGCCCTGGGGGCGGGTCCCCTCAAGGCCGGTGTCGACCAGACGCTCACCGACCAGACGTCGGCCCTGCGGGACGAGAACCAGCAGCTGCGCGACCAGATCGCCACGCTGGAGTCGACCGCCGAGTACCGGGACGCGTTCGTCGGTGCGGTGACGCCGGAGCTGATCGACGACCGGCTGGCCGACCGTCGGGCCGTGCTGGTGGCGCTGCCCGGCGCGGACACCGACCAGGTCGCGGCGATCGGGGAGACGCTCGCCGGCTCCGGGGCGGCCGTGGGGGCCACGGTGACCATCGACCCCACCTGGACCGACGCCGGTTCCGCCGCCGTCCTCGACACCCTGGCCAGCGAGCTGGTGTCGTCGGGGACCACCCTGCCCCAGGGCGACGGCTACGACCGGGGCGCGGCCGTGCTTGCCGGGGCCCTGCTCGAGCCTGCGGCCGACGAGCCCGAGGAGGGGGACACCGGTGCCACCGAGGAGCCCGCCGCGCCCGAGGCCGGGACCACGGAGGAGCCTGCACCCGGGGCGGAGGAGGCCGCCGAGTCGTCCGCCACGGTGCTGGCCGCCTTCGGCGAGGCCGGCCTGGTCAGCGTCGAGGGTGAGCCGACGCCCGAGGCGGACGTCGCCGTCGTGGTCGCGGGGACGCCCTTCGACGACGAGGAGCTCGAACGCCGCAACGCCGCCCTGGTGACGCTCGCCACCGCGCTGGACGCCGCAGGCTCGGGGACGGTCCTCGCCGGCCCACCGTCCTCGGCCGGCGAGACGGGTGTTGTTGCGGCCCTCCGTGCCGACGGCAACGCGGCCGAGCTGGTGTCCACCGTCGACGTGGCCACGCTGCCCAGCGGGCGGGTCGCTGTCGTCTACGCGCTGGAGGAGCAGGTCGCCGGCGGATCGGGGCACTACGGGGCCGTCGGCACCACGGACGGTCCGCTGCCGACCGGGGACCAGGAGCAGTGACCAGCCGCGCCGACGGCGCCGTGGGTGCGCTCGTGGCCGGCGCCGTGGCGGCCGCGGCCACCAGGGTGGTGCAACGCCGGCTCAGCGCTGCCCCCCCGGGTGGTGCGGGCCGCTGGACCCGTCAGAACCACCGCGGCACCGAGGTGACCCTCGCCGCGGGACCGGCGCTGGCGGTCGGCGCGGCGACCGGTGTCTCCCTGACTCCTGGCCTCCGTCCCGCCCACCGCGTGGCCGGGGTGGTCGTTGCCCTGGGTGCGGGGGGGGTCGGGGCCTACGACGACCTCGCGGGCACAGGCTCGAGCAAGGGCTTCCGCGGCCACCTCTCGGTGCTGCGCCGGGGGGAGGTCACGACCGGGGTCGTCAAGATCGCCGGCATCGGCCTCGCCGGGCTGGCCGGGAGCGCGCTCGTCAGCGACGACCCCGTCGACGCCGTGCTCGGCGGTGCCGTCGTGGCCGGGAGCGCCAACCTGCTCAACCTGCTCGACCTGCGACCGGGCCGCGCCGTCAAGGCCGGGCTGCTGCACCTGCCCCTCCTGCTGGCCCGGGCTCCGGCGGGGTCCCTGGCCGCCGCCGCCCTCGGTGCCGGGGCGGCGGCCCTGCCGGACGACCTGGCCGAGCGGGCCATGCTCGGTGACGCGGGCGCCAACGCCCTCGGCGGGGTCCTCGGGCTCGCCATGGTCGCCCGAGAGGGGCGGGCTGCCCGGCTGGTGCACCTCGCCGTCCTGGTGGCCCTCACCGCCGCGAGCGAGCGGGTCAGCTTCACGGCCGTGATCGAGCGCACGCCACCGCTGCGCCGGCTCGACGAGCTCGGTCGGCTGCCGGCGGAGCGGTGACCCCGGCTCGGCGGGTCGCGACCGGGATCGCCGGCGGCGCCGCCCTGGTGGCCGGCGTCACGGCCGTCGCCCGGGTCGTGGGCTTCGTCCGGCAACTGGTCTTCCAGGCGACGGTGGGGCAGACGCCGCTCGGCGAGGTCTACACCACGGCCAACTACGTCCCCAACATCCTCTTCGAAGTGGTGGCGGGCGGCGCACTGGCCGGCGTCGTGGTCCCCCTGCTCGCGCGGGCTGCCGTCCAGGGCGACGCGCAGCGGGTCCGCCGCACCAGCGGGGCCCTGGTGGGGTGGTCCCTCGTCGTCCTCGTGCCGGTGGCGCTCGTCGGGGCGGTCCTGGCCCGCCCCGTCATGAGCTGGCTGCTGGGCACGACCGCGGGGCCCGAGGCCGTGGAGCTCGGCACCCGCATGCTCCTCGTCTTCCTCCCGCAGGTCCCGGCGTACGGGCTCGCGGTCGTGAGCGCCGGCGTGCTGCAGGCGCACCGCCGGTTCCTCGCCGCCGCGGCCGCGCCCGTCGTCTCCAGCCTGGTCGTCGCCACCGCCTACCTCGCGTACGGGGTGGTGGCGTCGACCCCCCGCGACGACGTCGGGGCGCTCCCACGGCGGGAGGAGCTGCTCCTGTCGGTGGGGACCACGCTCGGGGTGCTCGCCCTGGCGGCGACCACCCTGGTGCCGGCCGTGGTCCGCGGGTGGGTCGGGCGACCCCGGCTGCGCTTCCCCGGCGGGGTGGCTCGCCGCGCGTGGGGGCTGGCGGCGTCCGGCCTGGCCGTGCTGCTCGCCCAGCAGCTGACCATGGTCGTCGTGCTCCGCCTGTCCAACGACCGCGGCGGGACCGGGGCGATCGTGACCTTCCAGAACTCGTGGATGGTCTACCTGCTGCCTTATGCCGTGCTGGCGGTGCCGATCGCGACCAGCGCCTTCCCGCGGCTGTCCGACCGTGCCGAGGCCGGGGCGGAGGCCGACTACGCGCGCGTGGCGTCGGCGACCACCCGCGCGGTCGTCCTCGTCAGCGCCGTCGGGGCGGCGGTCCTGGCCGCCACCTCCTGGCCGGTCGCCCGCTTCTTCGCGCTCATCGGGCAGGGCGACGTCCCGGCCGCCGAGATGGCCAGGGCGCTGCTCGCCTTCGCG
Organism: Jiangellales bacterium; assembly: GCA_035761805.1. Classification (GTDB taxonomy): domain Bacteria; phylum Actinomycetota; class Actinomycetes; order Jiangellales; family Jiangellaceae; genus DASTQL01. The sequence goes on along the minus strand of DASTQL010000046.1, from coordinate 10,564 downwards.
CCCGGCCTGGTGGGCTACGGGCTCGTGGCGCACCTCGGGCGGGCGCTGTACGCCCGGGGGGCGGGCCGCCAGGCGGCCGTGGCGACCGTGACGGGCTGGGCCGTCGTGGTCCTGACCGACCTGGCCCTCACGGGGCTGGTCCCCGCCGACTGGACGGTGGCGGCCCTGGGGCTGGGCAACACCGTCGGGATGACGGTCGCCGGGGTCCTGCTGGTCTGGGCGCTGCGACGCTCCGCGGGCGGGGCGGCGCTCGGCGGGCTGGCCCGCACGACGGCGGCCGCCGCCGGTGCCGCCGTCGTCGGTGGCGCCCTCGGGCTCGGGCTGGCGAGGTGGCTGCCCCCCACTGGGGCCGCCGGCACGCTCGCGACGGGTCTCCTCGTCGCCACCTGCTCCGCCGCCGCCGCCGTCGTCGTGGCCGCGGTCGCAGACCGCCGTACGCTGCGAGCCGTGCTGGACGCGAGGCGCCGCCGGGCTGCCGCCGGGGGGGAGGGGCCATGAGGGTGACCCATGTGATCGCGACGAGCACCGGGGGGGTCGGCCAGCACGTGCGGTCGCTGGTGGAGCGGCTGCCCGGGCTCGGCTGGGACGTCACCGTGGTCGGTCCCCCGGAGACCGAGGCGGCGTTCGGCTTCCGGGCGGCCGGGGCGAGCTTCCTGCCGCTCGACGTCGCCGCGTCGCCCCGACCCGGGCGGGACGTGGCCGCCGTCCGACGCCTGCGTCGGCTCTCGCGGGGCGCGGACGTCGTCCACGCCCACGGCTTCCGGGCGGCCGCGTTCGCCGGCCTGGCTCTCGGGCGGCGGCGCCCCGGTCGCGTCCCGCTGGTGGCCACCTGGCACAACGCGGTGCTGGCCACGGGTCCCCGCCGGAGGCTGCTGGCGGCGCTCGAGCGGCTGGCGGCCCGGCGCGCCGACGTGACCCTGGGCGCCAGTCACGACCTGGTGGCGCGCGCGCGGGCGCTGGGCTCGCCCGACGCCCGGCCCGCCCCGGTCGCCGCCGCACCGCTCCCCCCACCCGTCCGCTCCCGCGCCGAGGTCCGGGACGAGCTGGCGGCCGGCGGCCGCCCACTGGTCCTCGCGGTCGGACGGCTGGCCCCGCAGAAGGACCACACCACGTTGCTCGGGGCAGCGCGGGTGTGGCGCGACCGGGACCCGGCGCCGCTCGTGGTCGTGGTCGGCGACGGTCCGCTCCGAGGCGAACTGCAACGCCGGATCACCACCGAGCGGCTGCCCGTGGTGCTCCTGGGCCGCCGCGACGACGTGGCCGACCTGATGGCCGCCGCCGACGTCCACGTCCTCACCAGCCACTGGGAGGCGCGACCCCTCGTCATCCAGGAGGCCGTCCGGGCCGGCGTCCCGGTCGTGGCCACGGCGGTGGGCGGCGTCCCCGAGCTGACCGGGGACGCCGCGCTGCTGGTCCCCGCCGGCGACGCCCGGGCGGTCGCCGCGGCCGTGGACCGGGTCGTCGCAGACCCGGACCTGGCCGCACGCCTGGTCCGGGACGCCACCGCCCGGTCCCAGGGATGGCCGGACGAGGACGACACGGCCCGGCAGGTCGCGGCTGTCTACGCCGGGCTGACGGCTCGTTGACTGTTAGGCTGGAGTCCCGTGGACCTGGCGGTCCCGGGTCAGCTGGGCCGCCCCCGTCGAGACCACGGGGAGACCGAGTGGCGTCGCAGCCGGCGAAGCACCTGTTCGTCACCGGGGGGGTCGCCTCCTCCCTCGGCAAGGGGTTGACGGCCTCGTCGCTCGGCACCCTGCTCACCTCGCGCGGCCTCCGGGTGACCATGCAGAAGCTCGACCCCTACCTCAACGTCGACCCCGGCACGATGAACCCGTTCCAGCACGGGGAGGTGTTCGTCACCGACGACGGCGCGGAGACGGACCTCGACATCGGGCACTACGAGCGCTTCCTCGACCGGGAACTCACCCGGGCGGCCAACGTGACGACGGGTCAGGTCTACTCCACCGTCATCGCCAAGGAGCGCCGCGGGGAGTACCTCGGGGACACCGTCCAGGTGATCCCGCACATCACCAACGAGATCAAGGACCGCATGCTGGCCATGGGCGGTGACGACGTCGACATCGTCGTCCACGAGATCGGCGGCACCGTCGGTGACATCGAGTCCCTGCCCTTCCTCGAGGCCGCCCGCCAGGTCAGGCACGACGTGGGCCGCGACAACAGCTTCTTCCTGCACGTCTCCCTCGTCCCCTATCTCGCCCCCTCGGGGGAGCTGAAGACGAAGCCGACCCAGCACTCGGTGGCCGCCCTCCGCCAGGTCGGCATCCAGCCGGATGCGATCGTGTGCCGTTCCGACCGCCCGATCCCCGCCGGCGTGAAGCGCAAGATCGCGCTGATGTGCGACGTCGACGTCGAGGGCGTCGTGGCGGCAGTCGACGCGCCGTCCATCTACGACATCCCCAAGGTCCTGCACGCGGAGGGACTCGACGCCTACGTCGTGCGCCGCCTCGGGCTGTCCTTCCGCGACGTCGACTGGAGGGCCTGGGACGAGCTGCTCCGCCGGGTGCACCACCCGCGCCACGACGTCACGGTCGCCCTGGTGGGCAAGTACGTGGACCTGCCGGATGCCTATCTGTCGGTCACGGAGGCCCTGCGTGCCGCCGGCTTCGCGCACGACGCACGTGTCCACCTCCGGTGGGTGGCCTCCGACGACTGCCGGACCCCCGAGGGCGCCGCCCGCCAGCTCCAGGACGTCGACGCCGTCTGCGTCCCCGGCGGCTTCGGGGTCCGGGGGATCGAGGGCAAGGTCGGCGCCGTCCGCCACGCCCGGGAGCACCGCGTGCCCCTGCTCGGGCTCTGCCTGGGCCTGCAGTGCGTGGTCATCGAGTTCGCCCGGCACGTCGCCGGGCTCGCCGGGGCCAACTCCGCCGAGTTCGAGCCGGGGTGCGAGCATCCGGTCATCGCCACCATGCCCGACCAGCGAGACATCGTCGCGGGGGCCGGCGACCTCGGCGGCACCATGCGACTCGGCTCGTACCCTGCGGTCCTCGTACCCGGCAGCCTGGTCCGCGAGCTCTACGGCACCGGAAGGGTGGACGAGCGCCACCGGCACCGGTACGAGGTCAGCAACGCCTACCGCGACCGGCTCGCCGCGGCCGGGCTGGTCTTCTCCGGGACGTCGCCCGACGGCCGGCTGGTCGAGTACGTCGAGCTCCCCCCCGAGGTGCACCCGTACCTCGTGGCGACCCAGGCCCACCCGGAGTTCCGGTCGCGCCCCACGCGTGCACACCCGCTCTTCCACGGCCTGGTGGGGGCGGCGGTGGCCCGCCAGCGGGAGACGCGGCTGCCCGTCGACGTCGACCCCCTGCCGGCCGTGGGCGGCGCTACGGCACCCGAGCACGCGGGTTCGCCGGCGTGAGTCCGGCATGACGGCGGACGGGCCACCCTCCGACGAGCCGGAGCGCTGGCCGGTCGACTCGTCGCGGGTGGTGCTCGACACCGGGCGGGTGATCACGGTCCGCCAGGACGTCGTGCGCTCGCCGGTGGACGACGGGGGCTTCACCCGCGACGTCGTCGTCCACCCCGGAGCCGTGGGCGTCGTGGCCCTGGACGAGGACGAGAGAGTGCTCCTGGTCCGGCAGTACCGCCATCCGGTGGGGCACCGGCTGCTCGAGGTCCCCGCCGGACTGCTCGACGTGGAGGGGGAGGACCACCTCGCCGCCGCCCGGCGCGAGCTGCACGAGGAGGCGCACGTGCGCGCGGAGGACTGGCGGGTCCTCGTCGACTACTTCACCTCGCCCGGGATGACGACCGAGTCGCTGCGGGTCTACCTGGCCCGTGGGCTCTCCGACGTCCCCCCGGGCGAGCGGCACGTGGGCGAGCACGAGGAGGCCGACATGCCGGTGGTGCGGGTCCCGCTCGCCGACCTCGTGGTGTCGGTGCTGGCCGGGCGGCTGCACAACCCGACGCTCTGCGTCGGCGTGCTCGGTGCGTGGGCCGCGCGCCAGGGCGCCGGCTACGACGCCTTGCGCGACCCGGGCTCGCCGTGGCCCGCCCGGGAGGCGCTGCCGTACCGGTGACGCCCCGGTCGTCACCGCCGCACGGTGGGGGCCAGCCCGAGGCGCGCCAGCTGGACGGCGGCGAGCCGCTCGACCGTGGCGGGGTCGCCCCGCCGCCACCCGTCCACCACGCCGTCGCCCAGGGCGCCCAGCCGCCCCACCGACCCCGTGGCGAGGGCCCGCAGGGCCAGCAGGTCGACGCCGTCGCGGTGCGCCGCGACCGCGCGGGTCCGGGCGGCGCGGCGTACCCACAGCGCTCGCGGCAGGAGCCAGACGACGGCGGCCACCAGGACCGCGGACAGGGCCAGGGACACCGCGGTCAGGGTCGCCACCTGGGCGACGACGTCCTGCGCGGCCCGGCCCGCGTCGGCGACCCCCTGGGCGGCGTCCGCCGCCCGCTGTACCTGGGCGGAGGTGTCGTCACCGACGAGCGGGACCGCGGAGATCCGGTCGGCGGCGCTCGCCAGCCCGTCGGCCAGGCCCTGGCCCGACTCCTCGAGGCGGCGCCCCGGCGCTGCCAGGGCGGAGATGGCGGCGTGCACGGCCCGCGCGGCGAGCACGGCGAGCAGGCACCAGGTGAGACCGGCCACGTCGGCCAGGACCTGCCGCAGGCGACGGGCGGGGAGGTCGGCGTAGAGGAGCATCGTGAGGTCATACCACTCACGCCCGCGCCGCGCGGCGAACACTAGACTCGCGTCGCCGCCCGAACGGGTGGTCGCCCGGCATCGGCGCCGGCGGGACTGCGAAGGGTCGCGATACCCGTGAAGGTCGGCATCCCCAGCGAGCTCAAGAACCACGAGTACCGCGTGGCCATCACCCCGGCAGGCGTCAACGAACTGCGGCGCAACGGGCACGACGTGCTGGTCCAGAAGGGGGCGGGCGAGGGCTCGTCGATCACCGACGAGGAGTTCGTGGCCGCCGGCGCGCGCATCGTCGACACCGCCGACGACGTCTGGGCCGAGGCCGACCTCGTGCTCAAGGTCAAGGAGCCGGTGGCGGACGAGTACCACCGGATGCGTCGCGACCAGATGCTCTTCACCTACCTGCACCTCGCCGCCTCCCGCGAGTGCACGAACGCCCTGCTCGAGGCCGGCATCACCGCGATCGCCTACGAGACGGTGCAGCTCCCGGACCTCTCGCTGCCTCTGCTCGCCCCGATGAGTGAGGTGGCGGGGCGGATGGCGACCCAGGTCGGCGCGCACGTGCTCGAGCGCGCCCAGGGCGGTCGTGGGGTGTTGATGGGCGGGGTCTCCGGCGTCAAGGCGGCCAAGGTCGTGGTGCTCGGGGCCGGGGTCTCGGGCATGAACGCCGCGGTCATCGCCCTGGGCATGCAGGCCGACGTGTGGATCCTGGACAAGAACGTCGCAAAGCTGCGCGAGGTCGACCGGATCTACCAAGGCCACGCCCAGACCATCGCCTCCAACTTGTACGAGGTGGAGCGGGCGGTCCTCGACGCCGACCTGGTCATCGGCGCGGTGCTGGTGCCGGGGGCCAAGGCGCCGACCCTGGTCTCCAACGAGCTGGTCTCCCGGATGCGGTCGGGGAGCGTCCTGGTCGACATCGCCATCGATCAGGGCGGGTGCTTCGAGGACAGCCGTCCGACCACCCACGACAACCCCACGTACCGAGTCCACGACTCGGTCTTCTACTGCGTCACGAACATGCCCGGGGCCGTGCCCTTCACGTCCACGTACGCACTGACCAACGTCACCCTCCCGTACGTCGTCGAGCTGGCCAACCGGGGGTGGCGGGACGCGCTCGCGGCGGATCCCGCGCTCGCCAAGGGGCTCAACACCCATGACGGCGAGCTCACGTACGTGCCGGTCGCCGAGGCGCACGGCCTGCCGTGCCGTGACCTCGCCGACGTCCTGGGCTGACGCGGTGACCACGGTGACCACGCATGGCGGGTTACCGCGCCCGGTGGAGGACTACCTCGACCACCTCGCCGTCGAGCGGGGTCTGGCGGCCAACACGCTGGCGTCCTACCGCCGCGACCTGCGCCGCTACACGACCTTCCTCGCCGGGCGCGGAGTCGAGGTGGTCGATGCCACGGAGCCCGACGTCACGGCGTTCCTCCGGTCGCTCCGCGAGGGTGGCGCCGATCATGTGCCGCTCGGGGCCAGCTCTGCCGCGCGTACCGTCATAGCGGTGCGCGGCCTGCACCGTTTCCTCATCCGCGAGGGCGTCGGCGCACAGGACCCGGCCCGGGACGTCCGGCCGCCGGCACCGCCACGGCGGCTGCCCAGGGCGCTCTCGGTCGACGAGGTCGAGCGGCTGCTTGCCGCGGCGGCGGTGGGGGACGGGCCGCTGCCGGTGCGCGACCGCGCCCTCCTCGAGCTGCTCTACGGGACCGGCGCCCGGATCTCCGAGGCCGTCGGCCTCGACCGCGACGACCTCGACCTGTCGTCCGGCGCGGTACGGCTGCGGGGCAAGGGCGGCAAGGAGCGCGTCGTGCCCGTGGGCAGCTACGCGTTGCAGGCGGTCGAGGCCTACCTGGTCCGGGCCCGGCCGGCCCTGGCCGCCGGCGGTCCCGGCACGCCGGCGCTGCTGCTCAACTCCCGGGGCGGGCGGCTGTCCCGGCAGAGCGCCTGGACCGTCCTTCGCTCCGCTACGGCTCGGGCCGGGGTCCGGGGGGCCGTCTCCCCGCACACCCTCCGCCACTCGTTCGCCACGCACCTGATCGACGGCGGTGCCGACGTCCGGGTCGTCCAGGAGCTGCTCGGTCACGCCTCGGTGACCACCACGCAGATCTACACGCTCGTCACAGTAGACCGGCTCCGGGAGGTCTACGCCGCGTCGCACCCCCGTGCCACCGCCTGACCGCGGCTCGGCGCGCCTCCTTGAACCCGTCCGAGCCGCTCCTTAGCGTCGCCACCGTACACATGTCGACACGACGGCAAGGAGCTCTGACGGCCCGTGGACATGTCGACCCAGCAGCCCCGGGCGGCGGCGCCAGCGCCCGCCGTCCATCCCGCCCCGCCATCGGAGACGGGTTCCGCGATCACCGTCCTGGGGGCGGGGCGGCCGTCTCCCCCACTGAGCGGCATGACCGTGCCCTCGCCGCCGCCCGAACCCGCACCGCCGCCGCTCGAGGAGTTGGCGCCCGGCGCCCTCGGTCCCACCGGCCGTCCGATCCCGGTGTTCACCGACCCTCCGGTGCTCCAGGAGCACGGGCCCGCCCGGGTGGTGGCCATGTGCAACCAAAAGGGCGGCGTCGGCAAGACCACGACCACGATCAACCTGGGCGCCTCGCTGGCCGAGTACGGCCGCCGCGTCCTGCTCGTCGACTTCGACCCGCAGGGCGCCCTGTCCGTCGGGCTCGGCGTCAACCCGCACGAGCGTGACCTGTCGATCTACAACGTCCTGATGGAGCGGTCGATACCGGCCGAGGACGTGCTGCTCAAGACCAACATCCCGGGCATGCACCTGCTCCCGAGCAACATCGACCTGTCCGCCGCCGAGGTACAGCTCGTCAGCGAGGTGGCACGCGAGCACGCGCTGCGGCGCGCCATCGCCCCGTTGCTCGCCGACTACGACGTCGTGCTCGTCGACTGCCAGCCCTCGCTCGGCCTCCTGACGATCAACGCGCTGACCGCGGCCGACGGCGTCATCGTCCCGCTGGAGTGCGAGTTCTTCGCCCTGCGCGGCGTGGCGCTGCTCCAGGAGACGATCGACAAGGTCAGCGAGCGGCTCAACGAGCGGCTCGTCATCGACGGCCTGCTGGCCACGATGTACGACAGCCGGACCGTGCACGCTCGCGAGGTCGTGCACCGGCTGGTGGAGGCGTTCGGGGACAAGGTGTTCCACACCGTGGTGTCCCGGACCGTCCGGTTCCCGGAGTCCACGGTGGCACAGACGCCGATCACCTCGTACGCACCAGCGTCTCCGGGCGCCGACGCCTACCGCACGCTCGCCCGCGAGGTCCTCGCCCGGTGGAACTCGTGACCGGCGACTCCCGGCTCCGGGCGGTACCGGACCGGGCGGAGCCGCCAGCGGGGCGCAGCGTGGTTTCGTCCGGCCGCATCCGGCACGAGGAGAAGATCACCGTCTACCTGTCCTCGGAGGAGCTGCACGACCTCGAGCTCGCCCGGCTGGGGATCGGACGCGACCACGGGGTCAAGCTCGACCGGGGCAGGCTGGTCCGCGAGGCCGTGGCGATCATGCTGGCCGACCTCGACGAGCGTGGCGGCGACAGCGTCCTGGTCCGCCGGCTGCGCCCGCCTGGTGCTTGACTGGTCGGGTGACCGACCGTCCGGACCCGGCTGTCGGGCTCGCCGGTGGAGGCCCGGTCGTGTCGTTCGAGGTGCACCTCGACGTCTTCGACGGACCGTTCGACCTGTTGCTGGGCCTGATCGCCAAGCACAAGCTCGACGTGACCGAGGTGGCCCTGTCCAAGGTCACCGACGACTTCATCGCTCACATCCGGGCTCGCGGTCCGGACTGGGATCTCGACCAGGCCAGCGAGTTCCTCGTCGTGGCAGCGACCCTGCTCGACCTCAAGGCCGCCCGGCTGCTGCCGAGCGGGCAGGTCGAGGACGAGGAGGACCTGGCGCTGCTGGAGGCGCGGGACCTGCTCTTCGCCCGGCTGCTGCAGTACCGCGCGTACAAGGAGGTGGCCGGCGTCCTCGCGACCCGGATGGCCGACGAGGCGCGCCGCCATCCGCGGGTCGTCGGCCTCGAGGAGCGTTTCGCCGCGCTGCTCCCGGAGGTCGTGGTGGGCCTGGGGCCGGAGGAGCTCGCGGCCCTGGCCGGGCGTGCTCTCACGCCCCGCCCACAGCCCGCGATCCCGACGGCCCACCTGCACCAGCAGCAGGTGAGCGTGCGGGAGCAGGCGGCCGTGCTCGTCGACCGGCTGCGCCGCCAGGGGACAGCGACCTTCCGGGCGCTGTCCGCGGACTGCCCCTCGACGTTGCACGTCGTCGCCCGCTTCCTCGCCCTGCTGGAGCTGTACCGGGAGCGGGCGGTCTCCTTCGACCAGCTGACGCCGCTGGGCGAGCTCACCGTACGGTGGACCGGCAGCGACGAGATGCAACCCGACGTGGGTGAGGAGTTCGACGCCGACGACCCGGTCGCGGTGCAGTCGGAGGGAGGACGGACGTGACCGGACCCGGTGTGGCCGCGCTCAGGTCTGCGCTGGAGGCGGTGCTCCTCGTCGTGGACGAGCCGGTGACCGAGGCCGTCCTGGCGCAGGTGCTGGAGGCCCCAGCGGCCGACGTCGCGGTCGCGCTGCGGGAGGTCGCGGCCGAGTACGACGAGCAGGCCCGCGGGTTCGAGCTCCGCGAGGTCGCCGGGGGCTGGCGCCTGTACACCCGCGCCGAGCACGCGGCCGTCGTCGAGCGCTTCGTGCTCGACGGCCAGCAGGCGCGCCTCACCCAGGCGGCCCTGGAGACGCTCGCCGTCGTCGCTTACCGGCAGCCGGTCAGCCGGGCCCGGGTCTCCGGTGTCCGCGGCGTGAACTGCGACGGCGTCATGCGTACCCTGCTCTCCCGCGGGCTGGTCGAGGAGGCGGGGGTCGACCCGACGACCACGGCCACGCTGTACCGGACGACCAGCTACTTCCTCGAGCGGGTCGGCCTCGGCTCCCTGGACGACCTGCCCCCGCTCGCGCCCTACCTCCCGGAGGCCGCCCAGCTGGAGGCCGAGACTGCGTCCGGCCCCTGGAGCCCGGGGTGACCCAGGAGGGTGTCCGCCTGCAGAAGGTGCTGGCGGCGGCCGGTGTGGGCAGCCGTCGTGCGTGCGAGCAGCTGATCGCCACCGGCCGGGTCGAGGTCGACGGGGAGGTCGTGCGCACGATGGGCGTGCGGGTGCACCCCGAGCGTGCGGTCATCAGGGTGGACGGCCTGCGGGTGGGAACCGAGGCCGCGGGGCTGGTGCACCTCGCGCTGAACAAGCCCACCGGCGTGGTGAGCACCATGTCCGACCCGGAGGGCAGACCCAGTCTCGGCGACTACGTCGAGGGGCGTCGGCAACGCCTGTTCCACGTGGGCCGTCTCGACGCCGACACGGAGGGGCTCATCCTCCTCACCAACGACGGCGAGCTGGCCCACCGGCTGTCGCACCCGAGCTTCGAGGTCGCCAAGACCTACCTCGCCGAGGTCGACGGCCCGGTCGCCCGCGACCTGGGCCGGCGGCTCCGGGACGGTGTCGAGCTCGACGACGGTGTGGTCGCCGTCGACTCGTTCCGGGTCGTCGGACGCACCGGCAGCAGGGCCATGGTCGAGGTGGTCCTCCACGAGGGACGCAAGCACGTGGTCCGGCGCCTGCTGGCCGCGGTGGGCCACCCCGTCGAGCGGCTCGTGCGCACCCGGGTGGGGCCGATCCGGCTCGGCGACCTGCGGCCCGGACGCAGCCGCACGCTCTCCCCGGTCGAGGTGGCCCGGCTCTACCAGGAGGTGGGGCTCTAGCTCGCCCGGGCCTGGCTAGGGTGACCGGCGTGGCCGTACGGGCGATCCGCGGGGCGACCCAGCTGGAGCGGGACGAGCGCGGACACCTGCTCGACCGCGTGGCCGAGCTGGTCACCGAGGTCCTGCACCGCAACGAGGTCGCGA